>DAIDKZ010000177.1 GCA_027449745.1 Acetobacteraceae bacterium | reverse complement strand
GCCACGGCGCCGCCCGCGCGTTCGCGCCAGGCGCGGTCGTCACCGCATGGGGAACCGACCCGCCGTTTCTTGGCGCCTATTGCTATGCCCGGCCGGGCGGGGCGGCGGCGCGGCGCGCGCTGGCCGAGCCGCTCGGCGGCGGCCGGCTCGTCTTTGCCGGGGAAGCGTGCCACGCCGGGTTCGGCGGCACCGTCGCCGGGGCGTTCCTCTCGGGCGTCGAGGCCGCCCAGGCGGTCGCGTTCAGCTGAGCGCGTGGGTGCGATAGGCGGCGAGGGCGCTTTTCGCCCCGCTCGCCGCCGCACCTTCCATGCTCTGCACCTGCACCAGCGCCGCCTGCGCCTGCTGGCCGAGCCCGGCGATGGCGCCGTGCCCGGAAACGCCACCCCCGGAAGCACCGGCATGCGCGGCCGAGGCCACCGCCGCGCCGGTCGCGGCCGAACCCGCCCCCCCGGTTGCCGCCGTCTTGGCGGCACCCAGGGTCGCCAGGCTCGATGCCGGCCCCTGGCCGGCGGTCGCGTTGGTATGGGCAGCACCGGAATGGCCTTGCGGCTTTTGCCGCGACCAGGCCGAAAGGACGTCGGCAACACCACTGGTTGTCGGCGGAGTCCAGGCGGCGTTTTGCGCCCAGCGATTCGGAATCGCACCACCGATGGTCATGCTCGCCTCCTTGCCAGCGCCGGTAGGGCGGCGCCGCGCAGGGGAGGCATTGCATCCTTCGTGCCAGCGCCGAAGCCGCGGAATGCGGCCGGAGTCCGCGGTCAGGCCGCGGCGGCGGGCAGATCCTGCCGGGCGGATCCTGCCGGGCGGCAGGATCTCAGCAGAGCGAGGGTGAGCAGGCCGGCGGCCAGCACCGGGCCGAGCGGCAGGCCCAGCCCGCGCCCGAGGAAGGGCAGCAGCCCGGCCAGCAGGAACGTCGCGGCCAGTGCGCGCCGGTGCCGCGCCGTGGCGCCGGGCCACAGCGCGGCGATGGCGATCAGCAGCGGCATGGCGTCGTAGAACAGCGCCACCGGCACGCTCAGCAGCGTCCCCGCGGCCAGCGCCGCCGCCCGCGTCGCGGGGTCGCGCCCGGAGCGCCAGACCAGCCCGACCATGACGGAAGCGGCGAGCGCGGACGCGGTCTGAGCGATCGAAGCCGCCGCCGCCCCCGCCCCGAGCACGCGCGCGGCGCCGAGGACGCTCACCAGGGCGCCGAATCGGCACGGAATCTCGGCGGCGAAGGCCGACGGCGCCCAGCCGGCGACGGGCAGGAACGCGGCCCAGGTGGCAATGCCGAACGTGGCGACGCTGAGCGCGACCAGCCCCGCCACGCCGCACCCGGCCGCGGCGGCGGCGCGCCAGTGCCCGCCGGCGAGCAGCGCCACCGGCACCAGCAGGCCGAAATGCGGCTTGACCGCCAGGGCGGCAAAGCACAGCCCGGCGAGCACCGGGCGGCGATCGACCAGGGCGGCACCGAACGCCAGCGCGGCGGCGATGAACAGGCTGTTCTGGCCGAGCCCGAGCACCCAGACGGTGAGCGGGAAGGCGCATGCCAACACCGCGATCGTGCCGAGGCCGGCGCCGGACACACGGCGCAGCGCCACCAGGAACAGAGCGAGGCCGGCGGCGTCGAAGGCGGTGAACGCGGCCAGGTAGGGCAGCTTGGCCAGCGCCGCGCAGAGCAGCAGAAAGGTCGGCGGATAGAAGAAGAACTCATAGGGCACACCGGCCCCGGCGGCCTGCTGCTCGGCGATGGCGTGGGCGGCGAAATCATAGGCCAGCGGCGCCGTCCCGGCATCCGCGAGCGCGCCAGCGGCGTAGAAGCTGACGAAATCGGTCGTGGTCGCGGCGTGCAACGGCACGATCCAGCCATGCGTGCCGGCGATGGCGATGGCGAGCAGCAGCGCCTGGATCGCCGCCAGCGAGCGCAGCCCCGCGCGGGCCGGGCCGGCGAGGCCGGCGGAGAGCGGCCGGATGGCGGATGTGGCGGCGGACATGCAGGCTCCGGAAGCGACGCGCCATGCCAGCACGCCGCGCTTGCGAAACCGTCAACGGCGGGGATCAGCCGCCCTCGCGGGTGCATTTCCATCTCGGCGCCGGCGTGGAAAGATCGCCGCGCCCGTTGGGCCGAACGCAAGGGAGGAGCCGGTCATGGATGTCGCCGAAATCTCGCCCGTCAGCGGCGCGCAAGCGGTGCCCGACAGCCGCGGGCTCAATCTCGTCCGCGCCGATCCGGCGCTGATGGCCATGGCGCGGCTCTATCTCCCGGCCGATCTCGCCGCCCATCTCGCGCCGCAGCTCGACCGGCTCGGCGCCCTGGCCGGCGGCCGGCTCGATGCCCTCGCCGCCACGGCCGACCGCAATCCGCCGGTGCTGCACCCGCGCGACCGCACCGGCGCGGACGAGCAGCATATCGAGACGCACCCCGCCTACCAGGCGATGGAGCGCCTGGCCTTCGCGGAATTCGGACTCGCCGCGCTCTCGCACCGCGCCGGCGTGCTCGGCTGGCCGGCGCCGCTGCCGCCGGTGGCGAAATACCTGCTCACCTTCGTCTTCGTGCAGGCCGAGTTCGGCTTGATGTGCCCGGTCAGCATGACCGACAGCCTGACCCGCACGCTGCGCAAATTCGCCGATCCCGCCCTCGTCGCCCGCTATCTCCCCGGCCTGACCAGCCAGGACCTCGATACGCTGCTGCAAGGGGCGATGTTCATGACCGAGCAGGGCGCGGGCTCGGATGTCGGCGCCACGGCGGTACGCGCGGCGCCGGCGCCGGATGGCACCTGGCGCTTGTTCGGCGACAAATGGTTCTGCTCCAACGCCGATGCCGACCTGGCGATGGTGCTCGCCCGCGCCGAGGGCGCGCCGGCCGGGCTGCGCGGGGTGTCGCTGTTCCTGCTGCCGCGGCGCCTGCCCGATGGCAGCGCCAATGCCTATCGGATCGTCCGGCTCAAGGACAAGCTCGGCACGCGCTCGATGGCCAGCGGCGAGATCCGCCTGGAGGGCGCGCACGCCTACCTCGTCGGCGATCCCGGCGCCGGCTTTCGCCAGATGGCGGACATGATCAACAATTCGCGCCTCTCCAACGGCGTGCGCGCGGCCGGGCTGATGCGCCGGGCGCTGACCGAGGCGCTGTTCGTGGCCCATCGCCGCGTCGCCTTCGGCAAGCGGCTGATCGAGCTGCCGCTGATGCGGCGCCAACTGGCGAAGATGCTGGTCGCGACGGAGCAGGCGCGCAGCATGATGTTCCAGGCCGCCGAGGCGCTGCGCCGCGCCGACGCCGGCGAGCCCGGCGCCTATGCGCTGACGCGCATCCTCACGCCGCTGTTCAAGTTCCGCGCCTGCCGCGATGCGCGCCGCGTCACCGGCGACGGCATGGAGGTGCGCGGGGGCGCCGGCTATATCGAGGAGTGGCCGGAGCCGCGCCTGGTACGCGACGCGCATCTCGGCTCGATCTGGGAAGGCACCAGCAACATCGTCGCCCTCGACGTGCTGCGCGCGGCCCGGCGCGAGGGCGCGCTGGAGGCGCTGGCGATGCATGTGCGCGCGCTCGCCGCCGAGGCCCCGCTGCCCGACGCGGACGCCCTGCTGCACCGTGTCCTGCATCTCGCCGAGGCGGCGCAGGCCGACCCGGCTCTGGCCCGGCAGGCCGCCTCCGCGCTCTATCACCTCGCCACGGCGAGCGCGCTGGCCTGGGAGGCGGCGCGCCTGTCGGACCCGTCCCGCGCCGCCGTCGCGCGCCTGGTGCTGCGCCATCGGCTGCTGCCGCGCGACCCGCTCGACCCTGCCGACCCGGACGCCGGGGCGCTGGCGGCCCTGCTGCCGGACCCGGGGGCCATCTGATCGAAGGAGTTGTCCATGCCGCTCTCCCGCCGTTCCCTGCTCGGCACCGCCGCCGCCGCCCCTTTTGCCCCGTGGCCGGCGGCGCGCGCCGCGCAGTCGCCGATCCGCATCGGCGTGCTCACCGATCTCTCCGGGCCCTATCGCGACGATGCCGGCCCCGGAGCGGTGGCCTGCGCACACCAGGCGCTCGCCGACTACAAGGCCGCCGGCGGCGCGCTCGCGGTCGAGATCGTCGCCGCCGACCACCAGCAGAAGCCGGACGTCGCTGCCGCCATCGTGCGCGAATGGTTCGATCGCGACGGTGTCGACATGATCACCGAGATCAACAACAGCGCCATCGCGCTGGCCTGCGACGCGGTGGCCCGCGAGAAGGACAAGGTGCAGCTCAACACCGGCGCAGCGACCTCCGACCTCACCGGCAAGCGCTGCAGCCCGAACCTCATCCACTGGACCTACGACACCTGGATGTGCGCGCACTCGATCGGCAGCGCCCTGGTGAAGACCGGGGGCGACAGCTGGTTCTTCGTCAGCGCCGACTACACGTTCGGCCAGACCCTGCAGCGCGACACGGCGAATTTCGTCCGCCAATCCGGCGGCAAGGTGCTCGGCACCGTGGCCTATCCGTTTCCCGGCACCAGCGATTTCTCATCCTTCCTGCTGCAGGCCCAGGCTTCGGGCGCGAAGGTGGTGGGCTTCGCCAATGCCGGGCACGACCTGATCAACTGCGTGAAGCAGGCGCATGAATTCGGCATCACCGCCAACGGCACGCGGCTCGCCGGCATGATCGTGTTCGTGACCGAGATCCACGCGCTCGGGCTCGACATCGCGCAGGGCCTGTCCCTGTGCGAGACCTATTATTGGGACCTCAACGACCGCACCCGGTCTCTTGCCCGCCGTGTCGGCCCGACCATGCCGGGCGGGGCGATGCCCAACATGATCCAGGCCGGGGTCTATTCGGCGGTGCTGAACTATCTGAAGACGGCGAGCGCGCTCGGCACCGCCGGGGCCAAGGCCTCCGGCCGGGCGATGGTGGCGGCGATGAAGCACACGCCGACGGACGACGACGCGTTCGGCGCCGGCCTGATCCGCGCCGACGGGCGGAAAATCCACCCCGCCTATCTGTTCCGGGTGAAGTCACCGGCCGAAAGCCGCAGCGCCTGGGATTGCTACGCGCTCACCGCCACCATCCCGGCGGACCAGGCGTTCCGCCCGCTCGCGGACGGTGGCTGCGCGCTCGTCACCGGGTGACGCCGCCTCATACCGCCGGCGGGAATTGATAACGCGTCGTTCGGCTGGCGCGCCGCCGGTATGGTCTCGACTTTGCGCGCAGCCGCCACGCCAACCCTGCGCGCGATACGGTCGGCCGAAGGCGCCGACCGCATCAATCGCCGAGCGCGGCCTCGACACGGCGGACCGCCTGCAGCGGCAGCGCGGCGCGGCCGACCACGCGACCGCCGACACAGGCGAGCCAGAAGGCCCCTTCCGGCGGCGGCGGGCGCAGCTGCACCACGCGCGCCTCGGTATCGAGTGCCACCGCCCGGTAGTGGCGCCAGCCGGCCGAAACCGGCCCCAGAATGCGAACGACGCGGGCAATGGGTTCGCCCGCGTCGTCCAGACCTATCCATTCGAGGGCCCGCGCCGCCCCCGCTTCCTCGACCGCCTGCCCCCGCATCCAGTGCAGACGCGGCTCCTGCATCAGACCTCCATCAGGCGCTCTTCGCCATGATCTCTTCGGCGATGTTGCGCGGCACCGGATCGTAGTGATGGAACTGCATCGTGAACGACGCGCGCCCCTTGGTCATGCTTCTGAGGTCGGAAATGTAGCCGAACATCTCCTTGAGGGGAACATGGGCGCGCACGATCACGGTCGAGCCCGAGCTCTCCTGGTTCTGGATCATGCCGCGGCGGCGGTTGATGTCGCCGACCACGTCGCCGACATGGTCCTGCGGGGTGGTGATCTCGACGTCCATCACCGGCTCGAGGATGATCGGCGTCGCCTTCTTCATGCCGTCGCGGAAGCAGGCCTTGGCCGCGATCTCGAAGGCCAGCGCGCTCGAGTCGACGTCGTGATACTTGCCGTCGACCAGCGTGTATTTGAAATCGACCGTGGGGAAGCCGGCGAGCACGCCGCTTTCGGCCTGCACGCGGATGCCCTTCTCCACCGCCGGGATGTATTCCTTCGGGACCGCACCGCCCACAACCTTGTTCTCGAAAACGACGCCGCTGTTGCGATCCAGCGGCTCGAAGACGATCTTGACCTCGGCATACTGACCGGAACCGCCCGACTGCTTCTTGTGGGTGTAGATCTCGGTGTGGGGCCGGCTGATCGTCTCGCGATAAGCGACCTGGGGCGCGCCGATATTGGCCTCGACGTTGTACTCGCGCTTGAGCCGGTCGATGATGATTTCCAGATGCAGCTCGCCCATGCCGGAGAGGATGGTCTGGCCGGTCTCCTGGTCGGTGCGCAGGCGCAGCGAGGGGTCCTCCGAGGCCAGCTTCTGCAGCCCGAGCGACATCTTCTCGATCGATTCCTTGTTGCGCGGCTCGACCGAGATGTCGATCACCGGCACCGGGAAGGCCATGCGCTCCAGCACCACGGGGTCTTCGTTCGCCGCCAGCGTGTCGCCGGTGCCGGTATCCTTGAGCCCGACGAAGGCGGCGATGTCGCCGGCCGAGACTTCCTTGATCTCGGCCCGCTTGTCGGCGTGCATCTGGAACATCCGCCCGATGCGCTCGCGGTGGCCCTTGGTGGTGTTGAGGACGGAATCGCCGGAGCGCAGCGTGCCGGAATAGACCCGCACGAAAGTCAGCGTGCCGTATTTGTCGTTGATGATCTTGAAGGCCAGGCCGGCGAACGGCGCGGCCGGGTCGGCCTTGATGCGGCGGCGGTCGGCGGTCTCGTCCTCGCCTTCCTCGGCCGCGATCTTGATGCCGGGCACGTCCACCGGCGAGGGCAGATAGTCCACCACCGCGTCGAGCAGCGGCTGCACGCCCTTGTTCTTGAAGGCGGTGCCGCACAGCACCGGGCGGAAGACGCCGGTGATGGTGCCCGCCTTGATGCAGCGCTTCAGCGTCTCGACGCCGACGTCGCCGTGCTCGAAATATTCCTCCATGGCGGCATCGTCGACCGAGAGCGCGGTGTCGAGCAGATTCTGGCGATATTCCTTCGCCTGTTCGAGCAGGTCGGCGGGGATCGGCGCATCATGGTACTTGGCGCCGAGCTCGCCGCCCTCCCAGATGATCGCCTTCATCTCGACGAGATCGACCACGCCCTCGAACTTGTCCTCGATGCCGATCGGCAGCTGCAGCGGCAGCGCGACGATGTCGAGCTTGTCCTTCAGCGTCGCGAAGGCGCGGAAGAAATCGGCGCCGGTGCGGTCGAGCTTGTTGATGAAAATGATGCGCGGGACGTTGTAGCGGTCGGCCAGGCGCCAGTTGGTCTCCGACTGCGGCTGCACGCCGGCCACGCC
Organism: Acetobacteraceae bacterium; assembly: GCA_027449745.1. GTDB lineage: Bacteria > Pseudomonadota > Alphaproteobacteria > Acetobacterales > Acetobacteraceae > JAJZVV01. The sequence continues at coordinate 39,868 of DAIDKZ010000177.1, read as the reverse complement.
CTCGATGATGAACACCGCGCCATCCAGCACGCGCAGCGAGCGGTTCACCTCGATGTTGAAATCGATGTGACCGGGCGTGTCGATGATGTTGATGCGGTTGTTCTTCCACTCGCAGGTGACGGCGGCAGAGGTGATGGTGATGCCGCGCTCGCGCTCCTGCTCCATGTAGTCGGTCGTGGTGTTGCCCTCATGCACCTCGCCGATCTTGTAGGACACGCCGGTGTAATACAGGATGCGCTCGGTGGTCGTCGTCTTGCCGGCGTCGATATGGGCGGTGATCCCGATATTGCGGATCCTGGCAAGCGGTGTCTCTGACACGGGTCATCCTCCATACCGGAACGGGCGCCGCGAGACCCTGCCCGCGCGCCCGGTGGCGTTGCAGCAACTGATCGCCCGGCTCTGGTCGGCTGAACCCTCGTACGTCGAAACCGGAGGATCCGGCACCCGCCTGCCCGGCAGAAGCAGCGGGCATATGCGGCAGCGCGCCCGGAAATGCAAGGGCGACGCGTCCGGAGGCCGCAAGTTGTTCGGCCATTACCGCTTTCTCACGTGCAGCCGGCCCCAGGCGGGGCTACACGGCGGCGATGGAGATCGACGCGGCGCATGCCCTCGTTCGCTTCGGCCTCGGCCGCAAGGGAGCCGAACCCGCTCCCGCCGACCCGAGGGCGTGGCTGCGCCGGCAGATCGAAGCGCCGGACCCGATCCGCTTCCCCGCGCTCCCCGACAGCGCCGCATGCCTGACTACGCTGCGCGAGGAGCGCGCGATGCGGCGCGAAAACCTGCCCGCCGCCCCGACGCGCGTGCGCGATCTGCTCCGCGCCGAGACCGCCGCTCAGATGCAGGCGGCGATGGCGACCGAGGCGCCGTTCCGCGAGCGTCTGGTCTGGTTCTGGGGCAACCATTTCGCCGTGAGCCTGCGCCATGGCGGCGTCGCCGCCGTTGCCGGCGCCTATCTGCGCGAGGCCATCCGCCCGCACGTCACCGGCCGCTTTGGCGACATGCTCCTCGCCGTCATGCGCCATCCGGCGATGCTGATCTATCTCGACAATGTCGGCTCGGTCGGCCCGGACAGTCCGGCGGGGCTGCGCACCGGGCGCGGGATGAACGAGAATCTGGCGCGCGAGTGTCTGGAACTGCACACGCTCGGCGCCGATGGCGGCTTCACTCAGGCGGATGTCACCAGCTTCGCGCGCATCCTCACCGGCTGGTCGATCGAACTGCAAGGCCCGGAGCCCGGCTTTCTGTTCCGCGCCGGCGCCCACGAGCCGGGCGCCCAGACGCTGCTCGGGCAGCGGTTCGAGACGGGCGAGGCGGGCGGACGGGAGGCGCTCGCCTTCCTTGCCGCCCATCCGGCCACCTACCGTCACCTCGCCGGCAAGCTGGCGACGCATTTCATCGCCGATGCGCCGCCCGCGGACGCGGTCGGGCGGATCGCGGCCCGGCTCGCCGAGACCGGCGGCGATCTCGGCGCCGCGGCGCTGGCCGTGATGGCCGAACCCGCCGCCTGGCAGCCGCTGACCAAGCTGCGCACGCCGCTCGATTTCGTCGTCGCCTGCGCCCGCGCCCTCGATCTCGGCGAGGACACGATGCCGGACATCCATGCCGTTCTCGGCGGGCTCGGCGAGCCGCTGTGGATGCCGCCGCTGCCCAATGGCTGGCCCGACCGCGCAGCCGACTGGGCGGCGCCGGAGCTTCTGATGCGCCGCATCGACTGGGCCCATGCCGTCAGCGGCCGCGCCGCGGGCGCCGACCCGGTCCCACTCGCCGCGACGGCGCTCGGCCCGCTGCTGCGGCCCGAGACCCGTGCGGCCATGGAGCGCGCCGGCTCGCGCCGCGATGCGCTGACGCTGTTCCTCGGCTCGCCGGAATTCCAGAGGCGATGACATGATCCTGAACCGCCGCACGGCCCTGCTCGGCCTCACGGCCGCGGTCTCTCTCGGCCCCGCATCGCTCGCCGTCGCCCCGGCTGGCACGGACCGGCGTCTCGTCGTCATTCTCCTGCGCGGCGCGCTGGATGGCCTGGCCGCGGTGCAGCCCTATGGCGACCCGGCCATCACAAGCTGGCGCGGCCCGCTGCTGCTGCCCGAACCCGGCCAGGCCGAGGGCCTGCTCGATCTCGGCGGCAGGTTCGGCCTGCACCCGGCGCTTGGCGGGCTGCACGGACTCTATCGCAACGGCGAGGCCCTGATCCTGCACGCCACCGCCGGCCCGTGGCGCAGCCGCAGCCATTTCGAGGCCCAGGACGATCTCGAGAGCGGCGCCGCGCAGCGTCTGGCCAGCGGCTGGCTGAACCGGACCGCCCTCGCGCTCCCGCCACCGCCGGCGCGCGGCGGCGCGGTTGGCCAGGCGGTGGCCGTCGGGACGGCGATGCCGCTGCTTCTCGATGGGCCGGCACGGGTCGCGAACTGGGCGCCAAGCCGCTTCGGCGCGCCGGCACCCGATCTCTATGCCCGGCTGGCCGCCCTCAACCGCGCCGACCCGGTGCTCGGGCCGGCCATCGCCGAGGGGCTGCGCAGCCGCGGCTTCGCCGAGCGGGTGATGGACGAGGAGGGCGCCGCGTCGATGCGCGAGCGCAACACCTTCCCCGCACTCGCCGCCGCGGCGGCCGAACTGCTGGCCGCGCCCGACGGGCCGCGCATCGCCGCGCTCGAAATCGGCGGCTGGGACACGCATGCGGACCAGAATGCGCGGCTGGTCCAGCCGCTCCGCCAGCTCGATGCCGGCATCGTGGCGTTGAAAGCCGGGCTTGGGCCGGCCTGGGCCGGCACGGCGGTGCTGGCGCTGACCGAGTTCGGCCGGACGGTGCGCGCCAATGGCACCAAGGGCACCGATCACGGCACCGGCACGGTCGCGTTCGCCGCCGGCGGCGCCATCGCCGGCGGGCGCGTGCTGGGCGACTGGCCCGGATTGTCCGAACCGGCGCTGTTCGAGGATCGCGACCTGCAGCCGACGACGGACCTGCGGGCGCTGATCAAAGGCGTGCTTGCGGCCCATCTCGGCCTGTCCGAGACTGCCCTGGCGCAAATCCTGCCCGACAGCACGGGCGTCGGGCCCATGCCCGGGCTGGTGCGAGCGGGCTGAGCGGTTCCGCTCCGCCGTGCTGGGGCCGCGGCTGGATAGCATGATGGGGCGGCAGCGGGAGGGGTCTCATGCTCGGGCTCGATGCGGCACACCTGGCGCGGATGCAGTTCGCCTTCACCGTCGGGTTTCACATCGTCTTCCCCGCCTTCTCGATCGGGCTGGCCAGTTATCTGATGGTGCTGGAGGCGCTGTGGCTGCGCACCGGGCGCGCCGTCTATCATGACCTGTTCCGCTACTGGCTGAAGATTTTCGCCGTCGGCTTCGCCATGGGCGTGGTCTCCGGCGTGCCGATGTCCTACCAGTTCGGCACCAACTGGGGCGCCTTCGCCGACAAGGCCGGCCCGATCGTAGGCCCGCTGATGGGCTACGAAGTGCTGACGGCATTCTTTCTCGAGGCCGGGTTCCTCGGCATCATGCTGTTCGGCGAGCGCCGTGTCGGGCGGGGCGCGCACGTCCTCGCCACAATGATGGTCGCCGGCGGCACCCTGTTCAGCGCGTTCTGGATCCTGGTGGTGAATTCCTGGATGCAGACGCCGGCCGGCTACAGCCTCGGCGCCAGCGGGCAGTATATGCCGGCGGATTGGTGGGCGGCGATCTTCAATCCCTCGTTCCCCTACCGCTTCGTCCACATGGTGCTCGCTGCCTATCTGTCGGTGGCGTTCCTGGTCGGCGGCGTCGGCGCCTATCATCTGCTGCGCGAACGCGGCGGCGAGGCGGTGCGGACGATGGTGGCGATGGCACTGTGGATGGCGCTGCTGGCCACGCCGGTGCAGATTCTCGCCGGCGATATGCACGGGCTCAACACGCTCGAGTACCAGCCGGCCAAGGTGGCGGCGATGGAGGGCGATTGGGAGACCCCGCCCGAGGGCGCCGGCGAAGCGCTGGTGCTGTTCGGCCTGCCCGACGAGACCGCCGCGCGCAACCGGGCCGAGATCGCCATTCCCCATCTCGGCTCGCTCATCCTCACCCATAGCTGGTCCGGCACCATCAAGGGCCTGAAGGCATGGGCGGCAGCGGATCGCCCCCCGGTGGCGCCGGTGTTTTTCGCGTTCCGAATCATGGTCGGGCTCGGATTCCTGATGCTCGCGCTGGGTCTGGCCGGACTCTGGCTGCGCTGGCGCGGGCGTCTCTTCGATTGCCGGCCGATGCACTGGGCGATGCTGGCGATGACGCCGGCCGGCTTCCTCGCCTTGCTCTCGGGCTGGACGGTGACCGAGGTCGGCCGCCAGCCTTACACGATCTATGGGCTGCTGCGCACCGCCGACAGCCTCTCGCCGGTCGGGGCGCCGGGGGTGGCCGCGTCGCTGGCCGGGTTCGTCGTCGTCTATGTCATCGTCTATGCCGCCGGCATCACGATTTTACTGCGCATGATGGGCCGCCCGCCGCTGCCCGGGGAGAGCGGGCCGCCGCCGACGGCGCCGACGCGCACCGCCGGCCTGGTGCCCGGCCCCGCCGAACAGTTCGGCCCGGCGACGGAGCCCACGCCATGAGCACGCTCGATCTGCCGATGATCTGGGCGGCGCTGATCGCGATCGCCGTGCTCGCCTATGTGCTGCTCGACGGCTTCGATCTCGGCGTCGGCATCCTGTTCTGGCGCGAGCGCGGCGAGGACGAGCGCGACGTGATGGTGAACTCGGTGGCGCCGGTCTGGGATGGCAACGAGACCTGGCTGGTGCTTGGCGGCGGCGGACTGTTCGCGGTGTTCCCGCTGGCCTACGCGGTGATCATGCCGGCGCTCTATCCGGTGATCATCGGCATGCTGCTCGCCCTGGTGTTCCGCGGCGTCGCCTTCGAGTTCCGCTTCAAGGCGGCGAGCAAGGCCGGGCGGCGAGCCTGGGATTTCGCCTTCGCGCTGGGCTCGACGGCCGCCGCCCTGTGCCAGGGGCTGGCGCTGGGCGGGCTGCTGCAGGGCATCCGCGTCGAGGGCCGCCACTACGCCGGCGGCTGGTGGGACTGGCTGACGCCGTTCACCGTGCTGTGCGGCGTGGCGCTGGTCGCCGGCTACGCGCTGCTCGGCGCCACCTGGCTGATCTGGCGCACGGAGGGCCCGCTGCAAACGCGCTGCCGTCACGCCGCCGGCCGGCTGGGCGCGGCGTTGCTCGGCCTGATCGTGGTGGTGAGCCTGTGGACGCCGATGTTGAACCCGGCGTTCCGGGAGCGCTGGTTCGGCTGGCCGGGGATTCTGCTCACCAGCCCGGTGCCGATCCTGGTGGCGCTGGTGGCGCTGCTGTTCTGGCGCGGCCTCGCCCGCCGCCACGAGATGACGCCGTTCCTCGCCGCACTGGCCTGGTTCGTGCTGTGCTACGCGGGCCTCGGCATCAGTGTCTTTCCGATGATGGTGCCGCCTTCCATCAGCATTCGCGACGCCGCGGCCCCGGCCGCGAGCCAGGCGTTCCTGCTGGTCGGCGCGGTGGTGCTGCTGCCGATCATTTTCGCCTATGTCGGCTATGCCTACTGGGTGTTCCGCGGCAAGGTGCGGGCGGGCGCGCACTACCACTGAGATTGTCCGCGGCGCCCGGGCGCCTCACAGCAGCAGATGCTTGCGGACGTTCGACTGTGAAATGTCCCCGCGCGGTATCTCGGCCGCGATGCGGCCTTTCTCCATCACGTAGCCGCGCTCCGCGATGGTCAGAATCGTATCGAGATTCTGCTCGACGAACAGGATCGTCGTGCCGAGATCGTCGCGGATGGCCCGCAGCACGCGGCAGATCATCTGCACGATGGAAGGCTGGATCCCCTCGGACGGTTCATCGAGAAGGATCAGCGCCGGATTGCCGACGAGCGCCCGGCCGATGGCGAGAATCTGCTGCTGTCCACCCGAGAGCGTGCCGGCAAGCTGCCGCCGCCGCTCCTCCAGAATGGGGAAATAGGTGAAGACGCGGCTGCGATCCACCGCGCCACGCTGCCGCCCGATCATCTCGCCGACCCGGAGATTCTCCTCGACGGTCATGCGCGGGAAGACCTCGCGGCCCTGCGGGATGTAGCCGATGCCGAGCCGCGCCCGCCCGTCGGCGCCGAGCCGCGTGACATCGCGCCCTTGATACGCGATCGTGCCCGACTCGGCAGCCAGCAGGCCGATCAGGCACCGCATCATCGTCGTCTTGCCAACGCCGTTGCGTCCGATCAAGGCGACGATTTCACCCTTCTGCACGACCAGATCGACGCCGCGCAGCACCGGTGTCGCCTCGTACCGGGCACACAGCCCGGCAACCTCAAGAATCGGCATTGGCATGCGGAGTTCCCAGGTAGATTTCGGCGACCGCCGGATCCGCGACAATGGCTTCGACGCTGCCCTCGGCGAAGATTTTGCCCAGATGCAGAACGGTCACCCGGGTCGCGATCTGCCGCACGAAATCCATGTCGTGCTCGACCACCATGACCGTCATGCCCGCCTGCGCGAGCCGCTTGACCAATTCGCCGGTGCGGAACGTCTCCTCGGGGGACAGGCCTGCCGTCGGCTCGTCGAGAAGCAGCAATTTGGGCTGCAATGCCAAGGCCATCCCGATCTCGAGCCATTGCTGCTGCCCGTGCGATAGCTCGCCAGCGGGGCGCGCTGCCTCCGCCGTCAGCCCGAGCAGATCGAGCAACCTTCCCTCTTCCGCCGCCAGCAAGCGGCGAGGAACCCGGCGCTGCAGCGCGATGTGAACATTCTGCCACACCGGCAGCGCACGAAAGACGCTTGGCGCCTGCATCTTGATGCTCATGCCGAGATTCACGCGCCGAAACGGCGTCATCTGCGTGATGTCCTCGCCATCGAACCGAATGGAGCCGTGCGTCGGAGTATAGGTTCCCATCACGAGCTTGAAGAGCGTGCTCTTTCCCGCCCCGTTCGGCCCGATCAGGCAGTGAATCTCCCCCGGATTGACGTCGAGATCGACGTCGGAGACGGCGAACAACCCCCCGAACGTCCGGCTCAGCGCGCGAATTTCGAGCAGTGCCGCCATGGTCAGCCGCCACGCCTGGCGGAGTAGCGGGCCAGTGACTGGCCCACGCCAACCATCAGGCCGCGCGGTGCGAACAGCACCGTCGCCACCAACAGAAGTCCCATCAGGACGAGCGCCGATTGTTCGCTGTAGATCGTGATCGTCTGGAACGCGAAGAGCAGAACGAAGGTACCAACGAAGGTCGCCGTGAGGTCGGAGCGCCCGGCGAACGCGACCCACACGATGGGCATCGCCGCGGCCGGCAAGCCGATGCTCGACGGCGTGATGAACTGCCCCCAGGCGGTATAAAGCGCGCCGCTCAGGCCGGCGAGCAGGCTTCCGATGACGAACGTCACCAGCTGGTAGCGCCGCACGTCGTAGCCCAGCAGCTCGGCCCGCTGAGGATCCTCCCGGATCGCCACCAGAACATTGCCGAACCGGGAATTCACGAGCAGGCGCAGCCCGACATACGTCGCCGCGAGCAGCACCAGTAGGAAGTAATAGAGCGCGCTCTCCTCCAGGTCGATGTCCCGCCCGAACCATGGCAATTGCAGCGACGACATGCCCTGCATTCCATTGAACCCGTTCAGGCGCGCGGTCCCCACCGTCCATTCCGGGCCCGCCGTCTGGCCGACGAAGGCGGCCAGCGCGAGCGTCGTCGACAGGGTCACGATGCCGAAAAAAACGCCGCCGATGCGGCCATAGATCATGAAGTAGCCAAGGATCGCCGCGGCCAGCGCCGCGACCGAAACGGCGAGAACCAGCGCCGCGAGGCTGCCGCCGTGCGCAGCGCCGATATTGATCTCGATCACCCCGTAGCCATAGCCGCCAAGCCCGAAGAAGAAGGTCTGCCCGAACGAGAGCATGCCGCCGTAGCCCCACATGAGGCACAGCCCGAGCGCCATGAAAATCCAGATCAGGAAGTAGGCGAAATTTCCGACATCATAGGGATCCGCAACCGCGGGGAAGGCGACCGCAACGGCGAACACGGCCAGCGCGCCGATCCAGAAGCCGCGGCCGTTGCCGAGCGTTTGCGGCCCATTCAGGCGCTGGAACATGCTTTCCCCTCTGTCCGTCAGCTCGCGCTGCGCCGCGCCAGCCAGCCGGAGAAACCGCTCGGCAGCACGCGCACGATCAGGATCACGGCGATCAGCAGGCCGATCTGGCCGATCACCTGCCCATACCAGGCGTTCAGGCCCGACCGGATGATCGCCAGTACCGCCGCGGCCGGCGCCGTCCCGAGCAACACACTCGCGCCACCGACGACGACGGTGACGAACGCCTCGACGATGAAGCCCGCGCCCATCGTCGGGATCAGGTTCATCGTCGGCGCGTAGAGCGCGCCGCACAGGCCCGCGAGGGCAGCCCCGATGCCAAAACTGAGCGCGTAGATCCGGCTCGTCGGTACACCCAGAGCGCGGGCCATCGCCGCGTTCTGCATCGTCGCCCGGGCCTGCACACCGAAGCCGGTGCGCATGAACAAGACATAGACGAAGCCCAGCACGCCGATGGCGGCGGCGAACAGAACCATGCGGTAGGTCGAAAACGTGTAGACCCCGACATCGAAGCTGCCGAGCGGCGTGCCGATCCCGGGGAACGTGGAGCCGAGTATGACGAGTGTGCCCTGCGTCGCAATGAGGCTCACGCCGAGGGTGACGAGCAGCGAGTCGAGCGGGCGGGCGTAGAGTGGCCTGATCACGAGATATTCAAGCACCACCCCGACGAGGCCCGCGGCCGCCGTCCCGCAGGCCTGGGCGAGCACCAGGGGCAGGCCCATATGGTACGTCGCCGACGTCACGTAGACACCGCACATGATGAACTCACCATGCGCCATGTTGATGATACCCATCATCCCGAAAATGATCGCCAGCCCCGCGGCCGACAGCACGAGGAAAGCGAAGACGTCGGCAAACTGGTAGACGTAGGAGAAAAGATCGCCGGACATTACGCCTCATCACGACAGAACGTTCGTCCCACGGACGCCCCCGGGGTGAGGAGCCGGGCCCGACCATGGACCCGACCCACTCCCAGAGTGAGGCGCACGCACGCCCCGCTCAGGTCCGCCGCCGCTTCATCCCTTCTTCGGCAGATGGTCCGGCGTATATTGTTCCTTCGGGTCCGACTTCGTCAGATCACACCCGACCTGCCCGAGCCAGTAGGGCTCGATCACGCCGAAATCCTTCACGACATGGACCGCATGATGCTCATCGACCCGCAGCAGCCGCATGCGGTGCGACGTGTGCTGACTCTTCGGATCGATGGTGATGTGGCCTTCCGGCGCATCGATCCCCGCATTGCCGGTCGCGATGACCTTGCGCAATTCCTCCTTTTTGGTCGACTTCGCGCGCTCCGCGAGCATCTTGTACATATACACCGCGACATAGGCGTTATAGCCCATGTCGTTGATGTAGGTCTCGGTGGGGAATTTCGCGTGCCATCGCTTCTTGAAGGCATCGGCCTCCGGCGTATCGAGCTCCTCGAACCAGTTGGCGGTTGCGTACATGTTCGCGAGCGCCGGCGGCGGAAACAGCTTGTGCTCGAAGCCCAGCATGATCTTGATCGGGCTTCCCATCGGCAGATTGAGCTTCGCCGCCGCGGCCTGCTCGAAGAATGAGTTCTGGGCCGCACCGACGTTCAGCATGTACAGCCAGTCCGGCCGCGCCTTCTGAATGTTCTGGATGGTCTGCGCGAACTGCGAGACTCCGAGCGGGATGAACTCCTCGCCGACGACCTCGGCGCCGAGCGGCTTCAGGACGCTGCGCCCCCATTCCGCCGAAAGATGGCCGAAATTGTAGTCGGCCGCGACCGTGTAGACCCGCTTGCCGAACTTCTCGACCATGTAGGGAACCAGCGTCGCGATCTGCTGTTCGGGGACCGCGCCGACGCTCACCATATTGGCGTCACAGACGCCACCCTCGTACTGGTTCGTGTAGATGTAGAACGCATCGGCCCGATCGACGATCGGCCGGATCGCCTCGCGCGAGGCCGAGGTGATGCCGCCGATCAGCACGTCCACCTTTTCACGCTGGAGGAGACGTCTCGCGAACTCCTGGTAGCGCGCATTATCTCCTTGCGGATCGAGATGCATCAGCTGGATCGGCCGCCCCATGATCCCGCCGCCCGCATTGATCTCATCCACCGCGAGCTGTGAGCCGTGCAGTTTCGGTATGCCGAAGATGGCGAGGTCACCGGATACATCCTCCAGCAAGCCGATCTTGAGCGGCGTTGCGGCCCGGGCCGTTCGGTCCCGGACGACGGCAACCAACGGCAGCGTCGCCGCGCCGGCGATAAGACTACGTCGTTTCATCGCAGTGCTCCCGTATATTGTGTGATGCGTGCAGCGCGTTCAGTGCAGATCCGGATGGCGGTGATGCCAGTCCGTCGCCCGCTGATAGGCATGTCCGGCACGGCAGAGCAGGTCCTCGTCCATGTGGCGCGCAACCAGCTGGAAGCCCAGCGGCGTGCCCGCCTCGGTGAAGGCACATGGCATTGTGATCGTCGGGCTCCCGGTCATGTCGAACGGGCAGGTGAAGCGCAGCAGCCCCATCAGCATGGCCGGATCCTGGCCAAGCGTTGCCATCGTGGCGAGGGTTGGCGACGCGAAAGGTTGTGCGGGCACCACGAGGAGATCGATCGTCTCGAAAAGCGCCGCCACGGCCCCGCGGAAGTCGTTCCGGCGCAGAATGATCTTCTGGTAGTCGAACCCGCTGAGCGCGCGGCCCGCTTCGATCAGGCCGGCGAGCGCAGGGCCATACTCGGTCTTGCGCGACGGGTATGTCGCATCGTGCGCAACGGCCGTCTCCACCGCGCAATGGGGAATCCAGTCGGCAATCACGGCCTCGGCGTTGGGAAACCGGACCTCCCGGATCTCGGCGCCCAGGCCGCGGAGCACGGCGATCGCCGCCGCGACCGATCGGGCCACCGCGTCGTCGACGCCCCGATGGTTCCAGTCCGCATCGACGCCGACGCGGAGTCCCTTGAGACCGCGCCCGATCCCCGCCAGATAATTGGGCACGCGCTCCTGACTGGCCGTCGGGTCGTGCGGATCGGGGCCGGCGATCGCGCCCAGCATGGCCGCGGCGTCGGCGGCGCTTCGCGTCATCGGGCCCAGATGATCGAGGGTCGCCGCGAGTTCGAAGGCGCCGAACCGGCTGACACGACCCCAGGTCGGCTTCAGTCCGGTGACCCCGTTCGCGGCAGACGGAAACCGGATCGAGCCGCCAGTATCCGACCCGATCGAGCCGAAGCAGAGACCCGCCGCCGTAGCGACACCGGAACCGGACGACGAAGCGCCCGACCAGTGGGCCGCGTTCCACGGGTTCACCGGCGGAGTGATTGCCGGATGGTGGTCGGCGAATGCTCCCTCCGTGAGCTGCAGCTTGCCGAGCACCACGGCGCCCGCTTCGCGCAGCCGGCGCACGACGGTGCCGTCCTGATCGGGGCGAAAATCCTTGTGGATCGGCATGCCTGCCGCGGTCGGAACGCCCTTGGTCCAGCACAGGTCCTTCACCGCGATGGGCGCGCCGTGCAGCGGACCGCGGATTTCGCCGCGCATGATCTCGCTCTCCGCCGCCCTTGCCTCCGCGCGCGCGGACTCCGCCATCAGCAGCGCGTAGCTCTTGAGCTGGCCGTCGAGTTTCCCGATCCGGGCGAGCTGCGCCTCGGTTGCTTCGACCGGGGAGATCTCACGCGCGTGGATGCGGCGCGTGAGCTCCGTCAGTTCCATCCAGTGCAATTCGTCGGTCGCCATCGTTCCCTCCGCCTCGTCCCCCGGGATGGTGAATAACGGCATGCCCGCGCCGAGCGGCCCTGCCGTTCGCTACGTCACGATTGCGCTTGTCATCACGATTGGGCAGCGACGCTGATGCCCGGCTCTGCGCCGGGGGTGATTGTCTGCAATCACGCAACCGGTGCACCAACGATTACGCGTGGCTGTTTCGCTGTCAACTCGCAAATTGCAGTGTCGCCGCATCACAGCTGCATTCAATTCTTGGGCGATGTGCGCGTGATCCAGCCATGACAGTGTGCCCGCTACCCGATGCGGGCCAGTGTGCCGCCATCCACCGGCAAAGCAACGCCGGTGATGAACCGGGCCTCGTCGGAGGCCAGGAACAGCGCCGCATTGGCGACATCCCACGCATTGCCCATTCCGCCCCGCAGCGGAACGCGCGCGTTCCGTTCAGCCGCCACCGCAGCGCGGGTCTTGCCGCTCGCTCTGGCGCGCGTATCCACCGCCATCGGTGTATCCATCAACCCGGGCAGGATCACATTGGCGCGAATGCCGTGGGGTGCATTCTGCACCGCGAGTTGCTGCGTGAAGGCGATCATCGCCGCCTTGCTCGCCTTGTAGGCGACGTAGGCATAGTCGGCCCACGCGGCAACCGACGAGATCGCCAGGATCACGCCGGAGCCCTGCTGGCGGAACACCGGCAGAGCATGCTTGCAGGTCATGACATAGCCGCGGAGGTTGGTGCGGAAAACCGCATCGAATGCCTCCTCGGTGATGTCGAGTGGTCCGGCATCGCCGCCGGCAAGGCTGACACCGACATTGTAATGCACGATGTCGAGACGGCCCCAGCGCGCGTACGCCGCGGTGATCGCCGCAGCCAGAGCGGGCTCCTGCGTGACGTCGGCGGCGTGCGCGACACACGCGCCGCCGTCCGCCGGCGGACTGGCACCGGCTGCCCATGATCGCGAGCGTTCCACGAAGGCGGCGACGGTTTCCTCGGCCGACAAGAGGTCGCGATCCACGGCGAGAACCTTGGCGCCCTCTTCGGCAAACCGCAGCGCCGTCGCGCGCCCGTTGCCCATCCCCTCGCCCGGACTCTGCCCGGCACCGACGACAATCGCGACCTTCCCCTGCAGGCGCATCGATGCCTCCCGTTGCCCTATTGTTTTCGGCCTGTCCCCTTCACGGCGGGCGCACTCTACGGCATCCGGCCGCCCACCGCATCCGTTCAGGCCGTCAGCTTCAGGTACAGCGTCGGCAGCCGCTCCGGCAGGCGTTCGATGCGGTCCATCTGGAGCACGTTGCGCCGGCCGAACATCCGCGCCAGGTAGCTGTCCCCGCCCGCGTCGAGACCGACACAGAACGTGTCGATGCCGGCGTGCGCCAGGCCGAGGACGGCTTTGCGCGCATCCTCGACGAGATAGCGCCGATCGGCGATGTCGATGTCGGAGGGCTCGCCATCGGTGACGACGAGCAGCAGCTTGCGATGGCTGCGTCGCGCCGCGAGTTCATGCCCGGCATGACGGATGGCGATGCCAAGGCGCGTCGAGAAGCCCGGGACAAGGCCAGCCAGGTGGCGCTGCGCACGCGAGCCGAAGGGCAGGTCGAAATCCTTGACGCGGTAATAGCGCACCTCGTCGCGCCCATTCGAGCAGAAGGCACGAATGGCAAACGGATCCCCCAGCCCCTCCATCGCATGCGCGAGCAGCGCAGTCGCCTCGCGTTCCAGGTCCAGCACCGTGGCGCCGACCCCGTGCATGCGATCCGCGGTGGATTGCGAGATATCGAGCAGCAGCAGGGTGGTGAGATCGCGCCCGCGGCGGGCGATGGTGATGTAGACGCGCGGGTCCGGCGCCTCGCCATGCCGCCGCCCCACCGCGGCGGCGATGCAGGCTTCGAGATCGAGCCGGTCGCCTTCCGGCTGCCGGCGCAACCGTTCCGGCCGGCTGACCTTCGCCGCCCGGATCAGCGCCGACAGCCGGTCCACCACACCGCGATGGCGCACATAGATCTGCGGAACGAGATCCGCCCGGCCGAGCGGTGGTTCGTATTCGAGCACGGTTGCCCAGTCCGGGCGCTCCCGGGAGATGAAGTAATCCCACTCCGGATAGCGCGCGACTTCGACGCCGGCTTCCTGCTCGACAGCGGCGAGCGCCCGGGCGCGGCCGGCCTCCGGCTCGGGCTCGGCCGTTGACGTCTCCGCGTGCCCGTCCCCGCGCTCCTCGGCCTCGATGCGCACGGCCTCCTGCATCGGAGCGGATTCCGGGCTGCCGGACGCATCGCCGAAATCCCAGATGCCGCGATTGTCATCCCGATAGAGCGGCTCGACGACGTAGGCGCGGGGGTTGAACTGCACCCGCATCTGGCCGAGATCGTTGCCGAGCAGGCTGCCGATCCTGCGGATGCTGGCGGCATCGTGGTCGCCGGGCGCGCGCTCTGCGAACAGCGATCGGCCTTTTTCCACCCAGACATGGCCGTCATGGCAGGTCTCGTCGAGCAACGCGCGCGAAAGGCGGGCGATCAGGCCGGGCGCGGTGACCGCGCCCAGAGGCGCCGCGCTGTGGAACTGCAGCCACAGCGGCCGCAGCCCGGGAAACTCGGCGATGGCAAGGCGCTCCACGCGCGCATCTTCCAGCGCCGACACGATCGCCACCTGCAGCGGCTTGAGCGTGCCGAGCGGGAAACGCGCCCGCGTGAACCGCATATGCGCGGCAATATGCGCGAGCGCAGCGCGGAACAGCGCCACCGCCCGCTCGCCGCCGACGCCGCGATAGGTCTCGGGCACGAAGATCAGCGCGCCATCGAAACTCGTCCGCCGCGGCAGATCGAGCGCCGATCCGGAGGCCGCGCGCAATGTCGGGTGGCAGTCCCACAGCGCCGCGAGATAGGCCTGCATCCGCCGTTCCACGGCATTGAAATGCAAGTCCTCCACACCGCGGCCGAGCCAGCTTCGCGCGGAGGGATCGATGAGGGCGAAGAAGCGGCGGCGCTTCTCCGCATCCGCGCCGGCGGCGCGAATGCCGCTGGTGGCCCATGTTTCCAGGCCACGCACGCCGAGATGGCCGAGAACGGTCTCGGTATGGTCGAGCAGCACCGTGGGCACATCCGGCGCCAGCGTGGCGATGCGCTCGATCGCGCCGAGCCAGTCGAGGAAAGCCTCCGCGCTGCCGAGCAGGCGCGCCGCCTTGGCCGACGCGGCCATCAGCGCCAGCGCCGCGCCGGAGCCCGCCACGGCACCGATACGGATAGCGGCGTTGGCCAGCGCGATCGCCGGGCCCACCCCGAGCAGGCTTGCGCAGCCCGGCGCCTGGCGCAGATAGGCGATCAGACACGCCGTGCCGAGCCCCGCTTGGGCGATGTCGCGGCAGGCGCCAATCCAGGACGCCCGCGCACCGGCGGGCACCGCACGCTCGGCCTGGCGCCAGAGCAGGTCGAAGGATGCGCCGAGCGCGGGCTGTTCTGTCAGCAAACCCGCGAGCGAGTCGCGAAATGGCGCGGCGGCATGCTCGCTCATCCAGGCACCGAGGCGGCGACGGCGGCAGTGAGCGCGTCGCGGATATCCGGATCATCCGTGATCGGCAGGACGAGCGCGACCTGACATGCCGCCTCCAGCCCGACACCGCGCGCGATCAGGCGGCCGGCGTAGATCAGCGTGCGCGTCGAGGCCCCTTCATCGAGCCCATGCCCGCGCAGCCGGCGGGAGCGCTCGGCGATCGCCACCAGCCGCTCGGCCTCGGTGCGATCGATACCGGCCTCATGGGCGACGATCTCCGCCTCCACCGACGCCGCCGGATAGGTGAACTCGATCGCCCCGAAGCGCTGCTTGGTGGATTCCTTGAGATCCTTGAGCACGCTCTGATAGCCGGGATTGTACGAAATCACGAGTTCGAAGTCCGGGTGGGCGGGAATGATCTCGCCCCGCTTCTCCAATGGCAGCACACGGCGGTCATCGGTGAGCGGGTGGATGACGACGGTGGTGTCCTGGCGCGCCTCGACGATCTCGTCGAGATAGCAGATCGCGCCGGCGCGCACGGCCAAGGTCAATGGCCCGTCATGCCAGACGGTCCCGTTCGCATCGAGCAGAAATCGGCCGACCAGATCCGAAGCGGTCATGTCCTCGTGGCAGGCAACCGTGATCAGCGGCCGCCGGAGGCGCCAAGCCATGTACTCGACGAACCGCGTCTTGCCGCAGCCGGTTGGGCCCTTCAGCATCATCGGCATGCGCGCGGCGTATGCCGCCTCGAACAGTGCGATCTCGTCGCCGACTGGCCGATAATATGGCTCTTGCTCGATCAGGTAGCCGGAAAGGTCCATGGCGAGGCTGTCCTGGGCGCGCCCGGCGTGGGTGTGGCCGGTGAGGTCGAACAAGCCCCCGGCGCCACGGGTGCGCGGCGCCGGGGGTCGCGGTTCAGCGGTGAGCGGCAGTCTTCTGGTTCGGAATGCCCTCGATCGGACATTCATCGGTTCCTACCGTCGGGCGGGTGATCGCCTCGACCATCGCGCGGGTCGCTTCCGGATCCGTGATCCACTTCTTATAGAAATCGTACGGGCACGCGGCCTCGCCCCGCACGTCCTCGCGCGAGTTGATCATGCCGGTGTAGCCGCGATGCAGCAGCTTGAAGAGATGGTTCTCGGACTGCATGTTGCGCCGCGCATCGCGGATCAGCGACTTCGAGAGCTGCGCGTACTGGACCCCATAATCCTCCTCGCCGCACTCGCCGAGCGTGCGGCCATCGAAGCCGATGATCGCCGAGTGACCGAAATACGAATACACGCCGTCGAACCCCGCCGCGTTGGCCACTGCAACGTAGGTGTTGTTGGCCCAGGCCATCGCCTTGGCCATCAGCACCTGTTGGTCCTTCGCCGGATACATGTAGCCCTGGCAGCGGACGATCAGTTCGGCGCCCTTCATCGCGCAATCGCGCCAGATCTCCGGGTAGTTGCCGTCATCGCAAATGATCAGGCTCACTTTGAGGCCCTTCGGCCCCTCCGACACGAAGGTGCAGTTCCCGGGGTACCAACCCTCGATCGGCACCCAGGGCATGATCTTGCGATATTTCTGGACGATCTCACCCTTGTCGTTCATCAGAATGAGCGTGTTGTAGGGCGCCTTGTTGGGGTGCTCCTCATGGCGCTCGCCGGTGAGGGAAAAAACGCCCCAGACTTTCGCCTTGCGACACGCTTCCGCGAAAATCTCCGTCTCCTCACCCGGCACACTAGCAGCCGTCTCGTACATCTCCTTGGCGTCGTACATGATGCCGTGGGTGCTGTATTCCGGGAAGATCACGAGATCCATACCCGGAAGACCCTGCTTCATGCCAACCAGCATGTCGGCAATCTTTCGGGCGTTCTCCAGAACCTCCGCCTTCGTATGAAGGCGTGGCATTTTGTAGTTTACAACCGCGACACCGACTGTATCGGCGCTGCTTGAAATATCTCCGTGAAGCATCGCACTCCTCCTGGTTAAGACAAAATCGCTTTGGTCAGGGCGCGGCGCGGCTGACCGGTGCTCTCAAACCGCCATGTACCGATGAACGAGGCCATCATCGAGCTCCGCCGTCGGTCCCGCGGCAGCCACGCTTCCCTTGTTCATGATGACGAACCGCCGCGCCGCCCGTCGCGCGAAGCTCACGCTCTGCTCGACGAGGATCACGGTGATGCCGCGTTCGACATTGATCCGCGAGATGATGTGCTCGATCTCTTCGACAATGTTCGGCTGGATGCCCTCCGTCGGCTCGTCGAGGAGCATCACCTTCGGCTCAACCATTAGCGCCCGCGCAATCGCGAGCTGCTGCTGCTGGCCGCCCGACAAATTGCCGCCCAGCCGCGAGAGGTGCTCGCGCAGCGCGGGGAAGAACTCGAACACCCCCTCATCGATCGTGCGTCGTCCCTTGGTGTTCGCAAACAATCCGAACCGCAGATTATCGAGCACGGAAAATCGCGGCAGAATACCGCGCCCTTGCGGCACATAGGCGATGCCTGCGCGCGCGCGCTGATCGGTCCGCCAGCGCCCGATCTCTTGTGAGTCCAGGCGAATGCTTCCGGTCGTCCGGTCCATCAGGCCCAGGATCGCGCGCATCAGCGTCGTTTTCCCAACCCCGTTGCGGCCGAGAACGGCCAGGAACTCGCCCGCACCGACCGTGAGACTGACGTCCTGCAGCGCGCGAATGTTGCCGTAGAACGCATCCACCGAAGCCAGCTCAAGCACCGCTGATCCCTCCCGAGCCCAGATACGCCGCCCGAACCTCTGCGTTCGTCTCGATCTCACGCACGGTGCCTTCGGCAAGAAGGCGGCCCTGGTGCATCACCGAGATGATGTCGCTGATCTCCTTGATGAACCCCATGTCGTGCTCGACCACGATGAGCGTGTGTCGGCCCTTGAGCCTGTTGAACAACTCGGCCGTCTTCGCCGTTTCGTGGGCCGTCATTCCCGCCGTCGGCTCGTCCATCAGGATCAGCCGGGCGTCCTGCGCGAGGAGCAGCGCGATCTCCAGCCACTGCGTCTGGCCGTGCGACAGCGCCCCCGCCGCGACATCCATCGCCTCCTCCAGCCCGACGAGTTCGGCCAGTTTCTCCAGCTGTTCGCTGGCACCGGAATTGCCGAACCGGAACAGATTGCCCAGCACACCGGGTGCACGGCACAACGCCACCTCCATGTTCTGCCGCACCGTCAAGTCCCGGAATACACTCGGTACCTGGAATTTCCGCCCGACCCCGTGCCGCGCGATCTGGTGCTCCTCGAGGCGCGTGATCTCCCGGCCGCCGAGCACGACCTTGCCGGACGCCGGCTTCACCTTGCCGCAAATGACATCGAGCGCCGTCGTCTTCCCGGCGCCGTTCGGCCCGATGAGGCAGCGCAACTCCCCTTCATGAACGTCCAGCGTCAACCCGGCTATGGCGACGAACCCGGAGAACTCGACGGTGATGTCGCGCAGTTCGAGAATCGTTCCCCCAGTTGCGCCCACTGCATTAGCCGGCATTGATGCCGCTCCTGCTGGCTGCAACCGTTGCCGCTGCCGCGCGTCGCCGCGCGCTGCCGCCCAGCGGAATTCGATCCACCAGACTGATCAGCCCGCGTGGCAGGAACAGAACGACGACGATGAACAGCGCGCCCATGATGAGCGTCCAGGTCTCCAGAAAGGCCGGTGTGTCCGACAAGCTCCCTTGCACGCCAGTGACGATGATCGCCCCCATCGCCGATCCGAGCAGCGACGCGCGGCCACCGACCGCCGACCAGATCACGATCGAGAGACTGACGGGGACGGCAAGGAATGTCGGCGACGCAAACGCCATCACCAAGGTGTAGAGCATTCCGGCGAAGCCGGCGACCGCTGCGGAAAGACACAACGCAAAAGTCTGATACGCGGCGACGTCGTAGCCGAAATAGCGGACCCGGTTCTCATCGTCACGGATCGCCTGCATGATCAGGCCGGTCTTGCTGTGCACAACCGCAAGACCGAGAAACAGCGCCGCTCCGAGCGACACAGCGATCAGATAGTAGGTCGCGTGCGCGTAGGGATCGAATGTCAGCCCGAAGAGTTCAAGCGGTGCCAGGTCCGTGAGCCCGTTGAAGCCCCCGGTCAGGCGCTGGCGGTCGATGACGACGAGGTTGATCACGACGAGCAGCGCAAGCGTGATGATCGAGACATACACGCCCGTGACCCTGGCGCGGAAGACGAAGGTGCCGATCAGCAACGCCAGGATCGTTGGCACCAGCACGCCTGCCGCGATCGCGAAGCCGTAGGAATGGAACGGCTCCCAGAACCACGGCAGCGACTTGACGTTGTTCCAGACCATGAAGTCGGGCAGGCCCTCGGCCCCGGTCTGGATCGGAATGGTGCGGAGCTTCAGCGCCATCGCCATGCAGTAGGAGCCCAGGCCAAAGCTCACGGCCTGGCCAAGATTGAGGATGCCGGCGTACCCCCAGGAGATCGACAGCGCCATCGCGACCAGGCCGAACACGAGATACCGGGCGAATTTGTTGAGCAGGTAATCGTCGGTGATGAACAGGGGGAGGATCAGGATCACGAGGCAGAAGGCCGCGTAGCCGACGAGTTTCGCCCAGATCGGGTGTTTGCGTTGTCCGTCCATCGTCAGCCTCGCCGCACGCGGAGGGCGAACAGGCCTTGCGGTCGGAAGCGGATCAGCACCACCACGCCAAGGAAAACGATGGCCTTGGCGATCGTATCGTTCGAGAGATAGGCAAGCCCGCCGGACAATTCCCCAATGATCCCCGCGCTCGCGACCGTGCCGAGAAGGCTTTGGACGCCGCCGACCACGACCACCATGAACGCATCAACGACATAGCCCGTGCCCATGTCCGGCGAGACGCTCTTGAGCGGCGACACCAGCGCGCCGGCGATACCGGCAAGGCCGGCGCCATACGCGAACGTCAAGGCATAGATCTGCGAGGTGTTCACGCCGAAGCACCGGGCGATTTCCGGGTTCTGCACCACGCCGCGCAGACGCATCCCGAAGCGGGTGCGGAAGATCAGCACGTAGGTGACGGCCAGGAGAATGGCGGTCAGAGCCAGCACGAACAGCCGGTAAGCCGACACGTCGACCCCGGCGAAATGGACCGCGGCGCTGAGGCCGGGCGGCATCTGCACATATCGCAGCTCGGCCCCGGCGCTCAGCCGGATTGCCTGCTGAAGGATGACGCCAAGACCCCACGTCGCCAGGATCGTGTCCAACACCCGCCCATAGAGCCGGCGGATGATCAGCCGTTCGACCACCCAACCCAGCGTCCCGACCGCGAAAAACGCCAGCACGATGCAGGGAAAAAGCCCTAATCCGAAATGGTCTTCCAGGAACCACACCGCGTAGGCCCCGAGCATCACGAACTCGCCATGCGCCAGGTTGATGACCCCGACAGTGCCGTAGATGATCGCCAAGCCGAGCGAAATCAGCAGCAGAATCGAGGCGATGCTGAGGCCCGAAAAAACCTGGTTGAAGATATCCGTCATGCACGGTCCTCGCGTTGACGGCGACGGACCGAAGTCCGCCGCCGCCCGTCAAGCCTGCTCAGGCTTTCTTCTCCACCATGCCCTTGGGCGTGCAGACCTGGCCGGGGTACGCCCAATAGGGATCCGGCTCGACCCATTCCTTGGATTGCTCGATGATCTTGAACTGCCCGTTCATCTGCGCCTCGCCGATCTTCGGCCACAGATAGGTATGGGAATTCTGCCCGTCGATCTTCACCAGCCCCTCGGGCGCCTTGTATTCCTGGCCCCACGCCGCCTCGCGGATGGTCGGCGGGGTCAGATCGGAACCGGCAAGCTTTGCCGCCGCCTGAGCGAACAAGTGGACCTGGAAATACGCCGGCTCCGAGACGAAATTCGTCACCGCGTTTTTCCCGTATTTGCTCTGGATGGCCGCGACGAACTTCGCGTTCTCCGGTGACTCGTACGACATGAAGTAGGGCGCCGAGGTGAAGTGACCGAAGGCAAATTCACCGCCCATCGCACGCACCTCCTCTTCGGAGGTCGTCAGGCTGGCCATCGGCATTTTCGCCGGATCGAGCCCGGCGGCCTTATATTGCCGATGGAGCGCCACCACCGAGTCCCCGACGACGGTCGAAAAGATCACGTTCGGCTTCGTATTCTTGAACTTCTCGATCACGGAGCTGAACTCGGAGTGCCCCAGCGGCACATATTCCTCGCCGACGACCTCGCCACCGAGCTTCTGGAGCAGAATTTTGCAGACGTTGTTCTCCTCCTTCGGATAGATGTAATTCGATCCGATCAGATAGAACCGCTTGCCGAAATTCTTCACGAGCCACGGGACGAAGTCACGCTGCTGCTGGTTGGGCACCGCACCGGTGTAGATGACGTTCATGGAGCATTCCCGGCCCTCGTAGAGGGTGGGATACCAGTAGAGATTGTGGTAGCGTTCGAATATCGGCAGCACCGCCTTGCGGCTGGCGGACGTGTACGAACCGAATACGCTCACGCACTTCTCGCCGATCACCAGTTTCCGCGCCTTTTCGGCGAACGTCGCCGGATCGGACGCAGGATCCTCCACGACCGGAACCAGCTTGCGGCCGTTGACTCCGCCGGCCGCATTGATTTCTTCGATCGCCATCAGCGTCGCCTGGTTGAGCGACGTCTCGATGATCGCCGTCGTCCCTGTCAGCGAGTACAGCACGCCGACCTTGATCTCGCCGCCCGCCGCACGCGCCAGACCGGAGTTCTTGATCCAGATCTGCGGAAACCCGAACGCCGCAGCACCAGCCAGCCCCGCGGCGCCTTTGACGACGCCGCGCCTTGAGAATTTTGCCATGAAGCCTCCCAAACGCAAAAACCCCCGAGCGGCCCCAACGGGGCCCCTGCGGGGGCGGAACTGCCACTGTTTCAGACGGCGACGCTGCCGCCGGTTGCAAGCAACCTGGTAGAGATGGTTAGCCGAGCATCCGCTGGGAGTCAATGATCGCTGTCGCGATCGCCGCAATCGGCACGCGCCGATCCATCGCCTGGCGCTGCATGAAACGATAGGCATCGTCCTCGCTGAGCTTCCGGCCGGCGATCAGAATCGCCTTGGCGCGCTCGACGATGCGGACCGAGCGCAAGGTCTCATCGAGCTTCGCGATGCGCTGCCGCAGGCGGCGCTCATAGCCAAACCGCGTCCAGGCCATCACCAGGCTCGTCAGCACGGCGCGCGCCGTGAATGGGCGATGCAGCACCGCATCCACCGCCAGCGTGCGGAGAAGGTCCAGGTCTCCCTCGAACTGCGCCGGCAATATGCCGACCAGGGCCGACTTTGCACAACCGGGCACCCACGCAAGCCGCGCGGAGAGTCCGTCCGTCAGATCACTGAAGATCACGTCCGCACTCTCCGGCAGTGTCTCCGGTAAGGGCCAGAGATGGCGTACGGTGGCGCGCGTGCGCTGCAGCTCGCGGATCAGGAAGATGCCGGACTCGTCGCCCGGAACGGCAACGAGAATGTCGAGCCGCGCCAATTCGCCGCGCAGCGACGAAGACTCGCCACCCGTTCCGCCGGCGTTTCGTCGCTCAGAGCCGGAGACCACCATCGTTCACGTCAACCCTGCCGCAAGACCCCAACCGGCCCCGATCATGTACGGGTCGGCGGGCACCACATCCTGGGACTGCAGGACAACGTCGAATTGCCCGCATCGGTTGACCCGACCGATCCGCGTCCAGAGATCGGCGTGGTTGGATGTCTCGTTGATACTGATCGCGCCCTGTGGCGCCTCGTACTCCGTTCCGAGAACCATGGTACGCAGCACGTCCGTCGCCATGGAGTTCGTGCTCTCCAGCGCTTTGGCGAAAACATGGACCTGGAAATAGGCCGCCTCGACACAGGCATTGGTGGGCTCGTCCGCGCCGTACCGCTTCTGGTATCGGGAGACGAACCGTTCATTGCACGACCCGCCAATATTTTGGAAATAGGACGCTGCGGTGATGTGTCCCTTCCCGACATCGAACCCCATGGCACGAATTTCAGCTTCGGTCGTGGTCAGGCTCGCGATCGGCATGTTTGCGGAATCGAACCCTGCGTCGAAATAGGATTGATAGAGATAGACCGTCCCGTCGCCGACGACAGTGGAGAAGATCGCGTCCGGCCGGGCCGCCTTGATCAGACGCATGGCGGACCGGAAATCCGATCTCTGCGCGCGCAATGGCACGTAGACTTCGCCGACGACGTCCCCACCCTGCCGGCGCACCAGTTCGGCCATGATCCGGTTCGATTCGCGCGGATAGATATAATCCGACCCGACGAAGAAGATGCGCGGGCCGAACTTCTCCATCAGATAGCGCGATAGCACCACGCTGTTCTGGTTCGGCGCCGCGCCGGTGTAGATGACGTTCGGGGAAAACTCGAAGCCTTCGTAGAGGGTTGGATACCAGAGCAGCCCGTTGAGCCGCTCGACGACCGGAATGACCGCCTTTCGGCTGCTCGACGTATAACAACCGAAGATGGTGCTGATGGCATCGTCCACCATCAATCGTTTGGCAAGCTGGCCGAACACGACGGGCTCGGAGCCGGGATCGTAGATCACGGGGACAAGTTCGCGGCCGTTGACCCCGCCGGCAGCGTTGATCTCGTCGATCGCCAGCAACGTCCCGCGAAGCTGCGTCTCCTCGATGATCGCCATGAACCCGCTGTGCGAGAACAGAACGCCCACGCGCCATGCATCATCGCGGCGATCACTCGTTCGAGCCATCGCATCCTCCTGTCGTCGGGGTAGGTACCGTCGTCGTACCCTTGCATCCGACGCGTGACGGTTTATCGCCCGGCCGGTCGGCTGGAGCAAGACCACAGCCGCCGCCCAAACCACCGTCGCATCGGACCCACCCCAGCCGATCGCGCATCGCGCCGCTGACCACCCCCGTCTCCGCGCCCCCACACGCGTCGCTGCCCGTCCGAACCCGGCCATGCGCCCGTCGCGCCATGAAAGCGGCTGCCAACTTGCATATTTTTCGCGCAAATCGGTCTACCACGCCAGCGATCGGCCTTCAATGCCTATTATTCGCGCGCTCAATGGCCGACCTGGGGGCATCCGTAGTCCACTCACGAGTTTGTGAACTTGCTGGCATGACCAAGAGGCGATAGGTTCTCGGTCTGACCGCGGTCCGGCACCTCGCCGAGACCCGCCGGCGGGCAGCGTCGCCCGCCCAGTGTACGCGCCGTATGGTCCCCGGAACCCTCCGCAGGGCCCTGTGCTTGCGCCTTACAGCCACCCGCCATTGCGCGCGGGCGATTGCACTCCCCATCCTACACACCAGGAGTTCGCGATGAGTCAGCATGACCCGCACGGGCACTCCGTGCGCGCCGAAGTCGAAGTCGTCGAAAACCAGATCGATCACGTCCTCGGCGAAGAATACGAACATCAGCCGGTGCCAATCAGCGCCCGGCGGAGCCTGTTTTCCGTGACCATGGTCTGGATCGGCTTTCCCATGATCATCACCGGCGCGATGACCGGTTCCGTTCTCGTCCTTGGCATGGGGTTCCAGCGCGCGCTGGCCGCCATGATCATCGGCAATCTGCTGATGTTCGCCTATGTCGGGGCGCTCGGCGTCCTCGGCACCCGGCGCGGGCTGAATTTCGCGCTCCTCGCCAGCATCGTCTTCGGGCGCAAAGGGTATGTCTTCGCTTCGGGGCTTCTCTCGACCCTGCTCCTCGGCTGGTATGCGGTGCAGACCGGGATCACCGGAAACCTGGTCGCCAGCACATACCATCTCAACTACGTGATGATGACTGTCATCGCGGGGCTGCTCTACATCGCCATCACGTTCGTCGGCGTGCGCGGCCTGCATTATATCGGCCTCGTCTCGGTGCCGCTTTTCGTACTCCTGGGGGTCTACGTCGCTGCCGATGCGGTCGCCGCCCATGGCTGGGATGCGGTCCTCTCCTACGCCGGCAATCACGGCCAGGCTTCGATGCCGATGGGCGTCGGTCTCACCATCGTCCTGACATTGTTCGTCGACGCGGGAACCGTCACCGCCGATTTCAACCGCTGGGCAAAGGACAGCGCCAGCTCGCTGATTTCCACCTTCAGTGCGTTCCCGTTCGCCAACCTCGCCGCGATGCTGGTGGGCGGCATCACGACCGCGGCTCTCGCCACACCGGACCAGAATCCCTTCGGTGCCGACAACATGTTCGGCTATCTGAACACCAAGGAGACGGCGTGGCTGAGCGGTCTCGCCTTCCTCTTCCTCTATTTCAATCTTGGCTCCGTCTGCTCGCACTGCCTGTACAATGCGGCCACCGGCTGGTCCCGGATCATGGGCAGCCATATGCGGCTGCTGGCCATCGTCCTCGGGGCCATCGGCATCATCGTTGCCGCAGGCAATGTCTGGGCGTTTTTCATTCAGTGGTTGACGCTTCTGGGCGTCCTGGTGCCGCCGATCGGCGCGATCATTCTGGTCGATCAGTACATTGTCCGTCCCGGCGCGGAGGCGAGTGTGGAGTGGAGTCCAGCGGCTTTCCTCGCCTGGGCGGCCGGCTCCATCATCGCCTTCATCGTCAGCGAAACCGCGCCCGAATATTCAACCGCGCTCTCGGCGTTTATCGTCGCCGGTATCGCCTACGGTATTCTCGCACGCGTGATGCGGCTGGCGCCCCGCTACGCCTGACCGTCGCGGTCCACAGGCGCGCCTGCTTGCCCGCCACAATGACAGGGATATGATCGACATGGACTACGAAATCTTCGAACTCGGCGATGTCCGGCTGCAAGGCGGCGCGACGCTGCGCGGCTGCCGGCTCGCCTACAAGACCTTCGGCACGCTGAATGCCGCCAAGGACAACGTCATCGTGTATCCGACCTGGTATTCCGGCCAGCATTATGAGAACGAGTGGCTGGTCGGTCCGGGGATGGCGCTTGATCCGGCGAAGTACTTCATCATCATCCCGAACATGCTCGGCAATGGCCTTTCCTCGTCACCGTCCAACACCCCCGAGCCATACAACGGTCCGCGCTTCCCCAAAGTGACCGCGTGCGACAACGTTCGCGTGCAGCATCGGCTGGTGACCGAGAAGTTCGGCATCAGCCGCATCCGCATGGTGACGGGCTGGTCGATGGGCGCGCTGCAGACATTCCATTGGGGCGCGCTCTATCCGGACATGGTGGAGCGGATCGCGCCGTTCTGCGGCTCCGCAAAATGCTCGCGCCACAATTTCGTCTTCCTCGAAGGCGTCAAGGCCGCGCTCACCGCGGACGCAGCGTTCGCCGGTGGGTGGTACACGGAGAAGCCGAACATCGGTCTGCGCGCGATGGCGAGGGTCTATGCCGGCTGGGGATTCTCCCAATCTTTCTATCGCGAACAGCTCGACCTCAAGACGCTCGGCTACTCGTCGCTGGAGGATTTCCTGGTCGCATTCTGGGAGGGATTTTTCCTTCCCAAGGACGCGAACAACCTGCTCACCATGCTGTGGACGTGGCAGCACGGCGATATCAGCGACAACGAGCTCTATCACGGCGACTTCAGGAAGGCGCTCGGTGCCATCAAGGCCCGGGCCTATGTGATGCCGGGCGAGACCGACCTCTATTTCCCGCCGGCGGACAGCGAGTTCGAGGTCGCCAACATGCCGAACGCGAAGCTGATCCCGGTGCCGTCGATCTGGGGCCATTTCGCCGGCGGGCCCGGGACCAATCCCGTGGATGTGAAGTTCATCGACGACAAGCTCAAAGAGCTGCTTGCGAGCTGAACGGCCAGCGGGCGGCCGTGAGGCCGCCCGTATCCCCCGACCGAAGAGAGGGCAATATGGCGGATATGGAACTCTGTGAGCTCGACGCGGTCACAACCGCGCGCCTGGTGCGGGAGCGGCAACTCTCGCCAGTTGCGGTGACGGAAGCGCATATCGCGCGCATGGAGGCGCTCGAACCGAAGCTGCACGCCTTCTGCACGCCCACACCGGACCTCGCGCGCGAGACAGCACGACGCCTCGAGCAGCGGATTGCGGCCGGGCAGGCGGTCGGTCCGCTCGCCGGCGTGCCCGTCGGCATCAAGGATCTCGTCTGCACGAAGGGAATCCGCACGGTCTCCGGCTCCTTCGCGTACGAGAATTTCACTCCCGATGAGGATGACGTCGTGGTCGAGCGCCTCAAGGCGGCTGACGCGATCATCCTCGGCAAGACCAACGTCCCCGAGTTCGGCTACAGTGGTGTCGGCCACAATCCGGTGTTCGAGACCACGCGCAATCCGTGGAATTTGGACATGACGCCGGGTGGGTCGAGCGCCGGGTCGGGCGCTGCCGTTGCGGCCGGGATGTGCCCGTTCGCGATTGGCAGCGATGGCGGCGGCTCGGTGCGGATTCCGTCTGCGCATTGCGGCATCTTCGGCATGAAGGCATCGATGGGCCGGGTCCCGCTCTATCCCGGCACCAAGGACGAGCGCTATCCGGGCGTCTCGAGTTGGGAGAGCCTCGAACATATCGGCCCGATGAGCCGGACGGTTGCCGATGCCGCGCTCATGCTCTCCGTCATCGGCTCGGGCCCCGACGCGCGCGACCGTCACACCCTGCCCGGCCCCGAGTTCGATTGGATGGAGTGCCTGAAGGGCGATCTCAAGGGCAAGCGGGTTGCTCTCTCGCTGGACTGGGGCTACGCGGCGGTCGATCCGCGCGTGCGCGCCATCGTCGCGGACGCCGCCCGCGTGTTCGAGCGCGATCTCGGCTGCATCGTCGAGGAAGCCCACCCTGGCTGGGCGGATCCCTATCCAGCGTTCTGGGGTCTCGTCGCGCTCGAGTCCGATCTGGCCGGCATGCGTGCGCTCGCTGATCGATTCGCCGACCGCATGACGCCGCATCTGCTTGATTTCATCCGCCGCCCGTGGACTGCGGAGGAGCTCACCGGCGCGGTCATGGCGCGCAAGGCGGTGAACAACCGGATGTGGCGCTTCATGGAGCGGTACGACCTGCTACTCACACCAACGCTCGCGGTGCCACCTTTCCCGGTCCACGTTCAGGGGCCAGAAAAGATCGACGGCCGCATCGTCGCGCCGTTCCAGTGGCTGGCCTTCACGTTCCCGTTGAACATGACCGGGCAGCCGGCCGCAACCGTTCCCGCCGGCTGGACCGCGGACGGTCTGCCCGTGGGGATGCAGATCGTCGGGCGGCATCTCGATGATCCGATGGTGCTGCGCGCATCCGCGGCCTTCGAGGCGGCACGTCCCTGGCGGCAGCGTCGTCCGCCGGTGCTTGGCTAGAGCAACCTCCGATCTGACCGAGCCGTTCCGGCTCGGGCCGATCGGAGATAAGTTGCTCTAGAGTCATATGTTTCTAGAGCACGACCGTCCGACCAGATGATTCCATCAGGTCGGACCGTGCTCTAGTCGGGGCTTTCAGCGCTCGAAGACGAGCAGCGTCGACGTCGCCGAGGCATAGAGCCGGCCATCCGCGCCGGTCAGTTTTGCCTCGGCGAACGCAACGCGGCGGCCGAAGCTGAGCACGCGGCCTTCGGCGCGCACCTTGCCGGTCTCCTGGGTCATCGCCTTGTGATAGGCGATTTTCAGTTCGACGGTGGTATAGGCCTGGTGCGGCCCCAGCCTGGAATGCACCGCGCAGCCGCAGGCGGAATCGAGCAGCGTCGCCGCATAGCCGCCATGGACCGTTCCGATCGGGTTGTAGACATGCCGATCGGGCGTGCCCTCGAACACGGCACGCCCTTCCTCGACCTCGACGAGGCGGAAGCGCAGGGTCTCGCCGATCGCCGGTCCGCGCCGGCCGGTGAGAAGGGTGCGCAACTGCTCCAGGCCGGACAAGGCGGCCGGGCTTTCGCCATCGTCGTTCACGTCATTCCCCCGTCCCCTCGGGTGCGGCCGTGCAAAGCCGCTGGTGAGGGATGTGACAGCAGCGCCGCAGTCTCCGCCGGCGGCGCGGCTGACGCAAGCCTGCGCTACCCGATCAGCGCCCGGCTGGCACGCAGCATCGAGCCGAACGGCGCCGAGACGCGCTGCAGAACGGCCAGAATGTCGGTTTCCGCGCCGCGCGGCCGGCCGGCCGCGAGCCAGAGCGCGAGCAGTGTCGCGCTGTAGCTGACCACCCCCAGCACGACCGCGCCGACCAGCGGTGCTGCCAGCGTCGCTGGCAGGGTTTGCGCGGTGGCGTGATTGAGGCCGCTGGCGATGACGACGCCCGCCATCACCGCCGAGGCGGTAACCGGGCGCCAGGTCTGCGCCAGCATCTCGTGCGCGCGCACGTCATAGCGCTGCATGGTGCGCCAGACATAGACGCCCTGCTCAGCAATCCCCACCGGCATGCCGAGGATCATCGCGCCGAGCAGCCCGAATTTCGGCAGCAGAATGGCGAACAAGGGCACGCCGATGACCAGCGCGGTCATCTGGATGCGGAACATCGGGCCCAGGATCCCGTGCGAGCTGAACAGGGTGCAGCTCAGGGCTCCGGGAACGCCAATGATGCCGCCGATCACCATCACCTGGATCAGCGGCGCCACCTCCATCCAGGCGGGACCGAAGGCGAGCCGGACGATCGGCTCCGCCACCAGCCCGATCCCCACACTGGCGGGCGTGATCAGCAGCATGGCCGTGCCGGTGACGCGCAGATAGGTCTCGGCAATGCTCTCCCCGGAATGTTTCGCCACCGCAAAGGTGGAGAACAGGGCCCGGTTGAGCGGCTGCAGCAGTTCCGTGCCCGGCAGCGTCGCGATCTCGCCGGCGACCGAGTAAAACCCGACCTGCGTCGTGTTCAGCAGCCGCCCGATGATGAAGCTGCCAGCGCGATCGCGCACCAGCACGCCGAGGCTGATCACCCAGGTCCAGAGCGAGAAACCGATGATCCGCCGCCAGGCGCTCAGCGTGAACCCGGGGCGGTAGGGATGCATGACATAGCTCATGCCCACGCGCAGGATACGCCCGACCAGGATGCCGGCGACCAGCGCCCAGTAGGTGCGCAGCAGCACGGCCAGAGTGATGGTGGTGACGATGGCCGCCAGGCGCGGCACGAGGCGCAGCTTGAACTCCTTGTCGAAGGTCAGATCGCGCCGGAAATCGATGATGCCGACATTCTCGAACGCCTCGACCGCGGTGGCCAGCGCCAGCGCCAGCAGGATATGGGCGAGCCGCGGCTCGTTGAAGAAGGCACCGACCGGGACCGCCGTCGCGGCGATGAGCAAGGCCGTGAAGACATTGCGGATCGCGTTCATGGTGAAGGCGGTGTTGTAGATCGCCCGGTCCGGATGCTTCTCGCGGATCAGGGCGTCATCCACGCCGATGATGGAAAGCGCGTCGATCGCCTGGGCGAAGCTGGTACCGAGCGCGACGAGGCCGAAATCGCTCGGCAGCAACAGGCGCACGAGCACCAGCGTGCTGCCCAGGCCGAGCACGCGGGTCACCAGCCGCCAGACGATCATCCACCCGGTCGCCTTGGCGGTTCTCGCCAGCAGCGAGCCCTGGCTCGGCGCCTCACTCATTGCGGCCAACCCCGCCCCCTGTCGTAGACAGTCGCTCTTCCCCGCTCGGCGCGAGGCGCCGTCCGTGCCCAGTCGGGCCGGCTCAGCCGTCTAGCCCATCAGGCCAGAGCTTGGCTAAGGAAGAGTTTCGCACCACCGCCAAGATGCGCCGCTGCGTCGGACCATCCAGCTCACGGCGCCATTTGTCCACCTCGCGCGTCGAATCCCGGAACACGCCATAGTAGCGTTGCGGGCCGACGCCGTGGGTGCTGCGGCGGAGGAAGGCCTCGCTCTGCGGGTTCCAATCGAGGCCGGCGAAGCTGAACAGCGCGCGCAGCGCCGTCTCCGGTTCGGCCGAGAGATCGCCATGGCGTACCAGGCGAGCCCGCGGGAGCCGCTCGAGCGCGGTTGAGGCCTGCTCGGCCAGGATCACCCATCGCCAGGCGAGCTGCTCCGCCGGCTCCAGCCGGGCGAAGCTCGCAGCGGTGAGGCCATGCCGGTGCGCCGCCGGGCTGCGCAGCAGCCAGGGAAGATCCAGTTCGAGCTTCTCCTCGAACAGGCCCGCCTGCGCACCGCGCAGCATGGAGGCAACCTGCCCGCACGGGTGGCGCAGGAGCAGGATGGTCCGGCAGCCGGGCACGGCGCCGGCGAGCAGGCCGAGCCGGTGGGGCGAGGTCACCGATTTCAGCACGATATGGAGCCGGCCGGATGCGGAGCGCGCGATGAGATCCGGGATGGCGATGGCACGGGAGAGCCTGCGCCCGCCGCGCAGCGCGCCGAGCCCGTGCAGCGCCTGCGCCAACCCCAAACGCAGCGCGTGGGCCGCAGAGCCGCGGAAATGCTTGCCGAACATCGGCAGCGAGCCGGCCGATTTCAGCGTGCGGACGCGAAGCAGCTCCGCGAGATAGGCGCGCGCCGAGGCGAGCTCGGCCGGCGAAGGGTCCGGCCCCGGCCATTCGGGCAGATGCTTCCCGCGCCGGATACTGTCCGGCTCGTGGCGATAGAGCACGTCCGGGTGGCTGTCGAACAGCTTGGCGAGCCAGGTCGTGCCCGATCGCGGCAGGCCGAACAACAGGATGATTCGCTCGTTCGGAACGCCCGGGAAGAGTTCGCCCGACGCCGCCAGGCCGGCGGCGGGCGCGGCGGCCGGGTCCTGGTCCAGTTTCACGTCCGCCAGTTTCACGTCCGCCGGCTTCACGTCCGCCAGCCGGGGTCCGTCCGGTCCAGGAGGCGCAGCATCGCCGGCCATTCCAGCAGGCCGAAGCGTCGCCGCGTCTGCGGTCTGTAGAGATGCACCGCATGCTCGACCACATGCGCCGGCGGCATCGTCAGCGCGGCACCCGACCCCAACGCGTCCACCTGGGCGCGGCAGGCCATCTCCAGCCAGTACATGGCATTGAAGGCTTCGGCCGCCGTCGGCGCCGCGGTCAGCAGCCCGTGATTGCGCAGGATCATGCAGGTCGCGGCGCCGAGGTCGGCGACCAGGCGGGCACGCTCGTCCAGCGCCACCGCCGGTCCCTCGTACTCGTGGTAGGCCACCGGCATGCAGCGCATGGCCGTCTGGGTCAGCGGCAGCAGCCCGTCGCGCATCGCCGAAACCGCCATGCCGGCCCGCGTATGGGTGTGGATCACGCAGCCGACATCCTCACGCCCCCCGTGCACGGCGCTGTGGATGACATAGCCGGCCGGATTGATGCCGATGTCGGCGTGGGGGTTGAGCAGGATGGTTCCCGCCAGGTCGATGGTGATCAGGCTGGACGCGGTGATCTCGTCATAGAGCCAGCCGAAGGGGTTGATCAGCAGCCGATCCTCCGCCCCCGGCACGCGCACCGTGATGTGATTATAGACGAGATCGCTCATCCCGTAGCGAGCGATCAGCCGGTAGCAGGCGGCGGCATCCAGCCGCGCCTGCCATTCCGCCTCCGAGACTTGGTCGCGCACCGGGCCGCGCGGAGGAACGATGGCATCGGGCATGACGGACTCCCGCGGCGACTTTTCTAATCTCAATTTCACACATTCACGGCCCGGATGCCAGGGCACGGCTGAAGATGGCTGGGTCGACATTGCCGCCGCTCAGGACGACGCCGACCACCTGCCCGCGCGCCTCGAGCCGGCCGGCGAGCAGGGCGGCCAGCGCCACCGCCCCGCCCGGTTCGACGACGAGCTTGAGATGGCGGAAGGCGAACGCCATCGCCGCCAGCACCTCATCGTCGCTGACCGCGATGCCGCCGGCCAGGCGCGGCCGGTTGAGGGCGAAGGTGAGCGTGCCCGGCATCGGCGCCAGCAGCGCATCGCACAGGGTCGAGCCACTCCCCTCATTGGCCAGGCGCGTCCCGGCGGCGAGCGAACGGGCGGTGTCGTCCCAGCCCTCCGGCTCGACCGCATACACCCGCGTCGCCGGCGAAACCCCTTCCATCGCCAGGGCGCTGCCCGCGATCAAGCCGCCGCCGCCGGTGCAGACGAGCAGCGCATCCATCGCCAGGCCGGCGGCGGCGGCATCCTCGGCCAGTTCCAGCGCGGCGGTACCCTGCCCGGAGATCACGTCCGCATGTTCATAGGGCGGGATGAGGCTGGCGCCGGTGGCCGCGGCGAAGGCGGCGGCGAGGTCCTCACGGCTCTGGGTGCGGCGATCATAGACCTCGACCCGCGCGCCCCAGCGTTCGGTGCTCTCGCGCTTGATGCGCGGCGCGTCGGTGGGCATGAACACCGTCGCCGCCACGCCGTCCGCCGCCGCCGCGCAGGCCACCGCCTGGGCGTGGTTGCCCGAGGAATAGGTGAGCACCCCGGCCGCCCGCGCCGCCGGCTCCAGTTGCAGCAAGGCGTTCGTCGCGCCGCGCAGCTTGAAGCTGCCGGTCCGCTGCAGCGGTTCCGGCTTGATCAGAACCCGCGCCCCCGTCAGGGCGTCCAGCCGCTCGTTTCGCAGCAACGGGGTGCGGACGATGCGTCCGGCGAGGCGCCGGGCGGCGGCGGCAACGCTGTCATAGCTCGGGGCGGCGAGGTCGGTCATCGCATCTGGCACTCCGCGTCCAACGCGCCGGTGAAGCGCGTCCATAGTTCGCTCGCCCCCAAGAGAGGCAGGCCGATATAGCCGCGCAGCCGCAGCCGGTCCGGTCCCGGCATGGTGAGGCGAGCGGCATAGACCCGGCCATCGAGCGGATTATAGACATGGCCGTTCCAGGGTCCGCCATGGTCCGGACCGGGTTCGTCTGGGCGCATGTCGGAGAACAGCGTCAGGCCGCAGAGCCTTGCGCCATGGACATCGCGGCCGATATCCGCCGCCCCCGGCGCGATCTGCCCGCCGACGATCCGTCCGCACAGCGCAGCCCCGCAGCGTGTGATCTCCACCACCCCATCGCCGCGCTCCGTCAGCCAGCGCCCGGTCGGGTCGGGCACCGGCGCGGCGGCGGCGAGCAGGAGCAGCAGGGCGGCCCGGCGGATCATCGCGTGCCGCGCCGCGGCAGCAGCACCGCGGGCGCGAGGTCGGCGCCCGGAGGCAGCCGGAACAGCCAATAGGTCTCCGCGACCGATGCGCCGCGCCGCCGCTCCAGGGTGGCGATCGGGGTGCTGTCGCCAGCGGCGCGGTGGGCGCTGCGCACGAGCAGACCCGGGCCCTCGCGCAGCAGGGGTGCAGCGTCGGGCAAGGCGAACAGGGCCCAGCGCGGCTCCAGCCCGACCACGGCGACGCCGGCCGGCAGGGTCCAGGCGAGCATGGCGGCGAGCGCGTAATTCTCCGCTGCGACGTAACCGGCACCGGCCCGCTGCCGCTCGGCGGCGACGGCGGTGGCGAAGCCGCGCCAGCCGGCGAGGCGGAGCAGGCTGGGATCGAGCGCGGCCGGCAGCGGCAGCGGCGCCGCCAGGGCCTGGACATAGACCGTCGCCGTGATCGCCAGCCCCAGCAGCACCGCCGGGCGCCACCAGCGGCGCCATGCCGGGCCGGCGAACGCGGCCGCGGCCAGCGCCGCGCCGGGATAGAGCCCCGCGGGCCAGTTGCCCTGCACCCGGTCGCCGAGCGCGTGCGCCAGGAAGACCAGCCCCGGCACGGCAACACTGGCGGCGAGCAGCGCCGCCGCGGCATCCGTGCGCGCCCGGCGCAGCGCCGCCACGGTGCCGGCGGCGCAGAGCAGGAACACCAGCGGCGTCGCGAGCCCGATCTGCCCGGCCAGCAATTCACCGAGGAACTGCCCCGCCCGCGCCGGCTGCCACGCGGTGACGCGCCCGCCCTGCTTGACGAAGCCGGCCCAGCCATGCGCCGCGTTCCAGGCGAGCGTCGGCGCGAAGACCAGCGTGGCGATGCCGAGGCCGAGCCAGGGCCACGGCGTGGCGAGCATCCGCCGCGTCTCCGGTAGCGCGAGCAGCCACAGCCCGACGGCGCCGAGCAGCAGCAGCGCCGTGAGCTTGCTCGCCAGCGCCAGCCCGGCGGCCAGCCCGGCGGCGAGCCACCAGCGCCCATCATCACTGCGCAACCCGCGCGCCAGCGCGGCCAGGGTGGCGGTCCAGAACAGCAGCAGCGGCGTGTCCGGCGTCATCAGCACCGCCCCGGCACCGAACAGCAGGGAGGCGTTGAGCAGCGCCGCCGCGATCAGGCCGGCATGCCGCCCGGGCGCGAGATCCTCGCCGGCGCTCGCCAGCAGCAGTGACCCGGCGCCCGCCGCCAGGGGCGCCGCCAGCCGTACGCCGAACTCACTTTCGCCAGCCAGCGCCGTGCCGGCGCGGATCAGCAGCGCCACCATCGGCGGATGGTCGAGATAGCCGGCCGCCAGGGCGCGCGACCAGACCCAGTAATAGGCTTCGTCCGGCGACAGCGGCAGGGCCGCCGCCAGCGCCAGGCGCAGCACCGTCAGCGTGGCGAGCGCCGCCAGGGCAGGCCGCGCCGCCGCCGTCACCGGCCACGCCAGACCAGGGTTGCCGACACGGCGTAGTTCCACACCACGCCCACCACCGCGCCGGCCGCGCCGGCCAGCGACCAGGTCGTGTTCTCCGCATAGAGCATGCGCGCGATGCCGACATTGGCGATGGCGCCAAGGCCGCAGACCAGAAGAAACAGCAGCAATCCCCGCCAGAGCGGCTCGCCGCGCAGCCGCTGGTCGCCATAGGTGAGACGGTTGTTGAGCTCGAAATTCGCCACCATCGCGACCAGGGTCGCCACACTCTGGGCCAGGGCGAAGTGCAGGCCGATGGCCTCGCGCGCCAGCGTCAGCGTGGCGAGATGCACCAGCACGCCTATCAGGCCGACCCCGGCAAAGGCGATGAAGCGCAGCGGCACGATCCCGTGGAACTGCTTGTCCAGCAACAGCCCGGCGAACTGGGCCAGCACCAGTGCGTCGAGCTTGCTCTCGCCCGCCTCGCGGCTGCGAAACTGGTAGGCTATCTCGCGCACGCGCAGCGGCGCCGGGGCGGAGAGCAGCAGATCGACCAAGATCTTGAACCCCTGCCCGGTCAGCCGCGGCGCCAGGCGCTCGAACAGCGGCCGAGGCACCATGAAGAACCCGCTCATCGGGTCCGTCAGGGCGGCGGGCAGGAAGCGCCGGGCAAGATGGATACCGGCGTGCGACAGGCGCTGGCGGAAGGGTCCGGCAAGCCCGGCATCGTCCCCGCCGCTGACGTGCCGGCTGCCGACCACCACGTCCGCCGCACCGGCACGCAGCTCCGCAAGCATTGCCGGCAGGCGCGTTTCGTCGTGCTGCATGTCACCGTCGATCACCGCGACGAAGCGCGCCGAGGAGGCCAGCGCCCCTTCGATGACGGCGGAGGCGAGGCCACGCCGGCCGACGCGCCGCAGGCAGCGCACCCGCGCGTCGCCCGCACCGATCCGCCGCGCCTCCTCGGCGGTCCCATCGGGGCTGTCGTCGTCGACGAAGATCGCTTCCCAGGTGAGCCCCGCCAGAGCGGCATCGAGCCGCGCCACCAGCGGCGCCACGTTGGCCCGCTCGTTGTAGCAGGGGACGATCACGGACAATTCGGGCGCCGCGGTGAGCACCGGGGCGGGGGAAGCCGTATCCATGCGCTGCCCTTAGAGCAATTCTGCGCCGAGGGGAATCGCCGCCGATTTGCCGCGGTTGGAGGATTGCGCGATCATCCCACCCACCAAGGGGGAGAAGGACATCGCCATGAAGTCACGCCTGGTCGTCGCCCGCAACGTGCCTCCGGCGGTTCTCGAACGAGCCGAGGCCGAGTTCGACACTGTTCTGATCGCCGATCCCGAAGCCGGACCGGAGGCGGTGCTGGAAGCGACGCGTGTGCATCGCGCCGAGGCGCTGTTCCTCACCTCGACCGTGCCGCTGCCGGCGGCGATCATCACGCGCCTGCCGGCGGAGATGCGCATCGCCGCCACCTGCAGCGTCGGCTTCGACCATGTCGATGTCGCCGCCGCCCGGGCACGCGGTCTCATGGTCACGAACACGCCCGAAGTGCTCACGGACTGCACCGCCGACATGGCCTTCCTGCTCATCCTCGCCGCCTGCCGCCGGGCGCATGAATACGAGGCGCTGATGCGGCGCGGCTGGCGGCAGAAGTTCGGCCTCGACGAATTCCTCGGCATCCGCGCCTCCGGCAAGACGCTGGGCATTCTTGGCCTCGGGCGCATCGGCCGTGCCGTGGCACAGCGCGCGCGCGGGTTCGGCATGCGCATCCTCTATCACGACGCCCAGCGCCTGCCACCCGAACTCGAGCAGGGGGCCGAATTTTTTGCTGATTTCAAGGCAATGCTACCGCATTGCCAGATCCTCACGCTGCACGCGCCGGGCGGGGCCGCCACCGACAAGATCATCAACGCCGAGACCATCGCGCTCTTGCCGCGCGGCGCAGTGATCGCGAACGCGGCGCGCGGGGCGTTGATCGACGAGGACGCGCTGATCGCGGCGCTGCGCTCGGGGCATCTCTACGCCGCCGGGCTCGATGTCTATCGCAGCGAGCCGGATTTCGACCTGCAACTGGCGGAACTGCCCAACGTGTTCCTCACCCCGCACATGGGCAGCGGCACGATCGAGACGCGCACCGCGATGGGCATGCGCGCGCTCGACAACATCGCCGCCGTCCTCGGCGGCCGGCCGGCCATCGATCCGCTCTGGAGCTGACCGCGATGGACGGCGAGGACCTGAACGCATGTCTCCAGCCCGGCCGCTTCATCGATAGCGACGCCGAGACGGTGCGCGCCTTCGCCGCGCGCGCCGCTGCCGGTGCGACCGGCGCGCGCGCGCAGGCGATCGCCCTGTTCCTCGCGGTACGCGACGAGATTCGCTATGATCCCTACATCGATCTCACCGCGCCGGAATCCTGCGTCGCCAGTGCCGTGCTGGCGCGCGGCCGTGGCTGGTGCGTCGGCAAGGCGGCGCTGCTCAGCGCCGCGGCGCGCGCCCTCGGCATTCCGGCGCGGATCGGGCTCGCCGACGTGCGCAACCACCTCGCGACGCCGCAACTGCTCGAACGCCTCGGCACCGACATCTTCGTCGATCACGGCTACAGCCAGCTCTGGCTGGACGGGCGCTGGGTGAAGGCCACGCCGACCTTCAATCTTTCGCTCTGCGAACGCTTCCGCGTCCGCCCGCTGGAGTTCGACGGCATCAACGACGCACTGTTCCACCCGTTCGACGCCGACGGGCGCGCCCACATGCAATATCTGCGCGACCACGGCAGCTTCGCCGATGTGCCGTACGAACGCATCCGCGCCGACCTCGAGGCGACCTACCCGCGCGCCATGGGCCGGGCAGCGGACGACGGCGCCGACCGCTTCGAGCGCGAGGCCGGCGCGTAGCATCCCCGAACCTGTGCGGCGCGGGGCCGCGCTTCAACGGGCCTGAGCGCTCGCCTCGCTGCGCGTGGCCCCGACGCGCGCGGCCAGGGCGGCGGCCATGAAGGCGTCCAGATCACCATCCAGCACGGCGGCGGGATTGCCCTTCTCGACGCCCGTGCGCAGATCCTTCACCAGCTGGTAGGGCGCCAGCACGTAGCTGCGGATCTGGTGGCCCCAGCCGATATCGGTCTTGGCGCTCTCCGCCGCCGCCGCGGCGGCTTCGCGCCGCTGCAGTTCCTGCTCGTAGAGCCGCGCCTTCAGCATCTGCATCGCGGTGGCGCGGTTGCGGTGCTGGCTGCGGTCGGTCTGGCAGCCGACGACGATGCCGGTCGGAATATGGGTGATGCGGATGGCGGACTCGGTCTTGTTGACGTGCTGGCCGCCGGCGCCGGAGGCGCGGAACGTATCGATGCGCAGATCGGACTCGTTCACCTCGATGGCGATGTTCTCGTCGACCACCGGATAGACCCAGACACTGGCGAAGCTGGTCTGCCGGCGCGCCGCGGCATCGAACGGGCTGATGCGCACCAGGCGGTGCACGCCCGATTCGGTCTTCAGCCAGCCATAGGCGCTCGGGCCCGAAATCTGCAGCGTGGCCGATTTGATGCCGGCCTGCTCACCGTCGCTGCGTTCGATCTCCTGCACCTTGTAGCCATGCTGCTCCGCCCAGCGCTGATACATGCGCTCGAGCATCTCGGCCCAGTCCTGCGCCTCGGTGCCGCCGGCGCCGGCATTGATTTCGACATAGGCATCGTTGCCGTCGGCCTCGCCGGAGAGCAGACTCTCGATCTCGCGCCGCTTGGCCTCGTCGGCCAGCGCCTGCAGCGAGGCGAGCCCGTCGGCGACCATCGCGGCGTCGCTCTCGGCTTCGGCCAGCTCGATCAGCCCGAGCGCGTCATCGACCTCATGGATCAGCCGGCTGACCCCCTCGATCTGCGCCGCCAGCCGGGTGCGCTCGCGCAGCACCGCCTGGGCGTTGGCGGGGTCGTTCCAGAGATCGGGATCCTCGGCGCGGGCGTTCAGCTCCGCGAGGCGGTGATTGGCGGCATCCCAGTCAAAGATGCCTCCTCAGCAGGCTGACCGACTGCTGGATCTGCTCGTTGAGGGCATCGGCTTCAGCGGACATCTCGGCTTCCTCTGGGCACGTTCCTGGACACAGCCGCCCCCGGGGCAGACGGCGGCCGGAGAGGCGCGGTCAATACAGCCCGCCCATGCCGCTGTCGAGGCCACCGATCTTCGCCTTCGCTGGCGGGCGCGGGGCCGCGGCGGCACCAGGCGCGGCCGCCTCCACCGATGGCGGCGCGGCGGCAGCCCCTGCCGCCGCCCCCTCAATCTGGGTCGCCGTCTGCCCAGCGGCCGGCCCCGCCGCCGGCGCTGCCGCCGTTGCCTGTCCCGCCGTTGCCTGTCCCGCCGGTGCCTGGCCCGCCGGTGCCTGGCCCGATGGCGTTTCTCCCGATGGCGTTTGCCCCGGGGCAAGT
>DAIDKZ010000176.1 GCA_027449745.1 Acetobacteraceae bacterium | reverse complement strand
GCACCTGCCGCGCGGCAGGTCTCATGCGGGCCGTCACGCGGCAAGCGACGCAGGCCGTCACGGCAGGCGCTCGGGTTGGCGCCTGCTACGCTGCTACGCCGCTTCGCAGCCGCCAACCCGAAGGTGCACCAGTGAGCGGCGCGTTCGTCCATGATGTCGGGCGCCCGGCGCGGCTCGGGTTCGGCGAGGCGATCTTCGCCGGCGCCAAGAGCCCGGCGCAGCTGGTGGCGATTCTCGATGAATGCGTCGCCGAGGGGCATTCGCTGCTGCTGACGCGGCTCGACGCCGAGCGCTTCGCCGCCCTGCCGGCGCGGCTGCGTGAGCGGCTGGACCACGACGCGCCTTCCGCCACCGCCTTCCTCGGTGCTCCGGCGCCGCTCGCCGGCCCGGCGCGCGTCGCCATCGTCACCGCCGGAACCTCGGACCTCGGTGTGGCGCAGGAGGCGGCGCGGACGCTGCGCTTTCACGGCCAGGCGAGCCTGGTGTTGGCCGATCTCGGCGTCGCCGGGCTGTGGCGGATCGAGGCGCGGGCGGAGGAGCTACGGCGCTTCCCGGTGGTGATCGTCGTCGCCGGGATGGACGCGGCGCTGATCAGCGTCGTCGGCGGGCTGGTGCCGGGGCTGGTGATCGGCGTGCCGACCTCGGTCGGCTACGGCGTCGCCACGGGCGGGCGGGCGGCGCTGGCGGCCGCGCTGGCCTCCTGCGCGCCGGGGGTGGTGTGCGTCAATATCGACAACGGCTACGGCGCCGCCTGTGCGGCGCTGCGGGCGCTGCGCTGAAAATGGGGTTCATCCGCCGGCGATGAGCTTCCATCGCCAGCGGACGCCGGTGGCACACGCGTTCGCGGCTCAGCTTCCGCGGATCGTCTCGCCGCTGATTTTCTTCGGCAGTGTCTTCTCGGGATGGTGCGCCGCATAGGCGTTCGCGGCGGCCGTATGCGCGAGATCGGCGACCTTGGCGCATTCATCCTTGCTCGGCTGCGCCTCGCCACTCTTCTTGTCGTACGAGACGCCGGCCGCCGCCTGCTTGCCGTTGACCATGATCGCGCAGTTGGTGCCGTTGCTCGCCGCTTTGTAGGTGATCTCGAATTCGACGACCTCGTAGTGGTTGCCGATCGTTTTGACCATTGCCGAGCTTTTGATGGGTTTGCCCATGTTATGCTTCCCGTGGGTTGCTGGTGGTCGGTGGTCAGTCAGTTCGATTGTTGTGTTATTTATTGCCATTTCACAACAATAGCAGGCGAGCCAAATAACGCCGGTCCGCACCACCCGGTGCCGCCGGCTTCGCCGCGGCGGCGCTTCAGCCGCCGCGAATGGTGTCGGCGCTCAGCTGCTTCGGTACCGGGTCGGCGGCGTGCTCCGTCGACGCGGCATAGGCATGGACGGCGAGTTCGTGCGCCTTCTTGGCGATGTCGCCAGCCTGATTCCTGTCCGGCGTGATCTCCTGTTTCTGTTCATTGTAAGAGACACCGGCCGCTGCCTGCTTGCCATTGATCTTGACGACGCAGGTGCTACCTTTCGTATGTTCGTATTTCACCTCGAATTCGACGATTGCGTAATGTTGGCCGATCAGCTGGACCAAGGCACTGTGCTTGATTGGCTTTCCCATATCCCCGCCTCCCCTGACGTTGATCTGTGGGCCGGCCCGTGGCGGACGCGGCCGAAACTGCAAATCAATCGCACGCTAGCGGCCCGATGCCATTGCATGCAAGCGATTGTTCGCGCGTAGGACACGCCTCGCGAGGCGGGCTATGGCGGCGCTGCAACCGGCGCACGAGCCATTCCGGCCTCGCGCGGGGGGCTCACCTCGCGCCGCCGTGCGCGAGTTCCTGCCAGCGGGCCAGGTGCAGGTCGAGAAGGTCCGCGTCGGACAGCCCGTAATTGGTCAGGGAAATGGCGTCGTTCAGCTCCACCAGGGACATCCGGCCGTAGGCCATCAGGCCGAAATCGAGCGCGTAGCCGGCCGGAGCCTCGCCGCTGGCGGCCAGGCGCGCCACGGCGTTCGCGAGAAAATCAGGCGTCGGCCGGACCTCGGGCATGTGCCGCTCCAGGTCCGAGCCGTCCACCGGGGCGCAGAAGACGCCGAGCAGCTGGTAGGCGTGCACGCCGAGCACCCGGCCGTTCAGGACGTAGCACCGGTATTCGGAGACGAAGGCGACCGGCTCGGAGCAGAGGAACAGTTCCTCGCGCAAGGCCGGATGGAGCTCGGTCAGCCGGTCGAGGCTCGGCCAGACCTGGACGTCGAAGCGCTCGCCGTCGGGGAAGCACGGGCGGCAGGTCTTGACGAAGACCGGCGCCACGGAGGCCGCCGGCCCAGCCAGCAGCTCGGCTGGCGTGCCGCGCCAGGTGCGGCGATTGAGAAGCCCCTCCAGCGCTGTCGGATAGGAGGGCGCCAGCCCCCTCTGCCAGCCGAAGCGCTGCAGCCAGCGCCACATCATCGCCAGGCCGGCGAAGACGAACATCTCCTCCGGCCGCAGCCCACCCAGCTCGGGCAGGTCCGCATCCGAGTAGATCGGCCGCACCTCCACGCCGCGCCGCTCGAGTTCGGCGCGGACGGTGGCGAGGTCGTGCAGAAAGGGCTGGAACTCGCCGCGCGCGCGCCCGGCCTCGTCCGCCGCGCGCTGGCGCGCCGTCGGCGCCTGGACGAAGGCGACCCGGGGCGGGAGCGGCCTCAGCCCAGCCCGGCCCGGAAGCGCGCGGCGAGCGCGGCGTAGTGAACGGCGGTGCGGTCGAACCCGGCCCGCTCCTCGTCCGTCATCACCCGCACGAGCTTCGCCGGCACGCCCGACCAGAGCTCGTTGCGCCCGATGCGCTTGCCCGGCGGCAGCAGCGCGCCGGCGGCGAGCAGCCCGCCTTCCTCGATCACCGCGCCGTCCAGCACCGTGGCCCCCATGGCGACGAAGGCGCGGTCCTCCAGCGTGCAGGCATGGACGATGGCGGCATGGCCGACGGAGACATCATCGCCGATCAGGGTGGGGAAGTCGCCGGCGTTGACATGGACGATGGTGCCGTCCTGGATGTTGCAGCGGGCGCCGATGCGGATGCGGTTGGTGTCGCCGCGCAGCACGCAGTGAAACCAGACGCTGGACCCGGCGCCGATCTCGACATCGCCGATCACCGCCGCGGTGGGCGCGATCC
Source organism: Acetobacteraceae bacterium (assembly GCA_027449745.1). Taxonomy (GTDB): domain Bacteria; phylum Pseudomonadota; class Alphaproteobacteria; order Acetobacterales; family Acetobacteraceae; genus JAJZVV01. The sequence goes on along the minus strand of DAIDKZ010000176.1, from coordinate 5,695 downwards.
ATGCATCAGGCGCGATCCGCGGCGTCTGTCCCTCGAATCGGTAGAGCGGACCGGCCAGGGCGAGGGGAAGCGTGGGATCGTCAGCCATGCGCCGGCTCCGACGCGGCCAGTGGGTCCGGCAGGCCGAGCATCAGCAGCGCGTTCTGCACCGCCGCCCCGGAGGCGCCCTTGCCGAGATTGTCCAGCCGCGCCACCAGCACCGCCTGGCGGCGCGGCTCGTTGGGATAGACGAAAATCTGCAACAGGTCGGTGTCGTTGAGCGGCTCGGCCTCGATCCGCCCGCCCGGAGCCGGCGGCGTCACCTGCACCCGGGCGGCGCCCTGGTAATGCGCCGCCAGCGCCGTCTCCAGCGCCGCCGAGTCCGGGCGCGAGGGCAGCGTGTCCAGATGCAGCGGCACCGCGACCAGCATGCCCTGGCGGAAATGCCCCACCGAGGGCAGCAGGATCGGCCGCCGGCTGAGCCCGGCATAGCGTTCGATCTCGGGGATGTGTTTGTGCTCGAGGCCGAGCCCGTAGAGCTCGAAGGCCGGGCCGCCGGTGGCGTCATGCGCCTCGATCATCGTCCGCCCGCCGCCGGAATAGCCGCTGACGGCGGAGATGCTGACCGGATGGGAGGGCGGCAGCAGCCCGGCAGCGACCAGCGGCCAGAGCAGGGCGATGGCGCCGGTGGCGTAGCAGCCCGGGTTCGCCACGCGCGCGGCGGCGGCGACGTGCCCGGCCTGGCCGGGGACGAGTTCGGGAAATCCGTAGGTCCATCCGGGCGCGGTGCGGTGTGCGGTGCTGGCGTCGAGCAGCTTCGGCGCCGCGTCGCCGAGCGTTACGGCCAGCGCGACGGCCTCGCGCGCGGCGTCGTCCGGCAGGCAGAGGATGGCGAGGTCCGCTGCCGCCATCAGCGCGCGCCGCGCCTCCGGGTTCTTGCGCTCGGCGGGCGCGATGGAGAGCAGTTCGACGCCGGCGAGCCCGTGCAGCCGCTCACGGATCGAAAGACCCGTGGTGCCGGCCTCGCCATCGATGAAGATATGCTTCGTCATGCCCATCCTCCCGCGCACGGGCGCAGTGCGGGCCTATTGATCGCCGCATCGGCGCGGCTTGGCAACCGCGTTTCGCGCCCACCCCCGCCCGGCCGAGGCGAGGGGTGGGCGCGGACGGGCTCAGCGCTTGCTGAACTGGAAGCGGCGGCGTGCCTTGGCGCGGCCGTATTTCTTGCGCTCGACGACGCGAGAGTCGCGGGTGAGGAACCCGGCAACCTTGAGGATCGAGCGCAGCTCCGGGTCGTAGTTCACCAGGGCGCGGCTGATGCCGTGGCGCACCGCGCCCGCCTGGCCGGAAAGGCCGCCGCCGGTGACGGTGCAGAACACGTCGAACTGGTTGTAGCGGTCGGCGACCAGGAAGGGCTGCGTGATCAGCATGCGCAGCACCGGGCGGGCGAAATACTGCGCCGCCTTCTTGCCGTTGATGCTGATCTCGCCTTTGCCGGGCTTCACCCAGACGCGGGCGACGGCGTCCTTGCGCCGGCCGGTGGCGTAGCTGCGGCCGAACGAGTCGCGCTTCGGCTCGCGCCGTGCGGTCTCCGCCGGCGTGGCGGCGGTGGTGACGGCGAGATCCTTGAGGTCGGCGAGGGTGCGGGTCTGGGTCGCGGACATGCTCAAGCTCGCTTGTTCTTCGGGTTCATGGCGGCGATGTCCAGCGGCTTCGGCTGCTGGCCGTCATGGGGGTGGGCCGGGCCGGCATAGATGTGCAGATGCTTCATCTGCCGCCGCTGCAGCGGGCCGCGCGTGATCATACGCTCCACCGCCTTCTCCAGCACCCGCTCGGGATGGGCGCTGTCCAGACGCTGGCGGATGGAGCGGCCCTTGATCCCGCCGGGGTAGCCGGTGTGGTAGTAGAACACCGACTGTTCCGCCTTGTTGCCGGTGACATGCACCTTGCCGGCATTGACGACGACGACATTGTCGCCGCAATCGACGTGCGGGGTGAATTGCGGCTTGTGCTTGCCGCGCAGCCGGTTGGCGATGATCGCGGCGAGGCGGCCGAGCACCAGGCCCTCGGCATCGATCAGCACCCAGTCCTTCTGCACCTCCGCGGGCTTCAGCGAGAGTGTGGTCTTCATCGGGCGGTCCTTGCGAAAACAGCGCCGGCTTATGGCGCGCCGGCGCCGCCCGGTCAAGGCCCGAAGTCTGTGGTAATATGATACCGCAGCCCCGAACGCCGCGCCGGATCAGGCGGGCCGCAGCGCCTCGCCCTTCAGTTCGGCGGTGAAGGCGGCGAAGGCGGCGGCGGCGCGGGCCAGCATCTCGTCGATCTCGGCGCGGGTGATGATCAGCGGCGGGCTGAAGGCGAGCACGTCGCCGGCCAGCGCGCGGCTGATGACGCCGTGGGCCTCGAAATGGCGCGACAGGCGCGGGCCCATGCGCAGCGCGGGGTCGAAATTGCGGTGTGTGGCCTTGTCGGCGACGAGCTCGACGGCGGCGATCAGCCCGCGCCCGCGCACCTCGCCGACCAGCGGATGATCGGCGAAGCGTTGGCGCAGCGCCTGCTGCAGATAGGCGCCGACCTCGCGGACATGGGCGACGATGCCGATCTCGTCATAGATTTTCAGCGTCTCGATGGCGACCGAAGCCGGCACCGGATGGCCGGAATAGGTATAGCCGTGGCCGAAGGTGCCGATGCTGTGGGATTCCGTCGCCAGCGCCTCGAACACGCGCGTGTTCACCAGCACCGCGCTGATCGGCAGGAATGAGGCGGAGAGTGCCTTGGCGCAGGTAAGGATGTCCGGCGTCAGGCCGAAACTCTGGCTGCCCCAGTATTCGCCGGTGCGGCCGAAGCCGCAGATCACCTCATCGGCGACCAGCAGGATGTCGTATTTGCGCAGCACCGCCTGGATTTTCTCGTAGTAGGTCGCCGGCGGCACGATGACGCCACCGGCGCCCAGAATCGGCTCGGCGAACATCGCCGCGATCGTCTCGGGATCTTCGGCGAGGATGAGCTGCTCCAGTTCCTCGGCGCAGCGCGTGGCGAAGTCCTCCTCGCTCTCGCCAGGCGCGGCGCCGTGATAGTGGTGTGGCGTCAGCGTGTGCAGGAAGCCCGGCAGCGGCACGTCGAAGGAGCGATGGTTGGCGGGCAGGCCGGTGAGCGAGGCGGTGGCCAAGGTGATGCCGTGATAGGCCTTGACGCGGCTGAGGATCTTCTTCTTGCGCGGACGGCCGAGCGCATTGTTGAAATACCAGATCATCTTGATCGCGGTGTCGTTCGCCTCCGAGCCGGAGTTGGCGAAGAACACCTTGCTCATCGGCACCGGCGCGCGGGCGATCAGCATTTCCGAGAGTTCGATGAGCGGCTCGTGCGATTTCGCGGCGAAGGCGTGATAGAACGGCAGCTTGCGCAGCTGTGCCGCCGCCGCCTGCGTCAGACGCTCGTTGCTGAAGCCGAGCGCTGCGCACCACAGGCCCGCTACCGCCTCGATATAGTCCTTGCCGGTCTCGTCCCAAACGCGCACGCCCTCGCCGCGGGTGATCACCAGCGGCCCGGTTTCGAGATGCGCCTGAAGGTCGGTGTAGGGATGCAGCACGTGCGCGATATCGCGCGCGGCGGCGGAGTTGGGACGCGGAGCCATGACGTTTCTCCTCGGACGGATCGGCCCCGATGCAGGGGCGTGCTCAGCCTTGCCGGCGCGATGCCGCTTCCGCCGCGCTGCCGACGCCGCCATGGGCGCGCGACCACTCGATCGGCTGCTCAAGGAAGCGGCGCACTTCGGCCAGCGCCTGTTCATCGAAATAGGGACGCTCGCGGCAGGCTTCGAGCACGTCCCACCAAGTGCAGAGATGGTGCAGCTGCACGTCCATGCCCGCCAGCACGTCCAGACTGCCTGGGAACACGCCATAGAAGAACACGACGAAGGCATGGTTCACCAGCGCGCCGGCCTCGCGCAGCGCGGTGGCGAAGCGCACTTTGGACTGGCCGTCGGTGGTGAGGTCCTCGACCAGCAGCGTGCGCTTGCTCTCCGGCACGTCGCCCTCGATCAGGGCGTTGCGGCCGAACCCCTTGGGCTTCTTGCGCACATAGGCCATCGGCGCGAGCATGCGGTCGGCGATCCAGGCGGCGAACGGGATGCCCGCGGTCTCCCCGCCGGCGACGACGTCGATGCTCTCATAGCCGATGTGCCGGCCGATCTTCTCCACCGCGAGCTGGCAGATGCGGGCGCGGGCGCGGGGGAAATAAATGATGCGCCGGCAGTCGATATAGACCGGCGAGGCCCAGCCGGAGGTCAGCGTGTAGGGCTCGGCCGGGCGGAAATTGATGGCGTCGATCTCGAGCAGGATCCGCGCCGTGGTGAGCGCCGCATCGCGGTCCCAATCGGTGACGTGTCCCATCCCGCTCCGCCCTCTGGCATGCGCATCCGCCATTCCTGCCATCCCCTTTTCGCCGCCCTGCGCTCGCCAGCGGCGGGGAGTTCCGCTAATGTCGTGTCACCGCCCGGCGCTGCCCTTCGCCGCGCCCGGCGGGGAATGGCAGGCCATTGAAAGCTAAAGAGCGCGTGTGTCGACCCCGGACCGCCGACGCTGGTAGCATGCAAGTGCGTCGGCACACTAGTGGTCCGATGCCAACGCCCGATTGGGGGCGTTGGCTGAATCGGCCCACCAAATCAAGCTAGTGCTCTGACGCATGGTGCTTTATCCGAACGTGTCAGAGCACTAGGTAGACCGCAATGGAAGATGCGTCCACTTGCCTCGCGGGCGGCGCGCACGTCACCTCGGTTGGGGCGGCGATCTGGGTGCTCGACGATCCCCGCCATGATCGTGCCGGCGCGGCCCTGGCCATCGCCGAGCGGCTTGGCCTGCCCTTCCGCCGTGTGCCGCTGGCGGCAAGCTGGCTGGCGCCGCTGGCCCGGCTGGCGCCGCGCGGGGCGCGCTTCGGCTTGCCCGCGACGCTGGAGAGGGGCGCCGCGCCGCGCCTCGTCATCGGTGCCGGGGCGCGGGGCGCGGGGGCGGCGCTGTGGCTGAAGCGCCAGACCGGCAGCCGGCTGGTGCAATGCATGCGCCCGGGGCCGCGCGCCGCCGGCTTCGATCTGCTCGTCGTCGGCTGGCACGACCATCCGCCGGCGCGGGCGAATGTGCTGCCCGTGCTGGGCGAACCGAGTCGGCTCTCACCCTTGCGGCTGCAGCAGGCCGGCCGCGCCTGGGCCGAGCGGCTCGTGCATCTGCGCAGCGGCGCTGTCGCGTCAGCATCCGCGCGATCTCTTCGATGTGGGTCTGCGGCTGCAGGATGAGCGGGCGGACGAAGCACTCTGGCGCACCTTCCTCGTGTACCTGACGTGCAGCCCCAAACCCGCCTGGGAGATGTTGGTGCCCCGGGTGCCAGCGGATTTCGAGGCCACCTTCGAGGCTCATTTCAAGGGCATGACGACCGAGCCCCTGGAGGTCGGGGCCCTGCTGGAGAGTCGCGAGCGGTTGGTGTCGCGCGTGGCATCGTGGCTGGATGAGCCGTCGTGCGCGTTCCTGCGGTCCGTGCAGAGCGAGCAGCCGGACTTTGGCCTGATCGGGCTTGCGCATGCGGCGCGGTTGCCGGGCGTGCGGCGCAAGCTGCACAACCTTGCGCAGCGCACGGCAGGCAAGCGTGCGGCGGACCGACAGGCGCTTGAAGTAACGCTGGCGCGGATCGCGGGTACCCGATGACGAGAGAGATCGGCGCGCCGGAC
>DAIDKZ010000175.1 GCA_027449745.1 Acetobacteraceae bacterium | reverse complement strand
TGCCGGGTCCGTGGCGATCCCCGGCTTGTCGTGGGACGAGGCTGTCTCGCCCAGCAGTCGCGCGGCGAGCCCGCCGAGCGCGCCGCCCAGGATCGGCGCGAGCCAGAACAGCCAGAGTTGCCGGATATGCGCGGCGCCGGCAAACAGTGCCGGGCCGGTGCTGCGCGCCGGATTGACCGAGGTGTTGGTCACCGGGATCGAGATCAGGTGGATCAGCGTCAGGGCCAGGCCGATCGCGATCGGCGCAAAACCGCCGGGCGCGTTCTGCGCCGTCGAGCCCATGATGACGATCAGGAAGAAGAATGTCGCCACCACCTCCATCATCAGGCAGGCGGCGAGGCTGTAATGGCCGGGGCTGAACTCGGCATAGCCGTTGGTGGCGAAGCCGGCCGGGTCGAAGCCCGGCTTGCCGCTGGCGATGACATAGAGCACGGCGGCGGCGGCGATGGCCCCGGCGACCTGGGCGACGACATAGGGTGGGATGTCGTGGCCCGGAATGCGCCGCCCGGCCCACAGGCCGATGGTCACGGCGGGATTGAAATGCCCGCCCGAGATCGGCCCCACGGCGTAGGCCATGGTCAGCACGGTCAGGCCGAAAGCGAGGGCGACGCCGGCGAAGCCGATGCCGAGGCCGGGAAAGGCCGCCGCCAGCACCGCGCTGCCGCAGCCACCGAACGTAAGCCAGAAGGTGCCGAGGAATTCGGCGATCATGCGATTCGACATTGCCATCGAAGCGTCTCCCCCCAAGGACGCTGGCGCATGAAACAGTTGGCCGGCGCGCGGGAGCGCGACGGGCGGGATCAGGCCATCGCCGCGCGCGGTGCCAGCAGACGCGGCAGCGCAACCGACCCGAGCGCGGAGAATAGCGCGACCGAGCCGAACTGCCAGATGATCACCGTCGGCACCGCGTCCACCCCATGCACCATGCGCAGCCCCACATCGGCGAGCGCGGTGGCGGCCAGCATGCCCCACAGCGTCGCCGGCCTGAGCCCGTCCGCGGCACCGTGGCGGATCATCATCGCCATCGCCGCCGCCGGCACGAAGCCGATCTCGGCGATCATCGGCACGCACATCGGATCGAACAGCACCGCCAGCGCATCCACGTGACGCATCTCCACCGCCATCAGCCAGTGTCCGGCGAAACTCGCCAGCCACAGCGCCAGCGGCAGCAGCGGCAGAGCAAGCCGCCAGCGCGGGGTGCCGGGCACGCCGGCGGCCAGCGCCGCCCAGCCCGCGGTCAGCGCCGTCGCCGCGGCGAAGCCGATTTCGGCCATGAACGGCGGGTCCAGCAGCATCGGCGGCAGGTCCGGGCGGATGCCCATCGCCAGCACGATCAGGCCCACCACCGGGACCGAGACGGCAAGCCAGCGCAGCAGCCGCCGGCCGGGCGGCGCCAGGCGCTGCACCGGACGGAGATCGTCGACCAGGGAGTCGATGAGGCGGTCGGTGTCCATCATTCCGCCTCGCCCAGCAGCTGGCGGAGCCGCAGCAGGGCGCGGTGCATGGCCACCTTCAGCGCGCCGACGCTCTGCCCGCTCTGCTCAGCCGCTTCCTGGAGCGACATTTCCTTGAGCTTCAGCAGTTCCACCGCCTGACGCTGGCCGGCCGGCAGGCGGCTGATGGCGCGGGTCAGCGTCGGCACGTCGGTGGCGTGCTCGGCGCTCGGCGCGGGGGCCGGGAGATCGTCCACGATCGGCGCCTCGCGCCGCCCGCGCCGCTGACCGGCGCGGCGCACGTCGGACAGCCGATGGCGCAGGATCGTGCCCGCCCAGGGCAGGAACGGCCGCCCGGGATCGAATGTGTGCCGGGCCTGATGAATGGCGAGCAAGGTCTCCTGCACAACGTCCTCGATGTCCTGCGGTCGTGCCCCGGCCCAGTGCCTGCGCGCCAGCGCCCGCAGAATGGGCGTGAGCGCACGCAGCAGCTCGCCGTAGGCACGCCGATCACCATCCTGCGCTGCTTGCATCAGCGCTGAAAACTCAGCCCCGCGTGGCTCTGCAGCCATGGCTTCCCCCCGGAAAGTCACGGTCGTTCTACGCAATCCACGCCGACCGCGCCATCACCAGGCTCAGGAGGCCGCCGGGCCAAGACCCCGCGTATCAGCACCATGCGCCGCGCCGGTGCGATCGGTTACGCGCTCACTTCAATATTTGGCTCGCCGCCGCTTCTTGGCGGAGGCGCTCGGCGTCGGGTCCGAGCAGGAACCCGTCCGCCTCGGTCGCGGCGATGGCGCGCGCGACGGCGGCGACGTAACCGTCATGGTCGCCGTAGCGTTCGGCGAGGGAGGGACGGGGGTCGGAGGCGGCGCGGCGCTCGGCCTCGGTGCGCGCGAAGGGCACGAAGCTGCCGGCGAGGTAGCACAGCTCGCCCTCGGCGAAGCCGGCGCGGCGCCGGTTCCACCCGACATAGGTGCCGAGCGGCGCGGCCAGCATCACGGTGCGCACGCCGCCGGTCTCGTTGCCGTCCGCGTCCAAGGCCGGCACCAGCACCGGCGGGGTGGCGGAGGGCAGCGGGCGGGGCGGCTCGCGGAGCACGCCGGATTCGTGCGCGGCGTCGAAGTCGGGGCCGCGGTCCAGCACTGGCACGTCGTTGACGAGGCCGGCATAGGCCAGGCCCGGCACGCGGGCGAAGCCGGCGGCGTCCGCCGGCGGCGGCAGCAGCGTGGCGTCGGCGACGCGCGGATAGCGGCTCGGCGGCGGCGCCGTTCCCGCCGCCAGCAGTGCCTGCAGCCGCACCAGCAGCGCCCGCATCACCTCGGCCATGCCGTTCGGATTGCCCGGCAGCGCGCAGGCTGCGGTCTTGAGGCCG
>DAIDKZ010000174.1 GCA_027449745.1 Acetobacteraceae bacterium | reverse complement strand
CAGATGGCCCGCGACCATCAGCACGATGCGGGTGATGTCGAGCACCGGGCGGAAATGGCTGGCGCGCGCCAGGCCGGGGCCATAGCGCACGGCGATGTCGACCGCGATGGTGCGCACGCCGCGCCGGCCGGCGGCGATGAGAATCTCGCTCTCGAAGCCGAAGCCCTGGGCGAGGCGCCGGCCGCAGCCGAGATCGCGCAGCAGGGCGGCGGGATAGACGCGCAGGCCGCTCTGGCTGTCCTCGATGCGCCAGGTCGAAGCCCAGGAGACCCAGAAATCGGCGACCCGGTTGGCGCGGTAGCGCGCCGGCGGCATCAGCGCCCGCGCATGGCGGCGTGAGCCGATGACGATGCGGTCGGGAAACGTCGCCGCCACGGCGAGCAGCGCCGGCAGATCCGCGACTCGGTGCTGGCCGTCGCCGTCGATGCTGACCACGCGCTCGGCGCCCCGTTCGAGCGCGGCGGCGAAGCCGTCGGCCAGACTGGCCCCCTTGCCGCGATTCGCCGCGTGGCGAATGACGATGGCCCCGGCCTCCGCCGCCAGCCGCGCCGTCGCGTCGGTCGAACCGTCATCGACGACGATCACGCGCGGCGCCTGCGGCAGGGCACGGCAGGCGGCGACGATGGCGCCGATGCTGCCGGCCTCCTCGAAGGCGGGAATGACGATGATCGGCCCGTTTTCCTTGGCGAGCATGGCGCGTCGTGCCTATCCTGTCGCGGCGGGAGAGGCGGACGCGGCGGGGAGGAGACAACCTGGATGGATCAGCCCGGGCTCGCAGATGACAGCGCCGAGCCGGTGGACGTGCTCATCATCGGCGGCGGCCCGGCGGGCGCCACCGCGGCCTCGCTGCTCGCCGCGCGTGGTGCGCAGGTCCTGCTGCTCGAGAAGGATCGCCATCCTCGCTTCCATATCGGCGAATCGCTGCTGCCACGCAACATCACCCTGTTCGAACGGCTCGGCGTCCTGGACCAGGTGGCCGCGATCGGGGTGCTGAAACCGGCGGCGGAATTCGTCTCCGACGAACACGGCACGGCGGCGGCCTTCCCCTTCAGCCTGGCGCGGGATCCGCGGGACCGGTTCGCCTTCCAGGTGCCGCGCGCGGCGTTCGACGAACTGCTGTTCGCCAACGCGGCGGCGCGCGGGGCGCGGACGCTGCAGCAGTGCCGCGTCGTGTCGCTGCGCTCGGCTCCGCCCGGCGGGCGCGCCCTGGTCCACGCCGTCGCCGCCGATGGCGGGCGCCGCGCCTTCGCCGCGCGCTTCGTGCTCGACGCGTCCGGCCGCGATACGTTCCTGGCCGGGAAGCTCGGCTTGCGCGAGCCGGCGACGCGCCACGCCTCCGCCGCCGTCTACGCGCATTACCGCGGCGCCGAGTTCCGCACCGGCGAGCGCGAGGGCTGCATCAGCATCCATCTCGCCCGCGACGGCTGGTTCTGGATGATCCCCCTGCCCGACGGCGTGATGAGCGTCGGCTTCGTCGCCCACCCGGCGCTGTTCAAGGGCCGGGAGGGCAGCATGGCGACCTTCCTGGCAGCGCAGATCGAAGCCAGCCCCAGCGTCAGTGCGCGCATGCGGGCCGCCGAGCGCATCTCCGCGGTGACCGCCACCGGCAACTACTCGTACGCCGCACGCACCAGCTGGGGCGAGGGCTACATGATGATCGGCGACGCCTTTGCCTTCCTCGACCCGATCTTCTCCTCCGGCGTGCTGTTCGCGATGATGGCCGGCGAGATGGGCGCGGCGGTGGCGGAGGCTTGGCTCACCGATCCACGCGCCGCGCGGGCGCTGGCCCGGCGCGCCGAACGGCGCCTGCGCCGCGGCATGTCGACACTGGGCTGGCTCATCACCCGCATCAACGACCCGGTGCTGCGCGACATGTTCCTTTCCGCCAACAATCGCTTCGGCATGCGCGACGGGCTGATCTCGCTGCTCGCCGGCGATATCGAGCGCCCGCTCACCGCCCGCGGACCGGAATTCGCCTTCAAGGCGGCCTACCGGATGCTGAGCGCGCTGCATCGGCTCGGTCTGCGCCTGCATCCGGATGGGGATATCCGGCGCGCGCCAGGGGACATGCTCGCTGCCGGATCCTGAGCTCCGTGCCCGTGTGGCGGCGTGCTACGCCGGCGCGCGCCCGTTCGCGCGCGGCTATGTGCGCCACAAGCTGCGCCTCGATCCCGTGCACGCGGCTCTGCTGGAACTGGCCGGGCCTCGCGGCTTCGGCGAGGTCCTGGATCTCGGCTGCGGCCGCGGCCAGACCGGCGTGCTGCTGCTGCTCGCCGGCGCGGCGCGGCGCGTGCACGGCATCGAGCGCAACCGGGCCTGGCTCGCCGAGGCGAATGCCGCCGCCGCACCGCTCGGCTTCGTCGCGACGCTCGCCGATTTGGCCACGATGCCGGCGCTGCCGCCGGCCGACACGGTGCTGCTCATAGACGTGCTCTACCAGTTCGAGACGCCGGCGCAGATCGCCCTGCTGGGGGCGGCAGCGGCGGCGGCGCGCCGGCGCGTCGTGATCCGCAGCATGGACGCCACCGCCGGGCTGCGCGGGGCGCTGACCCGGTTCGGCGAGACCGCTCTCCGCCATCTCTGGCCCGGCTCGCGCCGCCGCATCAACCCGCTGCCGATCACCCGCCTGACCAGCGCCTTCGCCGCCGCGGGCTGGACCATCACGGTCACAAGCTGCGCCGCCGCGATGGCGCCGGCGAACATGCTCATCGTCGCCGAACGCACCGGCGCGGCCGCGACAGCGCTGCTCTGAGGGGCGGCCTTCTACCCTCCCTGCCCTTCCTGCAGACGCGGCCGCAAGCGCTCGGGCAGATCGCCGAGACTTTCCACCGTGTCGAAATCGCGCAGCACCGCGTCGGTGTCGAGCTCGACCTCGGCGACGGCCTCGGCGTGGCGGGAGAGCAGGAAGCGGGCGCCGACATCGCCGGTCAGCGCCGCCATCTCGGCGAAATAGCGCCGGTCCCACAGGATCGGGTTGCCTGGCTTGCCGTGATGGGTGGGCAGCACGATCAGCCGTCCCTCGTCGGCGTCGTGGGTTTCGACCAGCCGGTCGATCACCCGCGCCGTCACCAGCGGCATGTCGCCGAGGCAGACCACCGCGCCGTCCACCTCGTTCGTGCCGAGCGCGGCGATGCCGGCGCGCAGACTGGCCGACAGCCCATCGGCGAAATCCGCCGCCGTGACGAACCGCACCGGGCGGCCGGCGAGCGCGGCACGGACACCGTCGGACTGGTGCCCCGTCACCACCAGCACCGGGCGGGCGGACGAGGACAGGATATTGTCCACCACGCGCGCGATCATCGGCTTGCCGCTCCGATCGGGCAGCAGCAGCTTGTTGTAGGGCGCCATGCGGCTCGACCGCCCCGCCGCCAGCACCACCGCGGCGATCGCCTTGCGCCGCGGCACGACCTCGCCCTCCGCCGGCGCGGCGCGGGCCCGCGGCAGCGGCCTCGCCGCGATGTCCTTCAGCAGCCCGCCCACGCCCATGCGCGCGACCTCGGCCGTCCCGGCGTCGAGGCCGGCGAAAATCCGCTGCAGCACGAAGTCGATGCCGTTCGGCTTCGGGCTGCCGGCGCAGCCGGGCAGAACCAGCGCCGGCACCGCGCCGATCCGCCCGACGCAGATCAGGTTGCCGGGATCGACCGGCATGCCGAAATGGCGGATCTCGCCGCCGCGCGCCACGATCGCCGCCGGGCCGACATCGCGCCGGTCCACCACCGCCGAGGCACCGGCGACCATCAGCAGTTCCGCCCCGGCATCGAGCAGGCGGCCGAGAGCGGCGGCGATGGCGCCGGTCTCGTGGGCCGAGCGCAGCGGTTCGAGCAGGGTCCCGCCGAAGCCACCAACGCGGGCCTGGGTCGCAGCGATGGTGTTCTCGGCCAGGCTCGCCTTCAGCCCCGGCAACTCGGTCAGCACCAGCCCGGCGCGCAGCGGGCGGAACGGATGGAGGCGAAAAACCGGCCCGCCCGCCCGCGCCGCCGCCTCCGCCGCCTGCAGCAGCGCGCCCGGCACGGCGAAGGGAATGACCTTCACCGTCGCCACCATCTCGCGCGGCGCCACCGGCGTCGCGTCCGGCAGCGTGCCGAGGGTCAGCGACTCATCGACCGCATTGATCGCATCGACGCGGGCACGGTCGACGAGAACCAGCCCGGCGCGCTCGGCGGCGAAATTCACCCGCCCCGTTCCGGCCCGTCCGCGGCGCAGCAGCGGCGCCTCCAGCGCCGCCGCCAGCCGATCGGCAGCCTCGTTCTCGCCAACATCGCCCGGCTCCAGCCGGGCGGCGATGACGCTGGCGTGGCCGGCATCGCGCAGCGCGGCGATGGCGCCGGCGTCCAGCACCTGGCCCTTGCGCAGCACGCGCCCGCCGAGCCGATGGGTGTGGGCGAGGATCGCCCCTTCCGCCTCGGCCAGGCCGGTCGGGCGGAAGATCACGCCGCCAGCTTCTGCGCCAGCGCGGCGCCGCGGCGCACGGCGACGATTTCGGCGAGGATGGACAGCGCGATCTCCGGCGCCGTCACCGCCTCGATCGCCAGCCCGACGGGGCCGCGGATGCGCGCCATCGCCGCGTCGTCGTGGCCGAGCGCGCGCAGGCGCTTCAGCCGCGCCGCATGGGTCTTTTTCGACCCGAGCGCGCCGATATAGAAGGCGGGGGACTTCAGCGCCCGGTCGAGCGCCGGATCGTCGAGCTTAGGGTCGTGGGTCAGCGTCACCACCGCCGTGCGCACGTCCGGCGCCAGCGCGTCCAGCGCCTCGTCCGGCCAGTCGTGGCTGACCGCGACATTGGGAAACCGCGCCTCGCTGGCAAAGGCGCGGCGCGGATCGACGACGGTGACGCCGAGCCCCATCGCCGCGGCCATCGGCACCAACGCCTGGGCGATATGGACGGCGCCGACGACGACGACGCGCAGCGGCGGGTTATGGGCGTGGAGGAACCAGGCGCTGCCCTCGATCTCCACGGTGCGGCTTTGGTCCGCGTCGAGCGCGTCTGCCGCCGCCTCGGCCAGCGGCGCCGGCGCCGCCGCATCCGGCAGCAGACGCTGCGCCCCGTCGGCCAGCCGCGTCGCCAGCACCACCGGGCGCTTCTCCGCCCGCGCGCGCTGCAGGGCGGCGAGCGTCTCGGGCGTCATGCCAGCGCCTCGACGAACACTTTCACCTTGCCGCCGCAGGCAAGCCCGACCTCCCAGGCGCGCTCATGGGTGACGCCGAAATCGAGCAGCTTCGGCACCCCGGTGCGCAGCGTCTCCATCGCCGCCTCGGCCACCGCGCCCTCGATGCAGCCGCCGCTGACCGAGCCGGCCATGTGCCCGGACGCGGTCACCGCGAGCCGGCTGCCCGCCGGGCGGGGCGAGGAGCCCCACGTCTCGGTGACGGTGGCGAGGGCCACCTTCTCCCCGGCGGCACGCCAGGCCGCGGCCTGGCTCAGAAC
>DAIDKZ010000173.1 GCA_027449745.1 Acetobacteraceae bacterium | reverse complement strand
GGGATCTTGCCGACGCCATCCGCAGCCACATGGCACGATCAGGTTGACACGGTAGAAGACCAGGGTCATGGACTCAATGGAAGGCTCAGAAACAAATGGACGCTACCATGGCCTTAACTGACGTTGGACCGGGAACCGGGGGCCGCGACAGCGGGCCGGTCGTTCCGCAACGCTACAGTCGGCGCCTCTCGGACAAAATCCTGATCGCGTTCCACCAGGCGTGCGATCAGGGCGATTTCGATGTGGCGGAGCAGTTGCTGCGCACCATGGAGACAATGCTCATGCGTCGGCCGTTGGCTCCGGAGGGGGGCAATCGCCGGCGCAGCATGGAGGGGCTCGTCGCCGCCTATGAGCGTCTGTGGTATCTTCGCCACCCCGAGTTGATGCAGGCCTGAGGCGCGCGCTCAGATCGGCCACGCCGCCCCGTCGCGGAGAATCTGCTCGGCCTCCTCGGAAGGGGAGCCGTCAGGGCGATGCAGCACCAGCCCGGGGATCACCCGGTCCGGGCCACGGCCGCCCTTCCGTCCCTGAACCAGAATGAGCTTCGCCGGTCGCGCCGGCTTGGGCCAGAGTGGGGCGAGGACGCGCGTGCCGCACTCCGCGGCGGCCAGGCCGGCCAGGGCCTCGGTCAGCAATGCCGCCGGCAGGATGAAGGTCAAGCTGCCGCCGCGGACAAGACACGACGCCAGCGCCGAGGCCCAGGACGCGATCAACCCCGCCTGCCCTTGCTTGGCGGCTCGACGGACGGCATCGGCGGAAGCGGTCGAGGCAGGATCGTGCCAGGGCGGATTGGCGCAGGCATGGTGGAAGCACCCCAGCGTCGCGCGGGCCGCGACCACATCGGCCGCGATCACGCTGAGCCGCTCGGACCAGCCATTGGCGGCGATATTGCGCGATGCGAGTGCGGCCAACGCCCGATCCTGCTCGACGCCCACGGCGGCGACGCCCGGCAGCCGTGCGGCGAGGCAGAGCAAGGCGGCGCCGGCGCCGGTTCCCGCTTCCAGCACGCGCTCCCCATTCCGCGCGGGGATCGCGGCGGCGAGCAGCACCGGCTCGATGCCGGTCCGGAAGCCGCTCGCGAACTGGGTATAGCGGACGGTGCCGCCGAGAAGATGGCCGGAGGTTTCCTCGCTCACGCCTCGCCGGCCTCGCGCAGCACGCGGCGCGCGCGGCTCTCATCCTCGGTCCGCACGACAAGCCGCCGCGGGATCGCGCCTATGCTGCCCTCGATGGCGGCGGTATAGGCGTCGAGCACCGTCGCCTCGATGCCGGCGTCGGCGAGAAGCGCGATCAGGAAGCTCAGCCGGACGGCGTCGTTGGAGGTGGCGACGACGCGCATCCGGGCCGGCGGTTCAGCGGTCGAAGGCGGAGCGCAGCGCCGGCACCAAGTCGGTCCGCTCCCAGGTGAACGTTCCGTGGGCCTCGTCCGGCTCGCGGCCGAAATGGCCGTAGGCCGCGGTCGGCACGTAGATCGGGCGGTTGAGCGCGAGATGCTCGCGGATGCCGCGCGGCGTCAGGTTCATCACCTCGCGCAGCACCAGTTCGAGCCGCGCCTCGTCGACATCATGCCCGGTGCCATGCAGATCCACATACACCGAGAGCGGGTGCGAGACGCCGATGGCATAGCTGATCTGGAGTGTGCAGCGGTCGGCGAGGCCGGCGGCGACGACGTTCTTGGCAAGATAGCGGCAGGCATAGGCGGCCGAACGGTCGACCTTCGTCGGATCCTTGCCGCTGAACGCGCCACCGCCATGCGGTGCCGCGCCACCGTAAGTGTCGACGATGATCTTGCGCCCGGTCAGACCGCAATCCCCGTCCGGCCCGCCGATGACGAATTTCCCCGTCGGATTGACGTAGAACTGATCTTCCGGGCACATCCAGCCATGCGGCAGCGCGCCGACCACGATCGGCCAGAGCATGCGCTTGATCTGGTGCTGCTCCAGATGTTCCTGATGCTGAACCGAGACGACGACCGAGGTGGCGCCGACCGGCACGCCGTCGACATAGCGCAGCGTCACCTGGCTCTTCGCATCCGGCAGCAGGCCCTCGGCGGCGCGGTCCCCGGCGTGGCGGAGTTCGCTCATGCGGCGCAGGATCAAATGGGCGTAGTGGATCGGCGCCGGCATCAGCGCCTCCGTCTCGCGGCAGGCATAGCCGAACATGATGCCCTGGTCGCCGGCGCCCTCGTCCTTGTTGCCCGCCTGGTCGACGCCCATGGCGATATCGGCCGACTGGGCGTGGAGGTGGCACTCGAAGGCGGCACGGTGCCAGGAGAAACCGGCTTGGTCGTAGCCGATGTCGCGGACGGCGAGGCGGATGAGATGGGCGAGATAATCGGCGGTGACGGTCTCCGGCCCGCGCGTCTCGCCCGCGATGACGATGCGATTGGTCGTCACCATGGTTTCACAGGCGACCCGCGCGTGCGGGTCCGCGGCGAGATAAGCGTCGAGAACGGTGTCGCTGATCCGATCGGCAACTTTGTCGGGATGGCCCTCGGAGACCGACTCCGAGGTGAAAAGGAACTCGCCCCGATCGCGCATGTCTATCTCGATCCTCTCGTCCTCACCGCCCGGCCGCCCCGGACCGGGGCTGTGTGACCGAATCTGCAGCGCCGGTCAACGGAGGCCGAGGACATCCTCCATGCCGTAGCGTCCGGCGGGTTGGGTGGCGAGCCACAGCGCCGCGCGCACCGCGCCCTCAGCGAACACGCGGCGATCGAAGGCCCGGTGGGTCAGCGCGATGTGCTCGGAGGCACCGGCGAATAGCAGCGTATGCTCGCCCACCACCTGCCCGCCACGCAGGGCGGCAAAGCCGATCGCGCCGGTCGCGCGCGCGCCGGTGTGCCCGTGCCGGCCGCTCTCCATCACCGTGTCGAACGCGACGCCGCGCCCCCGGGCGACGGCCCGGCCGAGGGCGAGGGCGGTGCCCGACGGGGCGTCCACCTTCTGGCGGTGGTGCATTTCGACGATCTCGGCGTCATACCCCTCGGCCGGCAAGGTCGCAGCGATGCGCTCGGCGAGTGCCAGCACGAGCGCGACGCCGGGCGAAAAATTCGCCGCCTGGACGATTCCGATCCGATGGGCCGCCACGTCCACCGCCGTTTCTTGCGCGGCGTCGAGGCCGGTGGTGCCGAGAACCCAGCCGCACCCGGCCGCGGCGAGCGCGCGGGCATGTTCGGTCACCGTGCTCGCGTGGGTAAAGTCGATGACGACATCCGCCGCTTCGCCGAGCGCGGCGATGCCGGGAAAGCGCGCCGTGCCCTCCGGCGTTGCGACATCCTCGCGATCGATGCCGCCGACGAGCGTCGCCGCCCGAGCCGCTTCCTCGGCCAGCACCCGGCCCATGCGTCCGCCGATGCCGGCAATGCCGATGCGCATGCTCACTCCTCAAACTGTACCCGGCGCCGGCGGACCTGCCGGCGCCATATAGAAGACGATGAATAGAAACAGAGATCTAGTGGTCCGATGCCAACGCCCGCTTCAGGGCGATTGGCTGAATCGGCCCACCAAATCAAGCTAGTGCTCTGACGCATGGTGATTTATCCGAACGTATGAGAGCACTAGTGCTGGCGGAGCGCGGCGAGGCCGGTCCAGTCGAATTCCACGCCGTGGCCGGGGCGTTCCGGGGCGCGTGCGAGCCCGTCCTCCAGCGCCAGCGGGGCGGCGATGTAGCGGTCCAGCCCGAAGCCATGCGCTTCCAGGAAGGAGCAGTTCGGCACGGCGGCGAGGAGATGGACGGTGATGTCGTGGGCGCCGTGCGAGGTGACCGGCAGGCCGAACGCCTCGGCCAGATGCGCGATCTTCATGAAGCCGGTGACGCCGCCGCAATTGGTCACGTCGGGCTCGGGGAAGCTGACCCCGCCCGCCTCGATGAGTTGGCGGAAATCGGTCAGGGTGCGGAGATTCTCGCCGGCGGCGACGGGCAACCCGCCCTCGCGGGCGACGCGGACATGGCCTGGAATGTCCTCCGGCGGCACCGGCTCCTCGAGCCAGGTGAGATCGTGCGGCGCGAAGGCGCGGGCGGCGCGGATGGCGGCGTCCGCCGTCCATTTCATGTTGGCGTCGGCCATCAGCGGAAATCCCTCGCCCAGATGGCGCCGCATCGCCGCCACGCGGGCGACGTCCTCCGCGAGCCAGGCGCGGCCGACCTTCATCTTGATCGCCCGGAAGCCGCGCTCGAGATTGGCATCCGTCTGGCGCAGCAGCGCATCGAGCGGCAGTTCGAGGTCGATGCCGCCGGCATAGCAGGGCACCAGCGGATCATGCCCGCCGAGCAGGCGCCAGAGCGGGACGCCGGCCTTTTTGGCCTTGAGATCCCAGAGCGCGATGTCGAGGGCGGAGAGCGCCAGCACCACCGGCCCGCCGCGGCCGCCATAATGCAGGCCCCACCACAGGCGCTGCCCCAGCGCCTCGATGCGGTCGGCCTCGGCCCCCGCCGCCAGTTCGGTGATCTCGCGGCGGAGAATGTCGAACACGGCACCGCCCAGCCGGCCGACCGTATAGGTATAGCCGACCCCCTCGGCGCCATCGGCGTCCCGCACCCGGGCGGTGATGATCTCGAAGGCACGGATTTCCCCATGCGTGCTGTCCGAGAGCACGGTCTCAAGCGGAATCCGGTAGAAGCCCGGCTCGATCGCGGCGATGACGGCCATGATGGTGTCTCCCTTCACCCTCTCTATAGCGCGGATCGCCCGCCGCCGCCCCCCGCTCCAGCAACCGCCCCCACGGCGCGGACGCCCGCCGCCGCCCCTTGGCGAGCCGGCTCCGATTGCTCTATGGAACATGCGCGGGAGAGGTGACCGAGTGGCCGAAGGTGACGGTCTCGAAAACCGTTGTGCCCTAACCGGGTACCGTGGGTTCGAATCCCACCCTCTCCGCCACCCTGGAGCGGAACCTGGCACGCGCGCCGGCCTGCTCAGGCCAAAGCGGTGATGGCTCAGCTCGCCTTGCGCGACAGCGTGATCGGGAGGTCGGGTTCCACGCGGTCGTGCATGACCTTCGGCGTGATGCGGCCGCGCTCGCCGCGTTCCAGGCGGACGAGGCCGTAGCCCGCCATCGTTCGCAGCGTGCGCGACAGGTTGGACTTCGCCTTGCCGGTGATTCGCGCCAGTTCATCGAGCGAGCCGG
>DAIDKZ010000172.1 GCA_027449745.1 Acetobacteraceae bacterium | reverse complement strand
GCTGCCGAGCTGCTGCCCGGCGTGGTGAATATTTCGAGCAGCCAGAAGGTCCAGGCGCGCGGCGAAGGGCCGGACCTTCCCGCCTTTCCGCCCGGTTCGCCGTTCGAGCAGTTCTTCCGTGATTTCATGGAGCGCAACCGTCCCGGCGGGAGCGGCCCCGGCGGGAACGGCCCCGGTGGGAACGGCCATGGCGGCGCGCCCGCGCCGATGCACCGCACCCAGAGCCTCGGCTCGGGCTTCGTCATCGATCCGGCCGGGATCATCGTCACCAACAACCACGTGATCGACGGCGCGGACGAGATCACCGTCACGCTGCAGGACGGCACCTCGATGAAGGCGACGCTGGTCGGGCGGGACGACCGGGTGGACGTCGCCGTGCTGCGGGTCAAGCCCGAGAAGCCGCTGCACGCGCTGAGCTTCGGCGATTCCGACAAGATGCGCGTCGGCGACTGGGTGCTGGCGATCGGCAATCCGTTCGGCCTGGGCGGCACCGTCACCGCCGGCATCGTCTCCGCCCGCGGACGCGACATCCGCCAGGGTCCGTATGACGATTTCATCCAGACCGACGCGCCGATCAATCGCGGCAACTCGGGCGGGCCGCTGTTCAACATGGATGGGCAGGTGATCGGCATCAACACCGCCATCTACTCGCCCTCCGGGGGCTCAATCGGCATCGGCTTCGCGATCCCGACCAGCCTGGCGCGCACGACCGTGGATCAGCTGGTGAAGTTCGGCCACGCCCGGCGCGGCTGGCTGGGCGTGCGCATCCAGCAGGTGACGCCGGATATCGCCGAAAGCCTCGGCCTGCACGAGGCGGCCGGGGCGATGGTGGCGGGCGTGACGGAGGATGGCCCGGCGGCGAAGGCACAGATCCATAACGGCGACATCATCCTCAAGTTCAACCATCAGGACGTGAAGGAGATGCGCAACCTGCCGCGGCTCGTGGCGGAAACCTCGATCGGCCAGACCGTCGCGCTGGAGATCTGGCGCGATGGCCACGAGCAGACGCTCGAGGCGGTGATCGCGGAGATGCCCGACGACGTGAAGGAGGCTGCGGCCAAGCCGACCGAGGCACCGGAGCCCGATCGCGCCGTCGCCGTCGCCGGCCTGGGCCTCACCATCGCGCCGCTGACCGGCGAGCTGCGCGAGAAGTTCCAGATCAATCCCGACCAGAAGGGCGTCGTCATCACCGAGGTCGAAGCCGATGGCAGCGCCGCCCAGCGCGGCCTGAAGCAGGGCGATGTCATCGTCGAGGTGCAGCAGGAACCGGTGAACAGCCCGGCGGACGTGAAGCAGCGGGTCGACCGGCTGCGCGAGCAGAACCGGAAGTCGGTGCTAATGCTGGTGCAGAGCGCCAATGGGCTGCGCTGGGTGCCGCTGCCGCTGCAGCACCAGCCCGGCTGAACCTCACAGAACCCCCGCGCCACCGGCGCGGGGGTCAGGCTTCCCGGATCGCGTGCTGATGATATCCCTGCACGAACAGCAGGGCGCGCAGCGAGGCGTGGCGGACGCAGACGGCAATGGCCTGCTCCAGGATCGGCTTCGGCCGGTAGGCGACACCGAGCCCGGCGACGCGCAGCATGTCGAGATCGTTGGCGCCGTCGCCCACCGCCATCGTCGCCGCGAGGTCCAGGCCGCGCGCGTCGGCCAGTTCCCGCAGGGTGGCGAGCTTGGCGTTGCGATCGAGGATCGGTTCGGCCACCTGCCCGGTGAGGGCCTCGCCGTCGTCGAGCAGGGCGTTGGCGCGGTGGAGATCGAAGCCGGCGAGGGACGCGACGCGGCCGGTGAAATAGGTGAAACCGCCGGAGACCAGCGCCGTGAGGGCGCCGTGCGCGCGCATGGTGGCGACGAGTTCACGCGCGCCGGGCATGAGCCGGGTTTCGCGCCAGGTTTCCTCCAACGCCGCCAGCTTCAGCCCGCGCAACATCGCCACGCGCTGGCGCAGCGCCTCGGCGAAATCGATCTCCCCGTTCATACTGCGCCGTGTGATGGCGGCGATCTCGGCCTTGAGACCGGCCTTGTCGGCCAGATCGTCGAGCGTTTCGCCGGTGACGATGGTACTGTCCATGTCGGCGACCAGCAGCGCCTTGCGCCGGTTGGCGGCGGGCACGGCCAGCGCGTCGATTGGGCGGTGGGCGAGCGCGGCGCTTGCGGCGGCGAGGTCGGGCGGGGCGGTGCAGTGGATATCCGCGGCCTCGCCCGGCGCCAGCAGCACCGCACGTCCGCCGCCGACGGCATCGCGCACATCGGCGATGACGGCGTCATCGAGGACGGTCGCCGTGCGATCGGCGACAAGGGTGAGGACGTGGGTGTGCGCGACGGGCATGATCGTGACTGAACCGGGCGGGGCTTCATGCCGGCGGGGGGCGGATGGCGCAAGAGGCTGATCGCGCGGGGCGGACCGCGACCCGGCCCGGAGCCCTCATCGTCGCCGGTCCGACCGCGAGCGGCAAGTCCGCGCTCGCCCTGGCACTGGCCGAACGGCTCGACGGTGTCGTCATCAATGCCGATTCCATGCAGGTCTATCGTGATTTGCGCGTGCTCACCGCGCGCCCGAGCCCTGACGAGGAGGCGCGCGTGCCGCATGCGCTCTATGGGGTGCGCCCGGCGGCGGAGCCTGGCAGCGTGTTCTGGTGGCGCGGGGCGGCGCTCGTGGCCATGGAGGCAGCACGCGCTGCAGGGCGGTTGCCGATCCTCTGCGGCGGCAGCGGGCTCTATTTCCACGCGCTGACCCAAGGGCTCGCCGACCTGCCTGAGATTCCGGTGCCGATCCGGGCCGAGGCACGGGCGCTGCTCGACACGATCGGGCCGTCGGGGCTGCACGCCCGCCTCGCCGCCGTGGATCCAGCGACCGCGGCGCGGCTGCGGCCGTCCGACCCGCAACGCCTGGCGCGCGCCTGGGAGGTGTGGCGGGCGAGCGGCACCGGTTTGGCGGCCTGGCAGGCGACCGGCGGACCGGCAGCGCCCTGGCGCTTCGTCGCCGTCCTGCTGGATCCGCCGCGGCCAGCGCTGCGCGCCGCGATCGCGGACCGGTTCGCGGCGATGCTTGCCGCCGGTGCGCTCGAGGAGGTGCAGGCTCTCGTCGCGGCCGGGCTCGACCGGGCTCTCCCGGCGATGCGCGCGCATGGCGTGCCGGAACTGGCCGCCTGCCTGCGCGGCGAGACCACACTCGCCGAGGCCGCCGCGCGGGCGGTGGCGGCGACCGGACGCTACACCCGGCGGCAGGCGACTTGGTTCCGGCATCATGCGCTGGCGCCGTCGGTGTGGAATATTCCTACGCGGTTTGATGGTGGGAAGCAATTTTCGGAAAGAGGAATAGCTGATCTGCTCAATTTTCTGCGCGACTCCGGATTGACGACAGTCTCCCGCCCGGCCTAGACGTGCCCGGCGCCGCGACGCACGCGGCGGTTTTGCGGAGGGTGGGTGATGGCGGCCGAGAACGGGGACCCCGCGATGACAGCGCGGGCCGATGCGCTGCAGCCGGGCGCGGAGGTGCTGTTGCGCGCGCTGAAGGACCAGGGCGTCGATGTCGTGTTCGGCTACCCCGGCGGCGCGGTCCTGCCGATCTACGACGCGATTTTCAACCAGAACGCCATCCGCCACATCCTCGTCCGCCACGAGCAGGCCGCGGTCCACGCGGCCGAAGGCTACGCCCGCTCCACCGGCCGCGTCGGTGTGGTGCTGGTGACCAGCGGGCCGGGCGCCACGAACGCCGTCACCGGCCTGGTCGATGCGCTGATGGACAGTGTGCCGGTGGTCTGCCTCACCGGGCAGGTGCCGACCCACCTGATCGGCAATGACGCCTTCCAGGAGGCGGATACCACGGGCATCACACGCCCGGCGACGAAGCACAACTACCTTGTCAAACGGTCCGAAGATCTCGCCCGCGTCGTCCATGAAGCGTTCTACGTCGCCCGGAGCGGACGGCCGGGGCCGGTGGTGATCGACCTGCCGAAGGACATCCTGATCGGGCCGGCGCCCTATTCGCCCCCGCCGCTGACCGAGCATCGCAGCTACCGCCCGCTGGTGGACCCCGATCCGGTGCGCATCGCCGAGGCGGTGGCGCTGCTGAAGGCGGCGAAACGCCCGATCATCTATGCTGGCGGCGGTGTCATCAACGCCGGCGAGGCGGCGTCGGCGACGCTGACCCGTTTCGTGCGCGAGACGGGCTTTCCCTGCACGAACACGCTGATGGGGCTTGGCGCCTTTCCGGCCTCCGACCCGCATTTCCTCGGCATGCTCGGGATGCACGGAACCTACGAGGCCAATCTCGCGATGCATGACTGCGACGTCATGCTGGCGATCGGAGCGCGGTTCGACGACCGCGTCACCGGCCGGCTCAATGCGTTCAGCCCAGGCTCGAAGAAGATCCACGCCGACATCGATCCCTCGAGCATCAACAAGAACGTCGCCGTGGACGTCGCCATCGTCGGCGATGCCGGGCGGGTGCTGAGCGCGCTGCTCGCCGAATGGGAGCGCGACACGGCGCGCAGCGACTCCCAGGCGCTTGCCGCATGGTGGCGCCAGATCGACGGGTGGCGGGCGAAGGAATCGCTGCGCTTCACTCAGGCGTTGGCGCCCGGCTCGATCATCAAGCCGCAGCATGCCATCCGTCGCCTCTACGATATCACGCGCGAGAGCGGACGCGAGGTGTTCGTCACCACCGAGGTCGGCCAGCACCAGATGTGGGCCGCGCAGCATTTCCGCTTCGAGCGGCCCAACCGGTGGATGACGTCGGGCGGGCTCGGGACCATGGGCTACGGTCTGCCGGCGGCGATGGGCGTGCAGATCGCGCATCCCGATGCCCTCGTGATCGACATCGCCGGCGAGGCCAGCATCCTGATGAACATTCAGGAAATGAGTACGCTGTCGCAGTACCGGCTGCCGGTGAAAGTGTTCATCCTCAACAACGAGTATATGGGGATGGTGCGGCAATGGCAGGAGTTGCTGCATGGCGGCCGCTATTCGGAAAGTTATACCGCCGCGCTGCCGGACTTCGTGCAGCTGGCGCAGAGTTTCCACGCCGTCGGCCTGCGTGCGAAGACCGTCGACGAGCTGGACGACGTGATCCGCGAGATGCTCGCCACCGACCGCACCGTGATCGCCGACATCGCTGTCGACCAGAAGGAGAACTGCTTTCCGATGATCCCATCCGGCGCCGCCCACAACGAGATGATCCTCGGTCCCGACCAGGAATCGCGTGCCGCCGGTATCACCGACGAAGGCCTGGTGCTGGTCTGAACCGATGGCCAATCCGCAGGACACCACCCCGCGCACGGCGACGATTTCCGTGCTGGTCGACAACGAATCGGGCGTGCTCGCCCGCGTCATCGGACTGTTCTCCGGGCGCGGCTACAATATCGAGAGCCTGACGGTGGCGCCGGTGGACCGCGATCGCGGTCAGAGCCGCATCAACATCGTCACCTCCGGCACCGAAATGGTGATCGCGCAGATCAAGGCGCAGCTCGATCGCCTGGTGCCGGTGCACCGCATCGCCGACCTCACCGAGGAAGGCCCGCATCTCGCCCGCGAGATGGCGCTGATCAAGGTGATCTGCGCTGCCGAGAAGCGGGCCGAGGCGCTCAGGCTCGCCGATGCCTTCCGCGCCCGGGTCGTCGATGCCACGACCGAAAGCTTCGTCTTCGAGATGACGGGCAACCCGGACAAGCTCGACGCGTTTTTCGATCTCATGCGCCCGCTCGGCTTGGCCGAGGTCTCGCGCACCGGCGTCGCCGCCATCGCGCGCGGCACCCGCACCATCTGAATCCGATCCGCGAACCCATAGGAGAGTCGTTTCGATGCGCGTCTATTACGATCGCGATGCCGACGTCAACCTGATCAAGGCCAAGAAGGTCGCCGTGATCGGTTATGGCAGCCAGGGCCACGCTCATGCCAACAACCTCAAGGATTCCGGCGCGAAGGACGTCGTCGTCGGGCTGCGGGCCGGTTCCACCGGTGTCGCCAAGGCCGAAGCCGCCGGCCTGCGCGTGCTCGATCCGGCCGACGCGGCCAAGTGGGCGGACGTGGTGATGGTGCTCACCCCCGACGAGGGCCAGGGCGATCTCTACCGCGAGAAGCTCGCCCCGAACATGAAGCCGGGCGCGGCGCTGGCCTTCGCGCACGGGCTCAACGTGCATTTCAATCTGATCGAGCCGCGCGCCGACATCGACGTCTTCATGATCGCGCCGAAAGGGCCCGGCCATACGGTGCGGAGCGAGTATCAGCGCGGCGGCGGCGTCCCCTGCCTCGTCGCGGTGGCGCAGAACCCCTCGGGCAACGCGCTCGAGATCGCTCTCTCCTACGCCTCGGCGATCGGCGGCGGGCGCGCGGGCATCATCGAGACGACGTTCAAGGAGGAGTGCGAAACCGATCTGTTCGGCGAGCAGGTAGTGCTCTGCGGCGGCCTCGTCGAGCTCATCAAGGCCGGCTTCGAGACCCTGGTCGGCGCCGGCTATGCGCCGGAGATGGCGTATTTCGAGTGCCTGCACGAGGTGAAGCTGATCGTCGACCTGATCTACGAAGGCGGTATCGCCAACATGAACTACTCGATCAGCAACACCGCCGAGTACGGTGAATATGTCTCCGGCCCGCGCATCATCACCGATGCGACGCGCGCGGAGATGAAGCGCGTGCTCGCCAACATCCAGAGCGGCCGCTTCGCGCGGGACTGGATGCTGGAGAACAAGGTGAACCAGACCAACTTCAAGGCGATGCGCCGTGCGTCCATGGCGCACCCGGTGGAGCAGGTGGGCGAGAAGCTGCGCGCGATGATGCCGTGGATCGCCAAGAACGCGCTGGTCGACAAGTCGCGGAACTGAGCGGCCGGCACAGCCCGGCTCCTCGTCGACGGAGCCGGGCCGTGTCGACGCGCGTCGCTTGTCAGCTGCGCCGACGGCGCACGGCGCCGAGCCCGGCGAGACCCAGAGCCAGCAGGCTCATGCTGGCCGGCTCCGGGACTTCCTGGAGGGCGAGGTTGGCGATGATCTGATGGCCGCTCGCCGTCGGGTGAACGCCGTCCCAGAACAGGTACTGGTTCTGCGCCGCTTCGGTGCTGGCGCACAGCGTCCCGGATGAGGCGCTGGTGAAGGTGCCGGTCCAGCAGGGCGCGCTGACGTTGGTGTAGCCATAGGCGGACGGGTTCGCCACCGCGGTGTCGATCACGGCATAGCTGTTGACGATATCGAGCGTCATGCCACTGGAGGTCGCGATGCCGCCGACGGTGCTGACCAGGGCCTGGTCGAAATAGGCCGAAAGCTGGGATGCCGCGGCGCTCGCGGCGACGCCTTGGGCGGTGATATCCGGAACTTTGCCGAGATCGGGAACCGTCACCAGCACCAGCGTCTTGGCGCCGTCCTGAGCGAGGCCGGAGACGAAGGTCGCGACATTGGCGATCGCTTGGTTGGCATCGACGATGGCGGCGGACGGCGTGATCCCCGGCGTGCCCAGGATCTTGAACAGGTCGTTGGCGCCGATCCACAGCGTGTAGAGCGCCGACGCGGCGGGATGCGGCACCGCCGCCTGGAACTGCGTGAGCTGGCTGGGCAGGTCCGTCGCGTTGGCCGTGTGGACGGCGGTGGTGCCGGTCTGCGCACCGCCATAGGCGTAGTCGGTGCCGCCGGTGAGGCTCGGGGTGATCGGCCCAAGTCCGAGGCTGGCGCCCAGATCCTGCACCCAGACCGGTCCGTTGGTGTAGCGGCCCTGCGAGTAGGGCGGCGAAACGGGCTGCGTTCCGCTGGTCGCGGCGTAGATGTTCCCGGCGTCGGAGAGCGAGTCCCCGAACGCGTAGAGCGCGGTATAGGGTGCGGCCTGGGCGTGTGACGTTGCCATCGTCAATGCGGCAGCGACGCCTAGACTATAGATGACGGATGCGCGCAGATGCATGGTGGACTCTCCCTTTGGCGCGCGGCGGTCTCCGGGCGCGAGAGAAATATTAAGAAATGATCGCACATGCAGCAACCGTTATCGGACGGCGGTCCCCATCCGGTCGAGATCGGGATCATGCAGCAGATGCACCATCGCCGCGATGCCGAGGACGGGAGCGGCCAGATTGAGGACCGGAACCAGCGCGGCCAGCGCGGCGAGCACCCCGATCCCAACCACCGCGCTGCGGCGGGCATGATAGGCAGCCAGCGCCTCCGCGCGCGCCATCCGCCGCATGGCGACACTGACGAAGGCGCCGCGCCCGAACGCCCAGCCGGAAACGGCCAGCCACAGCAGCGTCGTCAGGCCGGGCAGCCAGCCCCAGAAGGTCAGCCGCATCGCCCAGAGCACCGCCAGCACGAGCAGCTGCGCCGCGGCCAGGCGCACGCCGAGGGCCACACCGTCCCATAGCTGGGCCGAGAGCGGCGCCGCCGCGGCCGGCGGCAGGGATGGGTACCATGCCCCTTCGACGGCACGGGCGATGCGCTCGGTGAACAGCCCGGCGATCGTCACCACCAGAGGCACGAACAGCAGCCAGATCAGGTAGGCCGAGGCGGCAAAAACCAGCAGCGCCGCGCCCAGCCCCTGCGGGTTCTCGCCGACCTGCGCGACCGTCAGCCAGACGAGCGATGCGCCGAGCGCAAGGAACGCGAGCACCGACCAACCGATGCTGCGGATCAGCACGGCGAGGAACACGGGCTCCCCGATCTGCCCCACGGTCCGCCCGATCGCCCGCCACATCAAGGTCAGCCGCCCCATATCGGCCGCAGCAGAGGCGGCGCCAAGCGCACGCTAGGCCGATGGCGCAGGAATTGTCGAGCCGGCGTTCCGCGCCGGTTCGTCCGGTGCCGCCTGGGCGGAGCGGGGCCCGCCCAATCAGCGCGGCGCGGCCGGCGGCGCATGCCGCGTCGCGCCAGGATTTCGCGCCGTCATGCACCTTGACGGGCGCGCGGCCGCGCGCAAGGCTCCGCGCCGTCCCGGGAGGCGGGGACCAAACACGGAGGATGTGCGTATGACTCGCTTGCTTTCGACCCGGATCAGCCGCCGCGCGGTCGCTGCCGGCGCCGTGCCGGCCTCGCTCGCGCTCGCCGGCTTCCCGCGCGCGCTGCGGGCGGCGGAGAAGCAGATCGCCTACCTCACCCCCGGGCTCGACCTGCCCTTCTGGCGCATCCTCGCCAAGGGCATCGCCGACACGGGTGCTGGCCACGGCTTCAAGACCACCACCTACGACAGCCACAACAACGCCCAGACCCAGCTGCAGAACGCGCAGGACGCGATCGCGCGCAAGGTGGACGGCATCATCATCTCGCCCACCGACAGCTCCACCTGCCCCTCGGTGCTCGATGCCGCCAAGCGCGCCGGCATCCCCGTCGTCATCGCTGATATCGGCACTACCAGCGGCGATTATGTCTCCTTCATCATTTCGGACAACACCGAGGGCGCGTACGGCACCGGCGTTGCCTTCGCCAAGGCGATGAAGGCGAAGGGCTGGGACAAGGGCAGCGTCGGGCTCGTCACCATCTCGCTCGCCCGCAACAACGGCAAGGCGCGCACCGCCGGGTTCCGCAAGGCACTGGCCGAGGCGCAT
>DAIDKZ010000171.1 GCA_027449745.1 Acetobacteraceae bacterium | reverse complement strand
CGCCGCTGACGCGCGTCTCATCGACGACGAAGAAGCGGGCGTTGAAGCGGATCGGCAGCGCCGGCGGCGTCACCGCGCGGCAGAGATAGTCGAGCCCCTCCAGGTGCGGCGGGTGGCCCAGCGAGAGGCCGGTCTCCTCATGCAGCTCGCGCGCCGCGGCGACGGCCAGCGCCCGGGCGAGGCCGGGCCTGGCGGCGCGTTCCAGCCGGTGCAGCACCTCCGGCGCCAGCAGGCTGGCGGGGCGGACGCGATAATCCGCGCGATCCACGCCGCCGCCGGGAAACACCAGCCGGTTGGGCAGGAACCGGTGCTTCGCCCCACGCAACCCCATCAGCACCGACGCCTCCGCGCCACTGCGCCGCACCACGAGCAGGCTGGCGGCGTGGCGGGGCACCACGGCACGGCGCGGCGCGGCCTCAGGGGCCTTGCTCTCGGACGGCTTGCTCGCGGACGGTTTGCTCTCGGGCACGGGGCGGCTCCTTTCAGGCGGGGTGGGGGCGCGGCGGCGCGAGGGCGGCGGCCTCCGCGAGGCCCCAACCGAGCAGCAGGAAGAACCAGCCTTCCAGCGGCAGATTGACCAGACCGCTGGTGGAGGCAATGGGCCAGAGATGCACCAGCGCGGCCAGCAGCAGCCCGACGCGCCGTGCTGCGTCCTCCCGGTGCGGCGCCAGATGGGGAGCCAGATGGGGAGCGAGATGGGGAGCGAGATGGGGAGCGAGATGGGGAGCGAGATGGCGGGCCAGCGGCACCAGCCAGGCGACGGCGAGCGCGGTGAACAGCACCAGCCCGGGCAGGCCGCCGTCGGTCGCGGCCTGGAGATAATAGTTGTGCGGATGGAGGTTGCAGATCTCGGCCCCGCCGGCGGTGGCATCCGCCAGGCCGAGCCCCGGCAGGCCATGGAAATAGGCGGGATCCGTGCAGAAATCGCGGAACCCGTCGAAGCCGAGCCCGTGCAGCGGGTGGGCCAGCACCATCACCGCCGCGCGGGTGTAGAGCTGGCCGTACGAGCTGGCGGCGAAATGGCTCATCTGCTGGGTGAAGCGCTCGACCAGCTTGGCGAAGGTCGGCGGCGAGAGCACCGGCGTTGCCGCCAGCACCAGGGCGGCGGCGACGAGCGCGCCGAGCGCGACGCGGCGCAGCCGGGGCAGCAGCACGGCGCCGACGAGCAGGCCGAGCCCGGCGAGCAGCGCCGGCATGCGCTGGCCGATCAGCACCACGGTGATGACGCCGAACAGCGCCAGCGCCACCCCGCCGGCGCGCGACGCCCGCCCCGGCCGGTCCAAGAGCCACGCCGATACGGGCAGCATGGCGGGAAACAGCAGCCGCACGAACGGCGCGCCGGCGCGCGGCTTGACGAAGGGGCCGGTGAGCGCGCCATCCGGCCAGCGCGGGGCGCCGAGGAAATTCCGCCCGGTCAGCGCCTGCTCCCACGCCGCCCCGGCGATGAACAGGGCCGCGGCCGAGACCACCCATTGCAGCGCCCGCCGCGCCGCCGGCCCGGCGAGCACGGATTGTTCGAGCGCGGCGACGAACAGGATGAAGCGCCCGATCGCCAGCGCCTGGGCGAGCGCGCCCGGGCCTGCGCCGCTCCAGGGCAGCGAGCAGAGAATCTCCCACCCCCACCACGCCAGCCCGAGCACGAGCCAGGGCCGCAGCACGAGCCGGCGCGCGCCGAGCAGCAGGCTGGCGAGGAAGCACGCATCGACGAGGCCGATCATGACCTCGGCCAGCGCGCGGCCATAGAGCAGGAAGGCCGGCAGCAGCAGGGTCGCGGCCAGGGCCAGGCGGTCGAGCAGGAGGATCATGCGGCTTGTCTGGTCCGCCGCGGCGCGGCCGTCTGTCAAGCGGCCTTGGTGACCTTGCCGCCGAGATAGGCGGCGCGGACCTCCTCGTTGTCCCAGAGCTCGCCCGGACTGCCTTCGGTGACCAGCCGCCCGGTCTCCAGCACATAGCCACGATCGGCCACCGAGAGCGCGATGCGGGCATTCTGCTCCACCAGCAGCACCGTCGTGCCCTGCTCGCGGATGCGCGCGATGACGCGGAACACCTGCTGGACGATGAGCGGCGCGAGGCCGAGCGAGGGTTCGTCCAGCAGCAGCAGCTTCGGCTGCGCCATCAGCCCGCGGGCCAGCGCCAGCATCTGCTGCTGCCCGCCCGAGAGCGTCCAGCCCAGCGCGCCCTGCAGGCGCAGGAGGTCGGGGAAAATCTCGTACATCTCGTCGGCCTCGCGCCCGAGCTGGGCGCGGGAGGCACGGCGGTTGGAGGCGCCGAGCAGGATGTTCTCGCGCACCGTAAGGCCGGGGAACACGCGCCGCCCCTCCGGCACGTGCGCGATGCCGAGGCGGACGACGCGCTCGGGGTGCATCCCGGCGATCGGCGCGCCCTCGAAGCGGATCTCGCCCCGCGTCGGCCGCAGCAGGCCGGAGATCGCCCGCAGCGTCGTCGATTTGCCGGCCCCGTTGGCGCCGAGCAGGGCGACGATCTCGCCCTTCGCAACGCCGAGGCTCAGCGATTGCAGCGCCTGCACCGCGCCATAGGCGGCGGCGACGGCGTCGAGTTCAAGCAGCTTCATGGCTGGGCACCTCGCCGAGATAGGCGGCGATCACCTCGGGATGGCGCAGCACCTCGGCGGGCGAGCCATCGGCGATGTGGCGGCCGAAATTGAGCACGGTGATGCGGTCGGCGACCTGCTCGACGAGGTCCATGTCGTGCTCGATGAGCAGGATGGTGAGCCCGTGGCCGCGCAGGCGCTTGAGCAGTTCGACGAGTTCCTGCTTCTCGGTGAGGTTGAGCCCGGCCGCCGGCTCGTCGAGCAGCAGCAGCACCGGGTGGCCGGCCAGCGCGCGGGCGATCTCGACCAGGCGCTGATGGCCATAGGGCAGGCTGGCGGCGAGTTCGCCGGCGCGCTCGGCCATGCCGACGAAGCCGAGCGCGGCGAGCGCGCGGGCGGTGGCGGCGGCGCGATGGGCGATGCCGCTGCCCGGACGCTCGGCGCCGATGATGACGTTGTCGAGCGCGCTCAGCGAATGGAACAGGCGGATGTTCTGGAACGTGCGCCCGATGCCGGCGGCGGCGAGAACATGCGGCGCCAGGCCGGCGACGGCGCGCGCGTTCAGCGTGATGCTGCCGGCCGTCGGGCGGTAGATGCCGGAGAGCACGTTCAGCAGCGTCGTCTTGCCCGATCCGTTGGGGCCGATGAGCGCGTGCACGCTGCCCTGCGCGATGTCCAGATCGACGCCGTCGACGGCGCGGACGCCGCCGAAATGCTTGGCCAGGCCGCGCACCGAGAGCAGCGTGCCGGCGGCGGCCTCGATATCGAGCTCCAGCGGGCCGATGGGCGCGGCCGGCTTCCAGACGCGGTGACGGCTGAACAGACCCCAGATGCCGGCCGGCAGGAACACCATGATGAGGATCACCGCCGCGCCATAGACGGCGAGGTAGAACTGCTTGAGGAAGCGCAGCCACTCCGGCAGCAGGATGAGCAGCCCGGCGCCGATGGCCGCGCCGATCGCGGCCTCCACGCCGCCGAGCAGCACCATGGTGAGCAGCACCACCGAATCGTCGAAGGCGAACTGGTCGGGGCTGATATAGCGGAAGGCGCCGGCGAACATGCCGCCGCCGAGCCCGCCGAGCAGAGCGCTCAGCGCGAAGGCGATGATCTTGACGCGGAACGTGTTGATGCCGACGACGCCGGCGGCGAGCTCGTTGTCGCGCACGGCCTGCATCGCCAGCCCCAGGCGGCGCGATTTCAGCAGCGCGACCAGGCCGCCGACGGCGAACAGCAGCGCCAGGCAGGCGGCGAGATAGACCTGGTTGTTCTCGAAATCGATGCCCGGCAGATGCGGACGGGCGATGTTGCGGATGCCGTCCGGCCCGCCGGTGACGCTGATCCAGTTGGTCAGCACCAGGGTGAGGATCTGCTGGAAGCTGATCGTCACCATGGCGAGATAATGCCCGCCGAGCTTGAGCGTGGAGGAGCCGAGCGCGATGCCGAACAGCGTCGCCACCACGAGGCCGAGAATGAGTGCGGCGAGGAAGCCCAGGCCGAGCGTGGTGGTGCCGAGGGCGACGCCGTAGGCGCCGAGCCCGAAGAACGCCGCCTGGGCGAGCGAGATCTGGCCGGTATAGCCGAGCAGCACCGTCAGCCCGAGCACGGCGATGGCGTAGCTCGCCGCCTGCAGCAGCAATTTGACCAGATACTCGCCGAGCGGAAGGGCGAGCACGAGCGCGACCGCGAGCGCGGCGGCGACGACATAGACCAGGGTGCGGGCGCGCGGGCTCATGCTTTCTGCGACACTTTCTCGCCGAACAGGCCCGACGGGCGCAGCAGCAGGAAGGCGAACAGCACGATGAAGGCGAAGGCGTCCTTGTATGGCACGGAGATGTAGTAGGCGCCGAAGGTTTCGATGACGCCGATGGCGATGCCGCCGACGATCGCGCCCGGCACGTCGCCGAAGCCGCCGATGATGGTGGCGGCGAAGGCTTTCAGGGCGATCTGGCCGCCGAGCCCGACGGACACGAACAGGATCGGCGCCACCAGGATGCCGGCGATGCCACCGAGCATGGCCGAATAGATGAAGGTGAGCATGATCATCCAGCCGACCTTGATGCCGAGCAGGCTCGCCATCTCCTTGTCCTGCGAGACCGCCTGCATGCGCTTGCCCAGCAGCGTGTGCTCGAAGAACAGATATTGCAGCGCCACCAGCGCCAGGGTGACGGCGATGATGGTGAGGTACTGCGCGTCGAGGAACAGATTGCCGAGGCTGATGCCCGGCGCGTCCAGCATCGGCGCCAGCATCGAGGGCTCGGGACCGTAGACGCCGAGGATGATGTTGGTGATGAAGATCGAGGCGCCGATGGTCGAGATCACCACCGGCAGGAAGGAGCGGTTGCGCAGCGGATAATAGACGCCGAGATTGAACAGCGCGCCGAACAGCGCCATCACCGCCAGCGTGATGAGGATGCCGAGCCAGTAGGGCAGGCCGAGATCCGCGGTGGTGACCACCATGCCGTAGGCGCCGACCACGGCGAACTGGCCTTGGGCGAAATTCACCACGTTGGTGGCGCGGTAGATCAGCACGAAGCCGAGCGCGACCAGCGCGTAGACGGCGCCGATGCCGACACCCTGGAAGAGAAGTTGCAGCAGGACCGTCATCGGCCGGGTTCCGCGCGGCGGGGGCTCATCGCCCGTCCCCTCAGGGCGCGAACTCGATGTGCTTGATGAACACCACCTTGCCGTTGTCGTTCTTGACGATGTTGTAGCCGTGCAGCCCGTCGCCGTTGGCGTCGAAATTGTAGGTGCCCTCGACGCCCTTGTAGCCGCGGATGGCCAGGATCGCCGCGCGCACCGCTTGCGGGTCGGTGGATTTGGCGGTGTTGATGGCGCGCGCGGCGAGTTTCACCGCGTCGTAGGTCCAGGAGGAGAAATTGTCCGCCCCCGCCTTGTGCGCCGCCTTGTAGGCATCGGCGAAGGCGCGCGCCTCGGGGCTCGAATCGGCGTTGAAATCGGCGATGCCGTAGGTGCCGTAAAGCGCCGGGCCGGAGAGGCGCAGCGCCGTCGTCGCCACGATCGAGGGCGAACCGACCCAGGGCGTGCGCACGCCGAGCTGGCGCAGCTGGCGGGCGAAGA
Source organism: Acetobacteraceae bacterium (assembly GCA_027449745.1). Classification (GTDB taxonomy): domain Bacteria; phylum Pseudomonadota; class Alphaproteobacteria; order Acetobacterales; family Acetobacteraceae; genus JAJZVV01. The sequence goes on along the minus strand of DAIDKZ010000171.1, from coordinate 1,661 downwards.
TGCCGAGATCCTGCTCGAAGGTGAAATAGCTGCCGATGACATCCGCCGGCGAGCCCTTGATCGCCAGCACGACGGGGGTGAAGTCGGTCGCCTGGTTGGCGTATCCCTGTTCGGTGACGACTTCAGCGCCAGCCGCCTTCAGCTCCTCGACGAGGTGCTTGTGGCCGTTGGAGCCGAACGCGTCGGTGGAGTAGACCACGGCCCACTTTTTCAGCTTCAGCTCGTTCACGCCGAAGGCGGCGATGACCTTGGCGGAATAGGCGTCGTTCGGGCGGCAGCGGAACAGCCACGGGTCGCCGCTGCGCGTCAGCTCCGGGTCGGTACCGCCGAAGAACACCGGCTTGGCGACGCGGCGCACGTCCGGGTCCATCGCCTGGGTCTGGGTCGAGCGGATCGAGCCGAGGAAGGCGACGATGGAGGCGTCGGACGCGAGCCGGTTGAAGGCGGCGACGCCGCCGGGATTGCTGGTCTGGTCGTCCTCGGTGACGAGCACCAGCTTGCGCCCGAGCACACCGCCGGCCGCGTTCACCTCCTCGGCGGCGAGCTGCGCGCCCCATTGCGCGAAGCGGCCGGATTCCGCGGCCGCGCCGGTGACCGGCACGACCATGCCGAGCTTGAGGTCCTCGGCGCGAACAGGGGCGGCGGCGAGGCCGGCCAGCAGAGCGGCGAGCGCAGCGAACCGTGCGCCGAGACGCACGGATTGACGATTCCTGGCGGCCATATCGGATGGTTCCTCCCTCGCGGTTCTTTGCTCGCGTGTCGCGACCGATCACCGCATCTTGCCCCGGTTCGCCGCGAGCCACAACCGGGGCCGGGCTCACGCCAGGACGTGGGCACCGCCGTCGATCGGGATCACCGCCCCGGTGATGCGCCGCGCCCCGTCGCCGGCGAGGAAGGCGGCGAGCGCGCCGACATCGTCGATCTCGGCCAGATGGTGTTCCGGCACCGTCGCCGCCGTCTGCTCCATCAGCTCGTCGAAATGCGCGATGCCGCTGGCCGCGCGGGTGCGGATCGGCCCGGGCGAGAGGGCGTTGACGCGGATCTGCTTCGGCCCCAGCTCGGCGGCGAGATAGCGCACCGCGCTCTCCAGCGCCGCCTTCACCGGGCCCATCACATTGTAGTTCGGCACCACCCGCGCCGAGCCGTAGAAGCTCACCGTCATCAGGGCGCCGCCGGCCGCCATCAGCGGCTCGGCCAGGCGCGCGGCGCGCAGGAACGAATGGCAGGAAATGTCCATCGCCTGCGCGAACCCGGTGGCGGAGCAGTCGATCACCCGCCCGTGCAGGTCCTCGCGCGGGGCGAAGGCGATGGCGTGGAGCAGGAAGTCCAGCCCGCCCCATTGGCGGGCGATGGCGGCGAAGACCGAATCCAGCTCCCCCGGAAGCGCGACGTCGCAGGGCAGCACCAGCTCGGCGCCGAGCGGGCCGGCGACGGCGCGGACGAAGGGTTCGGCGCGGGCGTTGAGGAACGTCGCCGCCAGGCGGGCACCGGCGGCGGCGAAATGGCGGGCGCAGCCGGCGGCGATGGAGTGCTCGTTGGCGATGCCGAGCACCAGCCCGCGCTTGCCGGCAAGGCCCGGGGTGGGCCCCGCCGGCGCGGTCATTCCGGCCACGCGCTCAATCGGCCGGCTTCGCGGCGACCGGCGTCGCCGCGGCCATCGC
>DAIDKZ010000170.1 GCA_027449745.1 Acetobacteraceae bacterium | reverse complement strand
CCGGCTCGGGCTGATGATCTGCGAGGATTGGTGGTACCCCACCGTCTGCGAGACCCTGGCCGAGAGCGGCGCCGAGATCCTGCTCTCCATCAACGGCTCGCCCTACGAGACGGACAAGCACGAACAGCGTCTTGCGCTGGCCGTTTCACGCGTCGTCGAAACCGGCCTGCCCTATGTCTTCTGCGCCCAGGTCGGCGGCCAGGACGAGCTGGTGTTCGACGGCGCCTCCTTCGCGCTCAATGCCGACCGCTCGCTGGCGCTGCGCCTGCCCTATTTCGCGGAAGCCATCGTCCTCACCGAGTGGCGGCGCGAGGGTGAGCGCCTCGTCTGCACGCCGCAGCCGCTGGCGCCCGAACCGGAGCGGCTCGCGCTGATCTATGGCTCGATGATGCTGGGCCTCGCCGATTATGTGAACAAGAACCGCTTTCCCGGAATCCTGCTCGGGCTGTCCGGTGGCATCGACAGCGCGCTCTCCGCCGCCGTCGCCGTCGATGCGCTGGGGGCGGAGCGGGTGCGCGCGGTGATGCTGCCCAGCCCCTACACCAGCCCCGAGAGCCTGGAGGATGCCGCCGCCTGCGCGCGCATGCTCGGTATCCGCTACGACATCATTCCCATCACCCCGGCGATGGCCGCCTTCGAATCCATGCTCGCCCCGGCCTTCGACGGCCGGGCGGCGGACACCACCGAGGAGAACATCCAGTCCCGCGCGCGCGGGCTGGTGCTCATGGCGTTGTCCAACAAGTTCGGCGACATGGTCCTGACCACCGGCAACAAGAGCGAGATGTCGGTGGGCTACGCAACCCTCTATGGCGACATGTGCGGCGGCTATTCGGTGCTGAAGGATGTCTACAAGACCACGGTGTTCGCCCTCGCGCGCTGGCGCAATGCCGCCAGGCCCGTGGGGGCGCGCGGGCCGGCGCGGGCGGTGATGCCCGAGCGCGTCATCACCAAGCCGCCCTCGGCCGAGCTCAAGCCGAACCAGACCGATCAGGACAGTCTGCCGCCCTACGACATACTCGATGCGATCCTCGCCGGCCTGGTCGAGGGCGAGGAATCGGTCGATGCGCTGGTGGCGCGCGGCTTCGAGCGGGCGACGGTGCTGCGCGTCTGGCGCCTGCTCGACCGGGCCGAATACAAGCGCCGCCAGGCACCGCCGGGGGTGAAGATCACCGCCCGCGCCTTCGGCCGCGACCGCCGCTACCCGATCACCAACGGCTTCACCGATCTCGTGCGATGAGCGGGCTCGTTGCGCCGGAGGGCGGCTGGCGGGTGCGCATCCTCGACCTTTCCGGTGGTGTCCCCGGCGCCATCATCGAAGAGATCGCCGGCTTCCCGACGCTGATGCAGGCCAATGAATTCGCCCGCCGCTACCTGCGCGATTCCATCGAGCGCTGCCGGGCCGGCGGTATGAGCGCGCGTGAGGTGCTCGACGCCTGGTTCGCCTGGGGCGAGGATGTCGAGATCGTCGAGTCCGGCGAGGGCGGCTGGCGCAGTGCCAACGAACTCGCCGATTTCGCCGCCGAGCCGGCGAGCGAGGCGGAGCGGGACTGGCGCGCGCTCGACCCCCGCCGCGGGACGCGGGAATGAGCCGGATCCGCGTTCGCTTCGCCCCGAGCCCGACGGGCTATCTCCATGTCGGCAATGCGCGTATCGCGCTGGCGAACTGGCTGTTCGCGCGCCACGCCGGCGGGCGGTTCCTGCTGCGGCTGGACGATACCGACCGGGAGCGGTCCAAGCCGGAATATGCGGTCGCGATCGAGCGCGATCTCGCCTGGCTCGGGCTCGATTGGGACGAGCGCCTGCGCCAGTCGGAGCGGCTCGAGCGCTACGCCGCGGCGGCGGAGACGCTGAAGCGGACCGGGCGGCTCTATCCGTGCTTCGAGAGCGAGGAGGAACTGCGCGCCAAACGCGAGCTGCGGCGCAAGCGCGGTCTCGCGCCGGTCTATGATCGGGCCATGCTGGCGCTCACCGCCGAGCAGCGCCGGGCAGCGGAGGCTGGCGGCAAGCGGCCGTACTGGCGTTTCCGCCTCAGCGATGGCGCCGAGACATGGGACGATCTCGTGCTCGGGCGCCGGCAGGTGAAGCTCGCCGCCATCTCCGACCCGGTGCTCATCCGCGCCGACGGCACGCCGCTCTACACCTTCACCTCCGTGGTCGACGACATCGACACCGCCATCACCCACGTGATCCGAGGCGAGGACCATATCAGCAATACCGGCGTGCAGCGGGACCTGTTCACCGCCCTCGGCGCCTCGCCGGAGCGCATCCGCTTCGCCCATCTGCCGCTGCTGGTGGGCAGCGATGGCGAGAAGCTCTCCAAGCGGCTGGACAGTCTTTCGCTTCGCGGCCTGGCCCGCGACGGCGTCGAGCCGGGCGCCATCGTCGCCTATCTCGCCCGCCTCGGCACCGGGCGCGATCCCGAGCCGATGACGCTGGCGGCGCTGGCCGAGGAATTCGATCTCGGCCGGTTCTCGCCCTCCCCGGCGCGGTTCGACATGGGCCAGGTGCTGGCCCTCAACCGGCGCCTGCTGCAGGGGCTGCCGTTTGCCGCGGTGGCCGAGCGCCTGCCGACGGGGGCTACCGAGGCGTTCTGGCTCGCCATCCGCGGCAATCTCGATCTCATGAGCGAGGCGCGCGGCTGGTGGGAGGTGGTGAGCGGGACCATCGTGCCGGCGGAGGTCGAGGGCGAGGCGGAGTTCCTGCACACCGCCGAGGCGCTGCTGCCGGCCGAGCCGTGGACCGGCGAGGTGTGGCGGCAATGGACCGAGGCGCTGAAGGCGGCAACCGGCCGCAAGGGCCGGGAACTGTTCCGGCCGCTGCGCCTGGCGCTCACCGGCGAGGAGCACGGGCCGGAACTCGCCATGCTGCTCGCGCTCATGGGCCGCGCCCGCGCCGTCCAGCGGCTACGCCACGCCGCCTCCTGAGGCGCGGGCGAGTTCTACGCCTCGCCGCGCCGCCGCCGCTCGGCGTCGTCCCAGGCGGTCAGGGGCTGATAGTCGGGCACGAACCCCAAGCCCTTGCGCGCGTCGGACGAAACCGCCGTCTGCGAGGTGACGACATCGATCAGCGCCGGGGCGTTGGCCAGCGCGCGCGTGAGCGCGGCGGGCAGCTCGGCCGGGTCCTCCACCCGCTCGCCATGCGCGCCGAGCGCGCGCGCCATGGCGGCGTAGTCGGAATGGCGCAGCAGCGTGCCGACGACGCGGCCACCATAGTTCGTCTCCTGGTCGTAGCGCTCGATGTTCCAGGCGGCGTTGTTGGAGACGATGAACACCGCCTTGGCGCCGTGGCGCACCGCGGTGTCGATCTCCATGGCGTTGATGCCGAACGCGCCGTCCCCGGTCACGGCGATCACCTGGCGCGCGGGATGGGCGAGCGCGGCGGCGATCGCGAACGGCGCGCCGACGCCGAGGCAGCCGAAGGCGCCGGCATCGAGGTAGGTCTCGGCCTCCAGCCCGACGCGCGCGAAGCTCAGCAGGTCGCCGCCGTCGGCCACCGCGATATAGTCGGGCGACGCGACCGCCCGGATCGCCTCGAAGATCGCGGCCGGGTGGATTTTCCCGTCCTCGCCGCGCTGCGGCTGCGGCCCGCGCGGGGTGCACCGCTCCAGGTGCCGCCGGCGCAGAGCGGCGGCCCAGTCACGGTCGGTCGCCGCGGCGCGGTTGCCGCTCTTCTCCACCATCGCGGCCAGCGCGAGCGCGGGCGTGGCCAGAAGCTCCGGCTCGCCGCGCCGGTTGTCCACCAGCTCGCCGGCGGTATCGGCGATGCGCACGAAGCGCGCGTTGGGAAACACGGCCGGGGAGCCGTAGCCGAGCTGGTAGTCGAGCTTGCGGCCGACGACCAGCACGGCATCGGCCTCCGCCATCGCCGCCGCGCGCATGGCGCCGACGACGCCGGGGTGGTCCGGCGGCACCAGACCGCGGCTCTCCTGGGTGTCGAGATAGACCGCGCCGGTGGCATCGAGGAACCGCACCAGCGCCGCCCCCGCCCCGCGCGCGCCGCGGCCGGTGACGACCAGCGGCCGCTTCGCGCGCCAGAGCACATCGACCGCCTCGGCGATGGCGGCCGGGTCGGGCGGCAGCACGCGCGGCTTCGTCGGGCGCATCCACTCCTCCAGCACGAGCTGCGGCGGCACGCGCAGGCGCAGCACGTCGGTGGGGATCTCGACATAGACCGGTCCAGGCTCGCCGAGATCGCCCATGGCGCGCGCCACTGCCTCGTCCAGCTCGCGCACGACCTGCTCGGGCACCCGCGCGGTGCGCGACAGCCGCGTCACCGGGCGCAGGATGTCGACATGCGGAATGTCCTGCAGCGGCCCCATGTTCGCTTGCGGCCGCGTGGTGCAACCACCGATCAGCAGCACCGGCGCGCGGGCGAGCGCGGCGTTGGCGATCGCGGTCACGGTGTTGGTCACCCCCGGCCCGGCCGTCGCCATGGCGACGCCGAGCCCGCCGGTGAGTTCCGCGTGGGCGTGGGCCATGTGCACCGCGGCGCCCTCGTCGCGCACGTCGATGATGCGGATGCCGAGCCGGGGGAGCCAGTCCCAGATCGGCTGGATATGCCCGCCCTGCAGCCCGAACACGCGGTCCACGCCGCGAGCGTGCAGGAAACGGGCGATCCAGGCGGCGCAGGCATCGGCGTCACGGTTGAGGTCGTTGGTCGGTGTGTCCATCGTGCGTCTCCTCGGGTTCCGGGGGCGGCCTGGTCAGGCGCCGCCCGATGATGTCGGCGGCGCGAGCCGCGTGCGCAGCTCCCGGTGCAGCACCTTGCCGGTCGCGGTGCGGGGCATGTCGGCCTCGGCCATGAACGAGACCGAGCGCGGCCGTTTGAACCCGGCGATGCGTTCGCGGCACCAGGCCAGCATCTCAGCCTCGCTCGCCGCCGCGCCCTCGTGCAGGACGACGACGGCGTGGACGCGCTCGCCCCAGGTCTCGTCGGGCAGGCCGATGACGGCGACGTCCTTCACCTTGGGGCAGGCGCCCAGCACCGCCTCGACCTCCGAGGGATAGATGTTCTCGCCGCCGGAAATGATCATGTTCTTCTTGCGGTCGATCAGCCGGATGAACCCGTCCGCATCGCGCAGCCCCATGTCGCCGACGCTGCACCATTCGCCGCGGAATGCCTCGCGCGTCTTGTCCGGCTGGTTCCAGTAGGCGTCGAACGTGTAGGGCGTGTGCGAATGGAGTTCGCCGGGGGTGCCGTCCGCCACTTCCGCGCCGGTCTCGTCGAGAAACCGCACCGGCGCGGAGCCGATGCATTCGCGCCCGACGGTGCCGAGATGGGTGAACTGCTCGTCCGGATGCAGCATCGTCACCCAGCCCGCCTCGCTCGAACCATAGAGTTCGAACAGCCCGGAATTCGGGAACATGTCCATGATCGCGCGCTTGGTATCGGCACGCGCCGGCGCCGAGGAGATCATCAGCCGCGCGACGCGCTCCAGCCGGTGTCGCCGCCGTTCCGCCTCGCTCAGGCCCAGCATCATGATGAAGTGGGTCGGCACCAGCGAGGTGAAGCTCACCCCGCCTTCGCCGAGCACGCGCAGGCAATGCGCGGGATCGAAGCTGCGGCGCGAATAGATCGTGTTGCGCGCGCCGCAGATGGCGAACGCGCCGAAGAAGTTAAGCGAGTTGGCGTGGCACATCGGCATCACCAGCAGCGCTTCGTCGGCGCGGCCCAGGCCCAGCTCGGCGGCGGTGACGAGGCCCAGAAGCGAGGCCGACTGATGGCTGCGCAGCACCCCCTTGGGGTTGCCGGTGGTGCCCGAGGTGTACATCAGCGTCCACGGTTCGCGCGGGGCCACGGCCTGGTCTGGCTCGGCATCGGCGGCGCGGGCCAGGAACGCTTCGTAGCTCTGCCAGCCGGCGGGGGCCTTCTCGGCGCCGAAATGGATGTAGTTGCCCGGCGGGATGGCGAGCCCCTCGCGCACGGCCTCGATCACCGTGTGCAGCCCGTCCTCGGCGATCACCGCCGCGGCACCGCAATCCTGCAGGATGAACCCTGCCTCGGCGGCAACGAGGCGGAAATTGACCGGCACCGCGATCAGCCCCGCCTTGGCCGTCGCGGCATAGATTTCCGCCCACTCGACGCGGTTATAGGCGAGCACGGCGACGCGGTCGCCCTTGACGAGGCCGGCGCCGAGCAGCGCGTTGGCGAGGCGGCAGGCGCGGCGGTTCCAGTCCTGAAAGGTGAGGGCGCGTTCGAGGTCGGCGGCGCCGATCGCATCGGGGCGCAGCCGCGCCTGTGCCGCGATCATCTGGCCGAGGGTTGGCAGGTCCTGCATCGGTTACATGACTCCCAAAGCCGCGCGGCCGCGGTGGGAGGCCCTGGCCAGCCGCCCTGCCGCCTCGCGGACATGAAAACGCGCGCGCGCCGCCGCTTCGTCGGCATCGCCGGCCAGGACAGCGTCCAGGATCGCGCGATGCTGCTGCCAGACGGCCGTGCCCGGCTCTGCGAAACGCAGCACTTCGGCCATCACCCGCTGCAGATAGCGCCAGTGCGGCCGCGCCGTGTCGACGAGCAGCGGATTGCCGGAGGCGTCGTAGAGGAATTCGTGAAACCTGATGTCCTGGCGGATCATGGCGCGGAGATCGCCGGCGGCGATGGCTGCCCGTCCGGCCTGCATGATCGCCTCCCCGGTGGCGGCGATGCTTCGCGCCGCGTCCGCCGAGGCGCGCACCCGCTCGGCGGCGCGGCGGGCGGCAAGCTCGTCCAGCGCGGCGCGGATCTCGTAGTGCTGGTCCGTCGATTCGGCGTCGAGCGGGGCGACGTAGAGGCCGCGGGCACCGAGCTCCTGCACGAGCCCGTCGCTCTTCAGCAGCTGCATCGCCTGCTGCACCGGCTGACGCGAGACGCCGAGCCGCGCGGCGAGCTCCTCCTGCACGAGATGCGTGCCGGGAGCGAGCGTGCCATCGCAGATCTCGTCGAGAATGGCGCGATAGACCTGCTCGGTGCGGCTGGGGTGGGTTTCGATGGGCTGCACGTTTGAACTCCGAATACTGAATTCAATATCGTGCCTCCAAAAGGGTGTCAAGGGTCGCCTTCGCCGCCGGGCGCCGCGCCGAGCCGGCTCGCCGGCCGGCGCTATTTCCGCTTCGGCTTCTTCTCGGCCTTCTTTGCTGCCTTGCCGGCCTCGCCCTTGCCCGCGTCGGGCTTCGCGGCGGCCTGGTTCCGCCCGGCGAGGGCGCCTTCGGCTAGCAGCACCTCGTGCGCCGCCTTGAACGCCTCGAGCCCCGCGGGAATACCGCAATAGGCGGTGGCGTGGAGCAGGACTTCCTTGATTTCCTCGACGGTGACGCCGTTGGTGAGCGCGCCCTTGACGTGCAGACGCAGCTCCGCCGGCTTGCTCAGCGCAGTCAGCATGGCGAGGTTGATGATGCTCCGCGTCCGCCGATCCAGCCCGGGCCGGCCCCAGGCCCAGCCCCAGGCCCAGGCGGTGGTGGCGCGCTGGAACGCCATCATGAAGTCATCGGCCTTGGCCAGCGAGGCATCGACGTAATCGGCGCCGAGAACCGCTCGGCGGATCGGCAAGCCCTTGTCGAACAGTGCCTCGTCGGACATCGTTTCCCCTCCTCCTCGCTTTGCTGCGGAGCCTGTGCCAGGCACCGGA
>DAIDKZ010000169.1 GCA_027449745.1 Acetobacteraceae bacterium | reverse complement strand
CGCCACCAGTGCCCATTCCGCGTCCGTCAGATCGCTCGGATAGCGCAGCCTGCTGCGGTCGTAGCGCCCGCGGTTCTCCGTCGTCCACATCCTACGCTCCTGCGAATCGGTGCCGCTGTGATGGAATCACAAATGATTCAGCGGACTCAAGATGTTTTTGGATGGACACTCAGTGAAAATCAACAGGCCGACGATGCGCCGAGGCCAGGTAAGCCGCCGGTGGCAGGCCCGCGGACGCTGCCGATCCGATTGCGACCGCCGCCGTTCCACTGGGCTCCGGCGCCTGACGGTCGCCAACACGCTCGGCCAGCACCAGCTCGGCGGACGGAGCGCCCCGAAAATCGAAGCGCCGCACGGAACGGCAGGGGGGCGAATTTGTGCCCCCCAGTTGCCCCCGCGTGCCGCGTGCCCCCGGAGAGCGAAAAATCACCGTGTAAGCACCTCATTTTTTTTGGCGCGCCCTGGTGGATTCGAACCACCGACCGACAGCTTAGAAGGCTGTTGCTCTATCCGACTGAGCTAAGGGCGCTCCGCACGGCGCGGGCGGGGTCAGTGGGTCCAGTTCTCGGTTCGGCCGTAGCGGAAATTATCGGCATAAATTTTCGGGCGGAAGCGCCGCGCGTGCGGGATTTCGAGGTCGTAGGCGATGCCCGTGCGCTCGGCGTAGGCGAGCGCCTCCTCGCGTGTGGCGAAGCTCAGTCGCACTTGCGCCTGGGTCTCGGCGCCGCCGCTCCAGCCCATCAGCGGGTCCGGTCTGCGCGCCTGTTCGGGCACATATTCCAGCACCCACTCATGGGTGCGCGCCTGGCCGGACTGCATCGCCGTCTTCGGTGGCTGGAAGATCCGTGCTCGCTGGCTCATTCGGCTCGATGCTCCTCGTTCGCTGGTCGGGGCGGCCGGATTCGAACCGGCGGCCTCGTGTACCCAAAACACGCGCGCTAACCAGGCTGCGCCACGCCCCGACGCGCCCGGACCCTAGATTTTGCGCCCCACCAACGCAAGCGTTCGTGTCATTCAGCCGCCTTTGGCGAACTGCGGTGCCTCCACCTTGTCGCCGACGCGGATGTTCAGCCGCGCCGTGGTGCCCCCGGCCAGCTCCAGCGTCGCCCGTACGTCCGGCCCGCCATCGATGATGGCGAGGCTCTCCGGCACCGTGTCCTCGGCGATGCGGCGGATCACGCCCGCCTCGTTGATGAACACCATGTCCAGCGGCACCTTGGTGTTGCGCATCCACATCTGGCTCTGCCGCGGCCGGCCCCAGTCGAACAGCATGCCGCCATCGGCGGGAACGCTGGTGCGGAACATCAGCCCGGTGATCTGCTCGGTCTCGCCCGCCGCCAGCTCCACGGAGAATTCGTGGCGCTGGCCGTCATGCGTGACGATGACCAGCTTCTCCTTGGCGAGCTCGGGCTGCGCCTTGGTGATCTCGGGCTGCCCGGCGGCGCGCACGAGGACGGGTAGGGCGAGGGCCACCGGCCCTATGGCCAGCAGGGCGAGCAGGGAGCGGCGAGGGGGGCTCATGCGGATAAGGTCTCCTTCAAGGCTCAACGCGGCAGGGTCAGTGCCGCAAGCGCGCGGATCTCGGGACGCACCGGCCCCTCGCGCGGCGCATCGCGCAGGGTGGTGAACCAATGATCCGGCGGGTTGCGGCCGGCGGCGCGATTGTAGCTCAGCCCGCGCAGCACCGCCTCCGCCGCGGGCGGCAGGCGTGCAGGCGGTTCCAATCCGTTCAATGCCCCCCACACCATGGCCCAGCACCGCGCCACCGTGTAGGGGTTGTAGCCGCCGCCGCCAAGAACCAGAAGCCGCGGCGAGAGCTGCAGCAGCGCCGCCGCCACGGCGCGGTGGGCATTGTTGGAGAGACCGAGCCGCGCCAGCGGATCCTCCGCCAGCCCGTCGGCGCCACACTGCAGCATGACCGCCTGCGGCCGCAGGCGCGCGATCAGCGGCAGCACGGCTTCCTCCATCAGCACGGCGAGCTCGCTGTCGTTGAACCCGGCGGGCACCGGCAGGTTGCGCGCCGCGCCGCCGGCGCGGTCCTCGGCGGCACCGGTGAAAGGCCAGCGCCCGGCCTCGTGGAGGGAGATGGTGAAGACGCGCGGATCGTCATGGAACGCGTCCTGCACTCCGTCACCGTGATGGGCATCGATGTCGAGATAGACGAGCCGCTCCAGCCCCATGTCGAGCCAGGTGAGCAGGCCGAGCACCGGGTCGTTGACATAGCAGAACCCCGCCGCCCGGTCGCGCCTGCCGTGATGTGTGCCGCCGCCGGGACAGTGCACGACGCCGCCGTCGGCGAGCAGGCGCGCGGCCAGCATCACCCCGCCGGCGGAGGTCGCGGGACGGCGGAACATCTCGGGATAGATCGGGTTGCCCTCGGCGCCGATGCCGAAGCGGGCACGGTCCGCCGCGCTCACCGCCTGCGTCGTCTCGGCGCGCGCCAGGGCGGCGAGGTAGTCCGGATCGTGGAAACGCGCCAGCTCGGCCGGCGTGGCCATCGGCGCGCTGACGAAGGCGGCCTCGTCGAGCCAGCCGAGGGCGCGGCACAGGTCCGTCACCGTCGAGACGCGCGGGATGGCGAGCGGATGCTTCGGCCCGTAGGTCGAGCGCCGGTAGATTTCGCTGCCGATATAGACGGGACGGAGGCGGGGATTGGGAGGCATGCGTGCAGGCATATGTGCCCGCCGGCGCGGTGCGCAAATCCTGCCCGCCGGCCGGTTGCGTGCTTTATCCCCCGCCGGTAACGTCCGCGCGCGGCACAGAGGGGCTTCATCATGGACATGACCGGCGAGCGGCGGATCGAGGCGCCGCGGGAACGTGTGTGGGCGGCGCTGAACGACCCGGATATCCTGAAGGCGGCGATCCCCGGCTGCGAAAGCCTGGAGAAGCTCTCCGAGACCGAGCTGAAGGCCGCCGCGGCGGTCCGCATCGGCCCGATTTCGGCGAAGTTCGCCGGCAAGGTGCAGCTCTCCGACCTCGATCCGCCGCGCGGCTACACGATCAGCGGCGAGGGCCAGGGCGGCGTCGCCGGCTTCGCCAAGGGCGGGGCCAAGGTCGCGCTCGATGCCGATGGTGCGGCGACGATGCTGCGCTACACGGTCAACGCCCAGGTCGGCGGCAAGATCGCCCAGCTCGGCTCACGGCTGATCGACGCCACGGCGAAATCCATGGCCGACCAGTTCTTCGACCGGTTCGCCGCCCAGCTCGGCCCGGTGGAGGCTGGCGTGCCAGCGGCCGCGGCGCCGGCCGGCGTCTCCCTCATTCCCGTCGAGCCGCTTGGCCTGCCCATCATCGGCTGGATCGGCATCGTCCTCTTCCTCGCCATCCTGATGCTGATTTTCGGAAGCCTGATCTAGTGTCCGCGCCGTCCTCCGTCGCCGAGACGCTGCTTCTGCTCGAACGCGGCGGCTATGTCGCCGACCGCGAGCTGGCCACCACGGTGCATCTGGCGCTGGCGATGGGCCGGCCGCTCTTCCTCGAAGGCGAGCCCGGGACCGGCAAGACCGAAATCGCCAAGGTACTCGCCGAGGGGCTCGGAAGGCGGCTCGTGCGGCTGCAATGCTATGACGGGCTCGATCTCTCGGCCGCCGCCTACGAGTGGGACCATGCCCGGCAGCTGATGGCGATCCGGCTCGCTGAGGCCGCCGGCGAGGCCGACCGCGATCTGCTGGGGCGCAACATCTATGCCCGGGAATTCCTCCGCGAACGGCCGCTGCTGGCGGCGATCGACCCGGCGCTGCCGCCGGCGGTGCTGTTGATCGACGAGCTCGACCGCGCCGACGAGCCGTTCGAGGCGTTCCTGCTGGAGTTGCTGGCCGATTTCCAGATCACCGTGCCGGAATACGGCACCATCCGCGCCGCCACGCCGCCGCCGGTGGTGATCACCTCGAACCGCACCCGCGAGGTGCATGACGCCATCCGCCGCCGCTGCCTCTATCACTGGGTCGATTATCCCTCCGCCGAGCGCGAGCGGGCGATCCTCGCGCGCAAGGCGCCGCGCGTGCCGGCGCTGCTCGCCGCGCAGGTCGTCGCGTTTGCGCAGACATTGCGGTCGTCGGACCTGTTCAAGCTGCCCGGCGTCGCCGAGACGATCGACTGGGCCAACGCGCTGGCCCATCTCGACCAGGTCGAGCTGACCCCGGCCGTGGTCGAGGAGACGCTTGGCGTATTGCTGAAATATCAGGACGATATCGCCCAGTTGCGCGGCGCGGAGCTGGGACGGCTGGTGGCCGAGGCGCGCGAGGCGGTGCCGGCGCCGTGAGTGGGCGGTGATGAGCGGCGGCGGGCGGCTCGCGGCGAACGTCATGCAGTTCGCCCGCCTGCTGCGCCGTGCCGGCCTGCCGGTCGGGCCGGCCGAGACGCTGGCCGCGGCCGACGCGCTGAGCCGGCTCGATGTCGGCAACCGGGCCGAGGTGCGCGCCGGGCTTCGGGCGGTGATGGTGCATCGCCACGAGCAGCGCGAGATTTTCGATCAGGCCTTCGCGCTGTTCTGGCGCAGCCCGGACGCCGCGCGCCAGGCCGCGGCGCTGGCGCTGCTCGCCGCCAGCACGGTGCCGGAGAAGCCCAAACCG
>DAIDKZ010000168.1 GCA_027449745.1 Acetobacteraceae bacterium | reverse complement strand
GGGTGAGGTCGGAACCCATGCCGGAGCGATAGCCGCGCGCCGCGGCGGCGCCAACCCCGTCAGGCGGCCGGACCAGCCTGCTGCACTAGAGCAACCTCCGATCTGACCGAGCCGTTCCGGCTCGGGCCGATCGGAGATAAGTTGCTCTAGAGTCATATGTTCTAGAGCACGACCGTCCGACCAGATGATTCCATCAGGTCGGACCGTGCTCTAGGTAGTCCTGCCAGCGCGCGCGCAGCGCCAGCTTGTTCAGCTTGCCGGTCGCCGTGTGCGGCAGGTCATCGACCACGACCACGGCGTCGGGCAGCCACCATTTTGCCACCTTGCCCTCGAACACCGCGAGCACGTCCGCCGGTTCGACGCGCATGCCGGCGCGCGGCACCACCAGCAGGAGCGGCCGCTCCTGCCATTTCGGATGGCGCGCGCCGGTGATCGCCGCCTCGGCCACGGCGGGGTGGGAAACAGCGAGATTCTCCAGCGTGATCGAACTGATCCACTCGCCACCCGATTTGATCACGTCCTTGGAGCGATCGACGATCTCGGCGCAGCCATCGGCATCGATGGTGCAGACGTCGCCGGTGCGCAGCCAGCCATCGGCATCCGCCGCGCCCTCGGCGCCGCGATTGAGATATTCGCGGCACACCCAGTGCCCGCGCACCAGGAAATCGCCGAATGCCTTGCCGTCCCACGGGAGCTCTTTGCCGTCGGCGTCGACGATCTTCATGTCCGTGCCGCAGGCCGCGCGGCCCTGCTTGAGCCGCTGGCGGATCGCCGCCTCGCCTTCGAGCGCGGCGCTGGCCGGCGTCGGCGCGTTGTAGGTGACGATCGGGCTGGTCTCGGTCATGCCCCAACCCTGCTCGACATTGATGCCCATCGGCGTGAACGCCTCGATCAGCACGCGCGGCAGCGCGGAGCCGGCGACCAGCATGCGCCGGAGCTGCGTCAGCCGCGCGCCGCTCGATTGCAGATGCGCGAGCAGGCCGAGCCAGATCGTCGGCACGCCGGCGGTCAGCGTGATGCGCTCGCCCTCCAGCATGGCGTGCAGGCTGGCGCCGTCGAGATGGCGCCCGGGCAGGACCAGCGTCGCGCCGACCATGGTGGCGCAGTACGGCAGGCCCCAGGCGCAGGCGTGATACATCGAGGCGCCGGGCAGAACCCGGTCCACCGCGCGCAGGCCGAACACGTCCGGCGTGTTGGCGGCATAGGTGTGCAGCATCGTCGAGCGATGGCTGTAGAGCACGCCCTTGGGCCGGCCCGTGGTGCCGGACGTGTAGCACAGCGCGCTGGCCGTGTTCTCGTCGAAGGCCGGCCACGCATAATCCTCGTCGGCCGCCGCCATCAGCGTCTCATAGCAGTGCAGGCGCATGCCCGGGGCCAGCGCGACATCCACCATGCCGGCCTCGTCGGTGAGCAGCACGACGTCGCGCACCGAGCCGCGCACCGTCGGGGCGACGGCGGCGAGCAAGGCGGCGAAGCCGGGATCGGCGAAGATCACGCAGTCCCCGGCATCGGCCATGATGAAGCCGATATCCTCCGCCGAAAGCCGCGGGTTGACGGTGTGGCAGACCGCGCCGGTGCCGGAGACGCCGTAATAGAGTTCGAGATGGCGGTAGTCGTTCCACGCCAGCGTCGCCACACGGTCGCCGAAGCCGATGCCGAGCCCGCCGAGCACGCGCGCCAGCCGGCGCGAGCGCCGCTCGATGCCGGCATAGCTCGTGCGGTGCAGCGCAGCGCCGCCCATGTTGGAAACGACCTCGGCATGACCGTGATGCCGCGCGGCATGGACGATGAGCGAGGAGATCATCAGCGGATAATGCTGCATCAGCCCGAGCATGGTTTCACCCTCACAACAGGCTCGCCCCGATATTGACCGAGAGCGCCAGGATCACGGTGTTGAACAGGAAGCTCAGAAGCCCGTGAACGGTCGCCACGCCACGCAGCTTGGCCGAACTGATCTGCACGTCCGAAACCTGGAAGGTCATGCCGAGGACGAGCGAGAAATAGAAGAAGTCCCAGTAGCCCGGCGCCGTCGTGCCGGGAAATTCCAGCCCGCCATCGATGCCGCTGCCGTCGGCCGAGCGCTGATAGAATTCGTGGGCATAGCGCATGGCGAACAGCGTGTGGGTCAGCAGCCAGGAGACCAGCAGCGTCACCACCACCAGACCGATATGCAGCCCGCGCACCGTCGCCGGGATGTCCTTGGTGGTGGAGAACTCGCCGACGATGGCGGCGAAGCTCGCCACCACGGCGCCGAGCGTGACGGCGAAGATGGTCCACTCCCCCTCCTCCTGCGCCGCGGCGTCCTCGGGCAGGGTACTGTCGCGCTCGGCGGTGAAGAGGTGCGCGTCGAGGGCGAGGAACAGCAGCGCGCCGGCGTCCCAGGCGAGGATCGCGCGGGTCAGCGGCGCCAGGCTCGCCGGCATCGCCAGCGCCGCCGCCCCGCCGGCGAGCACGCCCGCGACCAGCCGCGGCCGCGCCCGCAGCGCGCGCAGGGCACGCAACGGGCCGCGCCGCCGGCCGATGCCGGCCGTCTCAGCGGCCATACGGGGTCAGCACGCGCTCGGAGGCGACGCCGGCCGTCCGCTTGCCGTCGACATAGCGGGTGGCGACGAGCCGCTCCGGGGCGACCCCCTGCTCGACCCAGCGGGCGAGCGCCGCGACCACGTCATGCGCTGGGTCGCGCACCGGCGCCGGCTGGCCGAAAACGGCGCCGATCGCGTCCTCCCCCGGGCCGCCGCGGCAATGGCCCATGCCCGGCATCATGAACAGACGGTAGAAGGAGGCGATTTCCGCCTCGCCGCCCATGCGCCCGGCCACGGCGCGGTAGAAATCGATCGACGATTGCGCCGGGATCGCCGGGTCGTACCAGCCATGGTACTGAATCAGCTTGCCGCCATGGGCGCGGAACCGTGAGAGATCGGGGTCGGTGGCGTCGAGCACCGCGGCCAGCTTGTCGTGCGCCGCCGGCAGGTCGCGCGCCATGTCGAAGCGCGCCACCGTCCAGGTCGGATCCTCATAGACCATGCCGGAGAAGAAGCCGGTGCCGAACTGGAGCTGCAGCGCCTGCTGGCCCGGCCTGCCGGTGGTCCAGAGCGCCCAGCCGCCGGGCCCCGCCTCGCCGCCCGGCGCGAAGCCGGGGAAGATCGGCGCGCCGGACGCATCGTGCATGCCGCCATAGATGTGCTGCAGCGCGGTGATCTGCGGCGCGGTCAGGCAGTCCTTGCCGCCGCCGGCCGGGCAGGCGAGCACGGCGGGGTCGAAATGGCATTGTTCGGGCGCCTCGATCACGCCGCCCTTGGCATGGCACGCCTCGTGCGCCGCGTGGGCGACGAGATCGAGGCGATCGGGCGGGATGGCGCTGCCGGGCTCGGCCCGCAGCGCGGTCTGGTTCCACATCGCCGCGCCGATCAGCTTGATCCAGGCGTTCGCCGGCGCGCCGGCAACGATGCCGTCGAAATCGTCCGGGTAGCGCTCGGCCTCGACCAGCGCCTCGCGCCCGCCATCGGAGCAGCCGGTGAAATAGGCGCGCTCGGGCGCGCGGCCGTAATAGGCGGCGATCACCGCCTTGGCGGCCGCCGCGGTGACATGGATCGCGCGCTCGCCGAAATCCACCACCTTTTCCGGATGGCCGATCGCCCAGCGCGCATCGGTACCGTCGGCGCCGTGGCCCGTATCGGTGCCGGAGACGGCAAACCCGCCGGCGAGCCCGTTCGCCATGCCACTATAGATGATCGACCCGGCGAACCCGCCATTGCCCACACCCTCGTAGCGCCCATTCCAGGAAGCCGGCGGCGGCAGCCAGACCTCGAAGCGGATGTCCGAATCCTCGCTCGGGCGGATGACGCCCTGCACGCGGCAGAACGGCACCGCGACCTCGGCCGGTTCGGAGCGGTAAGGCGAGACGATGGTGAAGGGCGGGCTCACCGGCGCGGCGGCGAGAATATGCCCTTCCGCGACCCGCATCCCCGCCAGCGCGCCGCATTCCGCCGCGACGGCGCTCCCGCACGTCGCCCCACCCGCGGCCAAGACGATGGCGATCGCCGCGGCCAGCCTCGTTGCCTGCATCGCAGTCCTCCCTGATTTCGCGCCAGCCTGCCAGATTTCGCGGCAAGCGCCAAAGGGCCGCCGCGATCAGCCGACCGCGGCGGCGATCAGGGCCAGCGCCGCCTCCACCGTCGCGGCGCGAACGGCGGCGCGGTCACCGGGAAAGATCCGGCGCTCGGCCCGCATCGCCCCGCCGCCGGCCAGGCCGAACCAGACCAGCCCGACCGGTTTCGCCGCCGTGCCGCCGCCGGGGCCGGCGACGCCGGTGACGGCGACGGCGAAATCCGCCTGCGAGCGGGCCAGCGCGCCCGCCGCCATGGCCAGCGCGACGTCCTCGCTGACCGCGCCGTGGGTGCCGATCAGCGCCGCCGGCACGCCGAGCATTTCGGTCTTGGCGGCGTTCGAATAGGTGACGAAGCCGCGATCGAACACGTCGCTGGAGCCGGCGATGGCGGTCAGCGCCGCCGCGATCATCCCCCCCGTGCAGCTCTCCGCGGTCGTCAGCCGCAGCCCGCGCGCCCGTGCCGCGGCGAGCAGCCGTTCCGCCGCTTCCTCGCCGGGAAGCGGCATGGTCAGGCGCGCTGCTGGCGGGCGCGGATGCCGCGCTCGATCGCCGCCGTCACCAGCGGGTCGAGGTCCAGCGCCTCGCGCACGAACTCCAGCATGCGCAGCGTCTCCTGGTGCGCCAGCCGGTCGGCGGCGACCACCTCGCAGGCGAGCGCGTAGGCGGTCTCGCGCAGCCGCGGGCCCAGCGCCTCGCCGATCAGGCGCCCGGCATGGTTGAGCCCGTCCTCCTCGCGCAGCAGGTTCACCGCCGCATCCGTCGCCGCCTCCAGCCGCTCGGCGGAGAAATGCTCGAACGCCGGCAAGGTCTGCACGAGCGCGGTCATGACGCCGATCTCGCGGTCGGTGATGCCGCCATGCGCCGCGGCCACCAGAACCATGGTGCAGACCAGAGCCTCCTGGGCATCAAGGCCGGTACGGGCGAGCATCGGCGGGATCTCCTGCGCAACGGACCAGGCGACGGTGCGCGAACCCGGCGCCGAGATCAAGTCGGGCTCCCGGCGGCGAGGAACGCCCGCGTCTCCGCGGCCGCCTCGGCGAGGCCGACGCGGCGCACCTGCACGCCCGGAGGAAAGGCGGTGAGCAGGCGCGAGGGCGTGCGCCGGTCGAGGAGCACGAACACGCCGCGATCGGTGCCGTGCCGGATCAGCCGCCCGAAGGCCTGGCGCAGCCGCAGCCGGGCGATGCGATCGTCGAACGAAGCGGGCGCGCCGGCGGAGAGATGGATGCGCCGCTCGCGGTGCAGGATGTCCGGCCGCGGCCAGGGCACCTTCTCGAACACCACCAGGCGCAGCGCCCGGCCGGGCACGTCGACGCCGTCGCGCATCGCGTCGGTGCCGAGCAGGCAGCTCGCCTCCTCGGTGCGGAAGATATCGACCAGCGTCGCGTTGTGCATGGCGTCGACATGCTGGGCCAGCAGCGGAATGCAAGCCGCCTCCAGCGCCGCGGCGATCCGCCCATGCACCGCGACGAGGCGGCGGATGGCGGTGAACAGGCCAAGCCCGCCGCCGCCGGCGGCGAGGAACAGCGCCCGGTAGGCACCGGCCAGCGCATCGAGATCGCCGAGCGGCAAGTCGGTGACGACGAAGGCGCGGGTCTGCGCGGCGTAGTCGAACGGGCTCGCCACCGCGACGCGGATCGCCGGGGCGGGCAGATGCACCGCGCCGACGCGCGCCTCCGCCGCCTCCCAGGCAGCGAGCGGATCCGCGGTGCCGCCGTCGCGCAGCGTCGCCGAGGTCACCAGCAGCCCGTGCGCGGGCGCGGCGAGGGCGGCGGCGAAGGGGATGGTCGGGTCGAGCCAATGCCGGCACAGCGCGACGTCGCGCTCCACGCCGCCGGCGCGGTCGAGACGCAGGAACTGGACATGGACCGGCCGGGTGCCGGGTTCGGGCGGCGGCGCCAGCACCGATTCGAGCATCGAAATCCAGGCGGCGAGCGGGTCCAGGGCCCGGCGGGCGAGCATCCGGCAGGCGGCCTCGATGCGGGTGCGGACCGCCTCGTCCAGCGTCTCGGCCTCGGTGTCGAGCCGGGCAGCGAGCCGTTCGCGCAGCGATTTCAGTGGCTCGGCCAGCCGCGACAGGGCGCGGGCCAGGCGCTCGGCCGCCGCCGGCAGCTCGGCCAGCACCGGGTGCAGATCGGCCTCCGGGGAACCCGCGCCCGGCGCGTCGGCATCGGGGCTGCGCGCGAGCACCTGGCGCCGCAGCAAGGCGAGGAACGCCTCGGCCGGGTTGGGCTGCCCGGTATCGAGGCCACCGAGCTCCGGGGTGACGCCGGCGAGCCGCTGGCTCCAGCCCGGGGCGGGCAGCGCGCGGGCCGCCTGCAGCGCCGCGGCGAGCGGCGCTTCCAGGTCCGGGCGGGCGGCGACGAGCTCCTCCAGCCGCCGGCGCAGGCCGCGGGCGCGCGACCGTCCGCCCTCGGCGCCGAGCAGCCAGCGCCGCAGTTCGGCGGTCTCGGCGCCGGAAATCTCCGCCGAGAAGGCGCTGTCGGCGGCGTCGAAAATCTGATGGCCCTCGTCGAAGACGTAGCGCAGCGGCACGGAGGAATCGTCCAGCCCGCCGCCCCAGTTGCGGTCATAGGCGGCCTGCACCATCACCAGCGCGTGGTTCGCCACCACCAGATCGGCGGTGCGGGCGCGGCGCACCCCGTGCTCGACGAAGCAGCGCCGCCAGTGCGGGCAAGCGGAGTGGATGCACTCGCCGCGCCGGTCCGCCAGCGCGGCGGTGACACCGCGGCCGAACAGCTCGGCGAACCAGCCGGGCAGATCGCCACCCTCGATATCGCCATCGGCGCTGGCCAGCGCCCAGCGCGCGATCAGCCCGAGCGGAATGATCGGCGCCCCCACTGGCCCCGCCCCCACTGGCCCCGCCCC
>DAIDKZ010000167.1 GCA_027449745.1 Acetobacteraceae bacterium | reverse complement strand
TGGTGAGGTCGTAGGGCGTCATTTCGACATTGACCCGGTCACCAGCGAGCACGCGGATGCGGTTCTTGCGCATCTTGCCGCTGGTATGCGCCAGGATGACGTGCTCGTTGTCCAGTTTGACGCGGAACATGGCGTTCGGCAGCAGCTCGGTCACCGTGCCGCTGAATTCGATCATATCTTCCTTGGGCATCGGACCCCATTCGTGGCGACCCAGGCGTTTCGCGGAAGGGCGATATGCGCCCCGCCCGCAGCAGGGTCAACCTTGCCAATCGGGGCTGGGCCGATCGGGGTTGGGGCGATCGGGGCCGGGGTTGAGCCGGAGCGCGATGCTGCGCGCATGCGCGCCGAGACCCTCAGCCTCGGCCAGCGCGATGGCTGCCCGTCCGATCTCGGCCAGCCCGCGCGCTCCGGCGGCGATCCACGTCGTGCGCTTGAGAAAATCGAACACCGAGAGCCCCGAGGCGAAGCGCGCGGTGCGCCCGGTCGGCAGCACGTGGTTGGGTCCGGCGACGTAATCGCCCAGCGCCTCCGGGCAGAAGCGGCCGAGGAACGCGGCCCCGGCATGGCGGATGCGCGTGAATACCGCGTCCGGCTCGGGCAGCAGAATCTGCAGATGCTCCGGCGCCAGCCGATCGACCAGCGCCACCGCCTCGTCCCAGCTGCGCACCACGATGACCGCGCCGTGCTCGCGCCAGGAGGCGCCGGCGATCGCCGCGCGCGGCAGCGTGGCCAGCTCGGCGTCGACCGCGGCGCAGGCGGCGTCGGCGAAGGCGGCATCGTCGGTGATCAGAATCGATTGCGCCGCCTCGTCGTGTTCGGCCTGGGCAAGGAGATCGACGGCGACCTGGCGCGGCTCATTGGCCGCATCGGCGAGGATGACGACCTCCGACGGTCCGGCGACGGCATCGATGCCGACATGGCCGAAAACCTGGCGCTTGGCCTCGGCGACATAGGCATTGCCGGGGCCGACGATGCGGTCGACCGCGGCGATGGTCGCGGTGCCATAGGCCAGCGCGGCCACCGCCTGGGCGCCACCGACCCGGTAGATCTCGTGCACGCCGGCGCGGCGCGCGGCGGCGAGGACAAGCGGGTTGACCGTGCCGTCCGGCGTCGGGACGCACATGGCGATGCGATCCACGCCGGCGATGCGCGCCGGCAGGGCGTTCATCAGCACCGAGGAAGGATAGGCCGCCTTGCCGCCCGGCACGTAGAGGCCGACGGCTGTGAGCGGCGTCCAGCGCATGCCGAGGGTCAGGCCAGCCTCGTCCTGGAGGCGCAGATCGGCCGGCATCTGGGCGCGGTGGAAGGCTTCGATGCGGGTCGCGGCGAGCTCGAGCGCAGCGGCGAGGTCCGCCGGGATCGCTGCGACCGCGGCCTCGATCTCGGCGGCCGGAATCCGCAGCGTCGCCGGCGTCAGCGCGAGCCGGTCGAAGCGGGCGGTGGCCTCGATCAGCGCCGCGTCGCCGCGGGCGCGGAGATCGGCAATGATCGCAGCGACGACATCGCCAACCTCGGCGGTCGTGGCACGCGCGGCGGCGAGCAATGCGGCGAAGCCGGCCTCGAAGCCGCTCTCGCGCGTGGACAGACGGTAGCGCGGCGCGGTCATCGGGTGGCGCGGCGCTCAGGCCGCATCGCCGAGCGCCGCCCGGAAGCGGGCGATCCAGCCGCTGATCACGTCCGGGCGGGTCTTGAGCGCGGTGCGGTTGACGATCAGGCGGCTGGTGACATGGGCGATCACCTCGGTCTCGACCAGCCCGTTCGCCTTCAGCGTCGAGCCGGTGGCGACGAGATCGACAATGACGCGCGACAGGCCAAGGCCCGGTGCCAGCTCCATGGCGCCGTTCAGCTCCACCACTTCGGCCTGGATGCCGCGCGCGGCGTAATGGCGGCGCGCGATGGCGGGGTATTTCGTCGCCACCCGCACGCGCGACCAGCGCCGCGGATCGTCGCTGCCGGCGGTGGCGACCGGTTCGGCGACGGAGATGCGGCAGGCGCCGATGCCGAGATCCAGCGGTGCGTAGATTTCCGGGTAATCGAACTCCATCAGCACGTCGGCGCCGCAGATGCCGAGGGGCGCGGCGCCGAAAGCGACGAAGGTGGCGACGTCGAACGGACGGACGCGGATAACGTCGAGGCCGGGATCGTCGGTCGGGAAGCGCAGCCGGCGGCTGGATTCGTCGGCGTAATCGGCAGCCGGATGGACCCCGGCGCGCGCCAGCAGCGGCCCGCATTCGGCCAGGATGCGCCCCTTGGGCAGCGCCAGCACGACGGGTCCGCCGAGATCCGGCTCGAGCGCGGCGGCGGCAAACGGGGCGGTCATCCGGGCTCCTCGCGGACCATTGGAGGCCCCGATCTACACCGAGCCCGGCGCGGACGGAAGGTGCCGGCGCGCCGCGCTAGCCAGCGCCAGAATTTCCCATAATATATCTTATGCGACTTACATCCGTCAGCGAAGGTGCGGCCTAAGCGCGCGGCCGCAGACCCTCACCCGCGCCACGGCGGCTGCAGACGCGGCGGCCAGGCCAGCCCGGCGTCGGCCAGCGCCAGGGTCAGGTTCGGATTGTAGAACGGGTCCGCCCGCAGCAGCGCGCCCCAGCGCGCCCGCATCACCAACGCTTCGCGCTCCAGCCGCGCCAGCTTCTCCGGCGTCGTCGGCCGCCCGCGGGTGCGCGACTCGTGGTGGTAGAGTTCGGCATAGGGTGTGTAGATCACGGACTTGCCGGCCTGGCGCAGCCGCAGGCAGAGATCGATGTCGTTGAAATCCACCGGCAACGCCTGCGCGTCCAGGCCGCCGACCTCGAGATAGACCGCCTTGCGCATCGCCAGGCACGCCGCCGTCACCGCGGAAACGTCGCGCGCCAGCCGCGCCTGCCCGGCCGTGCCGGGCTCGTCGCGCGGTTCACCGACAAAGGCATGCCCGGCAATGAAGTTCGGCGCACCCAGCCCCAGCACCACGCCGACATGCTGGAGATCCCTGTTCGGATACAAGAGGCGCGCCCCGACGGCGCCGACCTCCGGCCGGAGCGTGTGCGAGACCAGTTCGCGCAGCCATCCGGGCGTGATCACCTCGGTGTCGTCATTGAGCAGCACGACGATCTCGCCGCGGGCCGAGCGCACGCCCTCGTTGTTCAGCGCGGAGAAGTTGAACGGTCCCGGCAGACGCAGCACGCGCGCCCGGCCGCTCTGCTCCCACTCCGCCAGCATGCGCAGGGTTCGCGGCTGCACGGAGCCGTTGTCGAGGATCACGATCTCGTACGGCACGGTCTCGGTCCGCGCCGCGATGCTGTCGATGCAGCGCGCCAGCGTCCGCCCGCCATCGCGCGTCGGGATCAGCAGCGAGGCCAGCGGCGGGGTCTCCGGCAGCGGGTGAACGATGCGGCGGCAACCGGCGAGACCGAGCGCCGTCTCCACCCGCGCGCCGGGGCGCGTCCGGGCGAGGAAATCCGCCACCGCCCGGCGCTCCGCGTCATCGGTCTCGGGCGCCGGCGCCGGATCGCGCCGATGGACCAGGATGTGCGGGATGTGGCGGATCTGCCCCTGGTCGAGCGGCCCGATCACGCGCAGCGCCAGGTCGTACACCGCCGCGCTGCCGAACCCCTCGCGCAGCCCGCCGGACGCCGCGACGGCTGCGCGGGCAAAGACCGTGAACCGGCCGAGATAGGCGCGCGCGAGCATGAGATCCAGCGAGAAATCCGGCTTGAAGAACGGGTCGAAGCGGCGCCCCTCCCCGTCCAGCCGGTCCTCGTCGCAGTAGATCAGCTGCGCCTCGGGGTGCCGGGCGATTTCGCGCGCGATGCAGAACAGCGCGTGGCCGGCCAACTGATCCTCATGGCCGAGCAGCGCGACATGCTCGCCGCGCGCCAGCCCGAGCGCGGCTTTCGACATGGCCCCGATCTCGCCGCCCGCGCCATCGAACGCGACCCGGACGCGCCGGTCCGCCGCCGAAGCGGCCTCCAGCACGGCGCGCACGCGCGGATCGGCCGCTCCTCCATCCGCGACGATGCAGAGCTCCCAATGCGGGTAGAGCTGGGCCCGGACGGCGGCAATGGCGCGCTCGAGCACCACCGGCGGCGGGTTCAGCACCGGCATGACCACCGAGATCAGTGGCGAGGCCGGCAGCGCCTGGACCGCGACGGCGATCGCGGCGCGGTCGGCGTCGCTCGGCGTGTCGTAGCGTTCGATCCACGCGGCGTAGTGCGCCCGCCGCAGGGCTTCCCGCCGAGCGGGATCGACGAGGATGCGCCGCGCCAGCCGGGTCAGGCGCCGGCGCAGATCATCGGGCAGCGGCAGGGCGTTCTTCAGCGCCTTGGCGGCGCGGTAGCCCGGCCGGACGTCATCGGGCACGCTCACCCAGGGCAGGAGCCGCGCCTCGATCCAGGCCAGGCCAGCGATCACGCTCGGCATTAGCGAAGCGAGGCCCGCGAGGGCCACGCCAGCGCCGGCTCACGCACAATCACGCAGATCTCCCACTCTCTCACGCGGTTCTAACCTGTTCATCCATATGATAAATCCCTTCGCAACGGCAGGCTCTGCGCCAGCATCGGCCCGATCGGGTGGCGTCCTTGTTCCATCCCCGGCGGGCTGACGCAATGCAGAGGAGCCGATCATGGACCAGCGTGTACGCAAGACCGGAATGCCCAAGCCGCCGGCGCTGCCGGGCGGCGAGACGCTCACCGCAACCGACGAACTCGTCGTGCTCGTCG
>DAIDKZ010000166.1 GCA_027449745.1 Acetobacteraceae bacterium | reverse complement strand
TGCGTCGGGCTATCTGATGGCGTTCGGCGCCCTGGCCGCGCTGCATCGCCGTGCCGTTGAGGGTGGCTCATGGCATGTCCGCGTCTCGCTCGCCGCCACTGCCCGCTGGCTGCGCGGGTTGCCGCGGGTGCCCGATGGGTTCGCGCAACCGACGCCGGCGGCCGGAGCGTTCGCCGACTGCATGGTCGCGATGGAGTCGCCCTTCGGCGATCTCGATCTGGTTCGCCCGCCGGCGGAGATGGCGCTGACGCCGGCGCGCTGGGATCGGCCGCCGGTACCGCTCGGCACCCACCCGCCGTGCTGGGCCTGAGGCTCAGGGCGGCGCGTCGGCTGCGTCCTCCACGTCGGCGTCGAGTTCGTCGCCATCGAGCCCCAGCAACCGCTCCGCTTCCTGCGGCGCCACCGCCTCCACCCCGCGCAGCTTGCGCCCGATGGCGCGCGTGCGGCGCCGGGCGGTCTCGATCGTGTTGCTGAACGTGCCGGCCTGCTTGGCGAGCTTGCCGAGCACCTCGTCCATCCTGCCCATCTCCTCGCGCGCCGCGCCGAGGAGGGAGCGGACCTCGTCTGCCTTCTGCTCCAGCGCCAGGGTGAGATGGCCGAGATGGATGGTGCGCAGCAGCGCCGGTGCCAGGCTCGGGCCGAGGACGAGGACGCGGTTTTGCCGACCGATCTCGTCGATCAGCCCTGGCATGCGCGCGATCTCGGTGTAGAGCCCGTCGGTGGCGAGATACATCACCGCGAACTCCATCGTCACCGGCGGCACGATGTATTTGGCCTGGATCTTCTTCGCCTCGTCGCGCACCCGCCGCGCCAGCGCGGCGCGGGCAGCGCGCTCGGCCTCGATGTCGCCGGCCTCGGCGGCGGTCAGCAGGCGCTCATAGTCCTCGACCGGAAACTTGGCATCGATCGGCAGATAGACCTTATCCGCGCCGCGCGCCGGCATGATCACGGCGAACTCCACGGCCTCGGCGCTGGTCTCGGTGAGGCGCTTGTTGGTCTCGTAGGCGCCGGCCGGCAGCACGTCGTCGAGCAGGGCGCGCAGCTGGGTCTCGCCCCAGCCGCCGCGCGTCTTCACGTTGGCGAACAGCCGCTTGATGTCGCCGATCTGCGCCGTCACCGCCTGAACGTCGCCCATCGCCTTCTGCACCTGGGCGAACTGGTCGGCGACGCGCGTGAAGCTCGCCGTCATCTGCTGCTCCACCGCCTGGTGCAGCTGCTCGTTCACGCTGCGCTGGATTTCGGCCAGCTTCTGTTCGTTCCCCTCGCGCAGCTCGCGCAGCTTGGTCTCGAGCAGGACGTGGCTCCGCTCCTGCGCCGCGCCGAGGTCGCCGATGAGCGCCGCGTGGTTGCGGCCGAGCCGTTCGTGCAGCGCATCCAGCGGGCCGGTGAGCTCACGCCGCAGCGCGGACTGGCTGGCCTCGATGACGCCGCGCAATGTCTCGGTCTCGCTGCGCTGGCCGGCGCGCACCTGCTCGGTTGCCAGCCGCAGCTCCTGGATCGCTCGCTCCAGCGCGGCGAACCGGGCCAGCGGCAGGATGGCGGCGAGCACGGCGGCGATGGCGGCGACCAGGGCCGCGGCAGTGCCTAGCAGGGCGAGGCTCACGCATGTCTCCCATTCCGGTGAGGTGCCGCCCCGCGGCGTGTGCCGACGCTATAGGGAAGGCTCAACATCCACGCTTAGCACCCGTCATGCCCGATTTCACACCGCCGCCCGCGGGCCTCGCCCCCGCGCCGCCGCTCACACGCGCGCTTGTTCTCGTCATGGCCGCCAGCGTCGGCGCGACGGTGGCCAATCTCTACTACAACCAGCCGATGCTCGGCGCGATCGCCGCTGACCTCGCCGTCAGCCCCTCCGCGGTCGGCCTGGTCCCGACCGCGACCCAGCTCGGATTCGGCCTGGGCCTGCTGCTGCTGGTGCCGCTCGGCGATCAGATGGACCGCCGCCGCTTGATTCTGGCGCAATCGGCCGGCCTGGCGGTTGCCCTCGTCGCCGCGTCGCTGGCGCCAGGCGCGGCGACGCTGGTCCTGGCGTCGGTGGCCGTCGGCCTGGGCAGTGCGCTGGTGCACCAGATCGTGCCGCTCGCGGCGGAAATGGCGTCGCCGCAGCGGCGCGGGGCGACCGTGGGCACGGTGATGAGCGGGCTGTTGCTGGGGATTCTCTTGGCCCGGGTGGTCAGCGGCGCGATTGCCGCCGCGGCCGGCTGGCGCGCGGTGTTCTGGCTGGGTGCGGGTCTGGCGGTGACGGTCGCGGCGGTGTTGGCGCGCGCCTTGCCGTCCCGGCCTGCCTCGGCGGGATCCTTGCCCTACCGCCGGCTGCTGCTCTCGCTGCTCGCCCTGGTGCGCGAGGAACCGGCCCTGCGCCGCGCGGCGCTGATCCAGGCGGCCTTGTTCGGCAGCTTCAGCGCCTTCTGGTCGATCCTGGCGCTGCGCCTGCAGACCCCACCCTTCGCGTTCGGCAGCTTCGCCGCGGGCCTCTTCGGGTTGGTCGGCGCGGTCGGCGCGCTGGCCGCGCCGCTGGCGGGGCGCACGGCCGATGGGCGCGGGCCGTACGGGGTGATCGCGCTCGGCACCATGGCCTCGCTCGCCGCCTGGGCGGTTCTCGGTCTGGCGCCCGGCCTGGCCGGCCTGATCTTCGGTGTGCTGCTGCTCGATCTCGGCGTGCAGATGACGCTGATCGCCAACCAGACGGTGATTTTCGCGCTGCGCCCGCAGGCCACCGGCCGGGTCAACACCGTGTTCATGGTGACGATGTTCCTTGGCGGCGCGTTCGGCTCGCTGGTGGCGAGCATGGCCTGGGCGCGCGGCGGATGGGGTCTTGTGGCCGCCACCGGCGGGCTGCTCGCCGGCGCCGCTCTCCTGCTGGGCGGCCGACGCCGCTCCTGACGGTCCCTCAGTGCGGCGTCGCGGGTTCCGTCCCGCGGTCCTCGCCGGCGATCTCGGCCAGCAGCGACCAGACCCGCGCCGGCTGCATCGGCACGTCCGGGTCGTTCAGCAAATGGTCCAGCTCATCGAGCTTCAGCGTGTATTCGCGGTCGGTCATCGGCCTGCCCCTTCGGGTCTGGCGGCATGCATCGGGAAGCCCCATGCAAGCCGCCGAACATGGCGAGGGCAGGGCAGAATCCGGGCGGATCAGGGCGAGGAGAGGATCGAGGCGGCGAGCGCGGGCGCGCGCGCCGCCGGGTGGGACGGGTTGCGGAAGCGCAGCTCGCCCTCCGGCGCGGCGTCCGGCTCGGCGGCGCCGAGCAGCTCGAAGCGGGAGCTGCAGCTCACCGCCACCACCGGGCGGGCCTCGGGATAGGTGAGGAATTGCCGCGCCTCCCCCTCCAGCTCCAGCCGCTCGCGCAGGCCGCGCCATTCGGTGCGATCGACGTCCTCGACGAACATGGCCAGAATTCCTGGCCGCGATCCGGTCAGCCGCGTCGGGGCGATGGCGGCCATGCGGCGGCGGACGGCGACGGCGACCTCGTTGACCCGCCCTGCCCGCGCCGCCATGACGAACACGCCGCCGCCCGCGGCGGTGACGGCGAGATGCGCCTCCGGGCCGAATTGCCGGCGCAGGCTCGAGAGCAGCCCGTTCTCGTCGGCCTGCGCGCCGGCGAGCAGCAGCGGGTCGAGCCGCAGCACCGCCGCCTCGTCATGGTCGGCGCGGCGCTGGCTTTCGAGCATCTGGCGGATGCGTCCCTGCAGGGCGGCGAGCGTCGCCGGCTCCTCGCCGGGTTCGGCGCGCAGCCCCTGGGGCAGGGTCATCTTCAGCAGATAGCGGCCGGGATGCGCGGCCAGCCAGGTCTGCAGGTCCGGGTCGATGCGATCCACCAGCCGGAACCAGGCGCCGCGATGCACGTCCCGCCCATCCTCGGCGGAGACCACCTCGCAGATGATCTCCGCGGCGCTGCCGTCGCGCTCGATCAGCAGGTCGAATGGCGCGGCCTCGGCGAGGCCGGCATGGGAGACCGAAAAGCCGCGTGCGCGCTGCAGCTCGGCGGTGCGGGCGAGATGGAATATCGGCACCAGCGTGTGGTCGTTGGCGAGCCCCGCGCGCAGTGCGGCGCGCAGCCGGCTCCGCCCGGCCGGGCCGAGGCCGTCGGCGGCGCTGGCGAGCGCGCCGGCGAGCGCGCTGAGCCGCCGCTCGCCACGGGTGAGATCACGCTCGGCCGTTCGGCGCAGGCGGTCGATGGCGAGTTCGAGCGCGTGGCGCTGCTGCACGGCGCGGGCCAGACGCGAACCGCCGGCGATCCGCGCCTCGAGCTCGCTGATCCGCGCCGCCCATGGTTCCGCCCCGACCAGCGCGACGAACCCGTCGATCGCGCCCACGGCCGGCACGGCTTCGATCGCCCGTCCCATTCCAATGCCCCCTCGCTCATCGCTCCCGGCACGCTCAGTTGCGCGGCAGCCTCGTCGTCATCGGCGCGTCCGGGTTCTGCGCCCGGTGCCGCAGCAGATGATCGGCCAGGACCAGCGCCATCATCGCCTCGCCCACCGGCACGGCGCGAATTCCAACGCAAGGATCGTGCCGGCCTTTCGTCGCCACGTCCACGTCCTGGCCCGACCGGTCCACCGACTGGCGCGGGGTGAGGATCGAGCTGGTTGGCTTGACGGCGAAACGGGCGAGGATCGGCTGTCCGGTGGCGATGCCGCCGAGAATGCCGCCGGCGTGGTTCGACGTAAACCGTACCAGTCCGTCCGCCATGCGCATTTCGTCCGCATTCTGCTCACCGGAGAGCGCCGCGGCAGCGAAACCGTCGCCGATCTCGACGCCCTTGACGGCGTTGATGCTCATCAGCGCCTGGGCGAGATCGGCATCCAGCTTGGCGTAGATGGGTGCGCCTAGTCCGGGCGGCACGCCCTCGGCCACGATCTCGATGACGGCGCCGACCGAGGAGCCGGCCTTGCGCACGGCGCCGAGATAGGTCTCCCACGCCGCCGCGGCGAGCGGATCGGGGCAGAAGAACGGGTTGCGCCCGGTCTCCGCCCAGTCGAACCGGCTGCGGTCGATGCCGTGCGGGCCGAGCTGGACCAGCGCGCCGCGGATCACCACGCTCTCGCCCAGCACCTTGCGTGCGATGGCGCCGGCGGCGACGCGCATCGCCGTTTCGCGGGCCGAGGCGCGCCCGCCGCCGCGCCAGTCGCGGATGCCGTATTTCAGCTCATAGGTGAGGTCCGCATGGCCCGGGCGGAAGCGCGCCGCGACCTGGTCGTAATCGCGCGAGCGCTGGTCGGTGTTCTCGATCACGAGCGCGATCGGCGTGCCAGTGGTCTGGCCGTCGAAGACGCCGGAGAGAATGCGCACCTGGTCGGCTTCCTGGCGCTGGGTCGTGAAGCGCGACTGGCCCGGGCGGCGGCGGTCGAGGAAGGGCTGGATGTCGGCCTCGGTGAGCGGGATGCGCGGCGGGCAGCCATCGACGACGCAGCCGATCGCCGGCCCATGGCTCTCGCCCCAGGTGGTGACGCGGAACAGGTGGCCGAAACTGTTGTGCGACATCGAACCCGGCAGCCTCAGTCGGAGACGACCGCGATATCGGGCGCGTTCGGGTTCTTCATGCCGACCAGGTGGTAGCCGCAATCGACGTGATGCACCTCGCCGGTGACCCCGGAGGCAAGGTCCGAGAGCAGGTAGAGCCCCGCGCCCCCGACCTCCTCGATGGTGACGTTGCGCTCGAGCGGGGCGTTGAGCTGGTTCCATCGCAGGATATAGCGGAAATCCCCGATGCCGGATGCGGCCAGCGTGCGAATCGGCCCGGCGCTGATGGCGTTCACGCGGATCCTGGCGGCACCGAGATCGGCGGCGATGTAGCGCACCGAGGCCTCGAGCGCCGCCTTGGCCACGCCCATGACGTTATAGTGGGGCATCACCCGCTCGGCGCCGAGATAGGAGAGGGTGAGCAGGCTGCCGCCCTCCGGCATCATCGCCGCGGCGCGGCGCGCGACGGCGGCGAAGCTGTAGCAGGAGATGTCCAGCGCCTGCAGGAAGGCGGCGCGCGGCGTATCGATGTAGCGCCCGCGCAGATAGGATTTGTCCGCGAAGCCGATGGCGTGGACCAGGAAGTCGATGCGCGGCCAGGTCTCGGCGAGGGCGTCGAAGGCGGCGTCGATGCCGGCGTCATCGCCGACGTCGCAGGGATAGAGCGCCGTGGCGCCGACACTCGCGGCGAGCGGACGGACGCGCCGCTCGAGCGCCTCGCCGAGATAGGTGAAGGCGAGCTCCGCCCCCTGTGCGGCGAGCGCGGCGGCGATTCCCCAGGCCAGCGAGCGTTCATTCGCCACCCCCATGATCAGGCCGCGCTTGCCCTGCATCAGCGTGCCTCTGGCGGGCGAAGTGGCGGCGGCGGAATGTTCGGGCATGGCGCGGCGGTCCTCGATGGCAAGGGGCTTGGGCACTCGCTGCCAACTGACACGAGGCCAATGCCCGCGGCAAGTGGCCCCCGGGGAATCGCGCCGCCGATCGGCCCTTGGCCGGGGGCCGGCGGCGCGCGAAACTGGGCCGATCCGAAGGAGCCCCGCCATGACCGCAACGCCGCCGGTGCCGCTCGCCGCCGCCGATCCGCTCGCCGTCTTCGCCGAGTGGTTCGCCCGCGCCGAGGCCGAGGAGCTGAACGATCCCAACGCCATGACGCTCGCCACCGCGGCCCGCAACGGGCTGCCTTCGGCGCGCATCGTGCTGCTCAAGGAGTGGGACGCGCGCGGATTCGTGTTCTATTCCAACCGTGAGAGCCGCAAGGGCGAGGAGTTGGCGGAAAATCCCGAGGTGGCGCTGCTGTTCCACTGGAAGAGCCTGCGCCGGCAGGTGCGCATCGAGGGTCGTGCCGCGCCGGTCAGCGACGCCGAGGCCGATGCCTACTACGCCTCGCGACCGCGCCTGTCCCGGCTCGGCGCCTGGGCATCGAGCCAGTCGCGCGAATTGTCGGCCCGGGCCGAGCTCGAGCGGCGCGTCGCCGAATTCGAGGCGCGCTTCCCCGGCGAGACGATTCCCCGCCCGGCGCACTGGTCCGGCTGGCGCGTCGTCCCGGCGCGCTTCGAGTTCTGGCAGGACATGCCGTTCCGCCTCCACGACCGCACCGTTTTCACCCGGTCCGGCGAGACCAGTGCGGGGCCGATCTGGGCGACGATGAAGCTGTTCCCGTGAGCCTGCCCGAGAGCCAGGCGGAGGTCGCCGCCTTCCTCTCGCGCCTGACCGGCGCCGCGCCGGTGGAGACGCACATCTCCGCGGTTTTTCTCGGCGGCGATGTCGCCTACAAACTGAAAAAGGCGGTTCATCCTTCGTTCCTGGATTTCTCGACGCTCGCCGCGCGCGAACATTTCTGCCGCCGCGAATTCGCGCTCAACGCGCCGGCGGCGCCCGGGCTGTATCGGGATGTGGTCGCGATCGTGCGCCGGCCCGACGGCGGGCTGGCGCTCGACGCGCCGGGCGAGGTGCTCGACTGGGTCGTGCGCATGGCGCGCGTGCCGGGGGAAGATTTTCTCGACCGCATCGCCGCGCGGGGCGGGCTGACCCCGGCGCTGCTCGATGCCGTCGCGGACGCGATCGCCGGCTATCACGCCGCACTGCCGCCGCGTCGGGATCTCGACCACGCCGCGGCGCTCGGCGCCATCGTCGCCGGCAATATCGTCGCGGCGCGCGATGCGGCGCTGCCGGAGGGGCCGATCGCGCGCTGGGACCAGGCCATTCGCGCGCTGATCGGGGCGCGCGCGCCGCGGCTGGCGGCCCGCGTCGCGGCCGGCTTCGTCCGCCGTGCCCATGGCGATCTGCATCTCGGCAATCTCTGCCTCTGGCAGGGGCGGCCGGTGCCGTTCGACGCGCTCGAATTCGACGAGAGTCTGGCGGTGATCGATCTCGGCTACGACCTCGCTTTCCTGCTGATGGACCTGGAGCACAGCGCCGGCCGTGCGGCGGCGAACCGCGTGCTCAATCGCTACCTCGCCCGCACCGGCGACTGGGATCTGCCCGGGCTGCTGCCGATCTTCCTTTCGCTGCGCGCCATGGTTCGTGCCCATATCCAGGCGGTCCGCGGCATGGGCGCCGACGCGGTTTCGTATCTGGCCGCCGCCGCGGCCTATCTCGCGCCGCCGCCGCCCTTTGTCCTGGCGCTGGGCGGGCTGCCCGGCGTGGGCAAGTCCACCCTGGCGCGGGCGCTGGCGCCTGGGCTCGGTGCGGCGCCGGGAGCGGTGATCCTGCGCAGCGACGAGATCCGCAAGCGCCAGCACGGGGCCGCACCCGAGCAGCGCCTGCCCGAGCCGGCCTATGGGGCGGCGGCGAACCAGGCGGTGGCGGACGAGTTGCTCGATGCTGCCGGGCGCGTCGCCGGCGGCGGGCATTCCGTCGTCGCGGATGCCACCTTCCTTGATCCTGCCCTGCGCGCCGCGCTGGCCGGCCGGGCCGTTTCCCTGGGGCTCCCGTTCGCCGGTGCCTGGCTCGCCGCGCCGCTCGCCGTGCTGGAGGCGCGGATCGCCGGGCGGGCAGGGGATGCCTCGGACGCCGATCTCGCCGTCCTGCGCCGCGCCGCCGCCACAGATCCCGGGCCCGGCACCTGGCGTGTCGTCGCCGCGGAGCAGGCAGAGTCCGCCATCGCGGTGCTCAGGGCGATGCTGCCGGTCGGCGCCGGAACGTGATAGAATTTTTACAGTGTCCCTGTCTCCACGGAGTTCCGCATCCCATGGCGATCCGCAAGCTGCTGCTGCCGCTCTCCGGAACCGAAGCTGGCGAGGCAGCGCTCGCCACCGCTCTCGTCATCGCGCGCGTCTGGCGGGCCCATGTCAGCGCGCTGCACGTGCGCGTCGACAGCCGCGACGTCGCCCCTCTGGCCGGCGAGGGCCTGTCGGGCGCGATGATCGAGGAAATGATGGCCGCGACCGAGAAGGAGGGCGGCACGCGGGCGGCGGCGGTGCATGCCCTGTTTGCTCGCTTCGTCGCGGAGCACGAGGTGGCGATGGGCGAGCCCCGCGCCGGTGTCGAGGCGGCGACGGCGAGCTTCGCCTCGGTCATCGGTCGCGAGGAGGACCTCATCGCCCAGCAGGCGCGTCTCGCCGATCTCACCGTGATTGCGCATCCCGAGGCGGGGGAGGATGTATCCTCCTCGGACGCACTGCACGCGGTGCTGTTCGACAGCGGCCGGCCGGTGCTGCTGGCCCCGCGCGTCGCGCCCGGGACGATCGGGCGGCGCATCGCGCTGGCCTGGAACGGCACGGCGGAGAGCGCTTCGGCGGTGTTCGTCGCCTTGCCCTGGCTGCAGCGCGCCGAGGCGGTGCGCGTGCTGTCGGCCGACGAGTATCAGCGCCGCGGCCCGGCGGCGCAGGATCTCGCCGGCTATCTCGCCCTGCACGGCATTGCCGCCGAACTGGCGACGTTCCGCCCGGTCGACCGCGAGGTCGGCGCCGGCCTGCTCGCCGCGGCGGCGGAGTTCGGCGCCGATCTCCTGGTCATGGGAGCCTATTCGCACTCCAGACTGCGTCAGCTGATCCTCGGCGGCGTCACCCGCCATGTGCTCGAGCATGCCGGGCTGCCCGTCATGCTGAAGCATTGATGCCGACGCCCTGACGTGCCACGGGCGTCCGCACCGGCCGGGGCGATGTTCGGCGTCGCCGAGCCGGGCATCGAGCAGGCGGTCCGCACC
Organism: Acetobacteraceae bacterium; assembly: GCA_027449745.1. GTDB lineage: Bacteria > Pseudomonadota > Alphaproteobacteria > Acetobacterales > Acetobacteraceae > JAJZVV01. Next base: position 20,501 of record DAIDKZ010000166.1, on the reverse strand, counting down.
TATGTCAAGCTGCTGCGGGCCAGCAAGGCGGTGCTGGCCGGGATCGAGCCGCTGCTCGCCGCCGAAGGGCTCACCGTCACCCAGTTGGGCGTGCTGGAGGCGCTGCTGCACAAGGGCAGCCTGACCCATCGCGAACTGGGGCGGAAAGTGCTGACCAGCGCGGGCAATGTCACCGACGTGGTGGACAAGCTGGAGCGGCGCGGGCTCGTGGTGCGCCGCCGCTGCGCCGAGGACCGCCGGAGCGTGCATGTCTGCCTCACCGACTCCGGCCGAGAGCGGATCCAGGCGGTGTTTCCGCGCCATGCCGCCGACATAGCGCGCGTGCTCGGCGGACTCGACGCCGAGGAGCAGCGTCAGCTCGGCCTGCTGTTGCGCAAGCTCGGCCAGAGCGCCGAGGGTGCCGGGCTTGCGCCGGCCGAGGCGAGCGCCCATCTCTGCGGCCAATCGTTCGATATCGAACAAATCGCGGAGAGCAACACGCCATGATCGAGATTCGTCCCTTCACCGCCCTCGGCCGGTTCCGCAACGCCTGGCTCAACGCAAGGCATCATTTCAGCTTCGGCGAGTATCACGACCCCGCCCGCATGGGCTTCGGCGGGCTGCGGGTGTGGAACGACGACGAGATCGCGCCGGGCACCGGCTTCGATCCGCATCCGCACCGCGAGATGGAGATCGTCACCTATATCCGCGAGGGCGCCATCACCCATCGCGACTCGCTCGGCAACGAGGGCCGCACCGAGGCCGGCGACGTGCAGGTGATGCATGCCGGCACCGGCATCGTCCATGCCGAGTATAACCGCGAGACCGTGCCGACGCGGCTGTTCCAGATCTGGCTGATGCCGAACACGCCGCGCGTCGCGCCCGGCTGGGGTACGCGGCAGTTTCCCAAGGCCGGCGGCGGGCTTTCCGTGCTGGCCAGCGGCCGCGCGGCGGATATCGAGGCCGGGGCGCTGCCGCTCTACACCAACGGTGCGCTCTGGGCCGGCACCCTCCGCGCCGGTGAGACGGTGCGGCGCAGCCTGCCGGCCAGTGGGGGCGCCTATCTGGTGCCCGCGACCGGCGCCATCACGGTCAACGGCGTCGCCGCCGCGACCCGCGACGGCGTCGCTGTGGCCGGCGAGACGGAGATCGCCATCACCGCGACCGACGAGGCCGAGCTCGTGTTGGTCGAGCTCGGGTGAGGCTCACGGCCCGCGCAGGAACAGGCCGACGGTCAGCGTGCTGCCGACGAGGACGACGAACAGTCTGAGCGCGGTCTCGTTCACCCGGCGCAGCAGCCACACGCCGAGCTGGCCGCCGGCCAGGGCGCCGACGGCCAGCACGAGCGCGGCCTTGGCGTCGAGGCCGGGCGCGAACAGGAACACCACGACGGCGGCGGCGTTCATCACCGCGCCGAGGACGTTCTTGGTCGCCATCGCCGCGCGCACCGCCACGCCGACGGCGGTGAGAACGGCGAGCATGAGGAAGCCGATGCCGCCGCCGAAATAGCCGCCATAGATGGCGATGGCGAACTGCGCCGCGAGCGCCGTGCGCCGGCCCAATCGCGGTGCCGCGGCTTCCGCCCGGCGAATGAAGCTGCCCCAGGCGAACACCGTGGTGGCGAACAGCACCAGGAACGGCACCATCCGGGCGAAGACGCTGGTCGGCGTGGTGAGCAGCAATCCCGCCCCCACGGCCCCGCCGGCCAGGCTGATCCCGACCAGTTCGACGGCGCCGAGCCCGGCCGCGCCGGCCAGCAGCCCGCGCCCGGCCCAGCCGGTGAGGACCTGGCCCGGGAACAGGGCGATGGTTGAGGTGATGTTCGCCGCCCGAGCGTCGAGCCCGGCCAGAAGCAAGGCGGGAAAGGTCACGAACGAGCCGCCGCCGGCGAGCGCGTTCATCGCCCCGGCGATCAGCCCGGCGGCGAACACCGGGGCCAGAGCGAGGCTCATCGCCGCCCGAACAAGCGCTCGATCTCGGCGCGGGAGAATTTCAGGTAGGTCGGCCGGCCGTGGCTGCAGGTCGCGGCGCGCGGCGTGGCTTCCATCCGGCGCAGCAGCGTGGCCATCTCCTCGGCGGCAAGCCGCCGGCCGGCGCGGATGCTGCCGTGGCAGGCGAGCCGGGCGAGCATGGCGTCCAGCCGCGCCTCCAGCGTCAGAGTTTCGCCGATCTCGCCGAGCTCGTCGGCCAGATCGCGCAGCAGCGCGGCGGGCTCGGGCGTGCCCAGCGCCGCCGGCAGCGCGCGGACCAGCACCGCCCCGGACCCGAATTCCTCGATCTCCAGGCCGAGCCGGGCCAGCTCAGCGGCGCGCGCCAGCAGCCGCGCCGCCTCCGCCTGGGTCAGCTCGACGACGGCGGGCAGCAACAGCGGCTGCGCCCGCACCCCGCCGGCGACGTGCTGCGCGCGCAGCGCCTCGTGCGTCAGCCGTTCATGCGCGGCGTGCTGATCGACCAGAACCAGCGCCCCGTCGGCGGCGACGGCGAGGATGTAGGTGTCCAGCACTTGCGCCACCGGGGCGCCGAGCGGATGCGCTGGTGCGGGCTCGGCGGCGGCGAGCACGCGCGCCGACGGTGCCGCGGCGAGCGGCAACTGGGCCTCCGCCATGCCCGGATTGGCCGGTGCCGACGGGATGGCCGCGTAGACTGGCGAAGCCGGGCGAGCGGAGCGCGCCGCGTGCGCCGTGGCGTATGCCATCGGGCGGAGCGTGAGCATGGACGCATGTCCGGCGCCGCCGGCGAGCGCGGCGCGGACCCCGCCGATCACCAGCCCGCGCACCGCGTCGGCGTCACGGAAGCGCAGCTCGGTCTTGGCCGGGTGGACGTTCACGTCCACCGCCTCGGCCGGCAACTCCAGGAACAGCGCCGCGACCGGGTGACGGCCGGGCACGATCACCTCGCGATAGGCGACGCGCAGCGCCATCTTCAGCACCGGGTCGGTCACCGGTCGGCGATTGACGACGAAGACCTGGCCAGCGCCGGTGGCGCGGTGCACGCTCGGCGCGGCGGCGAACCCGGTCAGAACCATGCCGTCGCGCTCGCCCGCGACCTCCAGCAGCGCCGCTGCCGCCTCCGGCCCCAGCAGCGCGGCCACCCGGGCGGCGCGGTCCTGGCCAGGCAGGTCGAACAGCGTCCGCCCGTCGATCTCGAGACGGAAGCCGACCTCGGGTGCGGCCAGCGCCAGCCGCCGCATCGCCGCCTCGGCGTGATCGGCCTCGACGCGGGGGGATTTGAGGAATTTCCGCCGGGCGGGCGTGGCGAAGAACAGGTCCGCCACGACCGCGCGCGTGCCCGGCGGCCCGGCCGCCGGCATCACCGCCGAGACGCGCCCGCCTTCGACGCGGATCCGCTGCGCCTCCGCCGTGCCAGCCGGGCGGGAGGTGATTTCCAGCCGCGCCGCGGCGCCGATCGAGGGCAGCGCCTCGCCGCGGAAGCCGAGCGTGGCGATGCGCACCAGGGTCTCGTCGGCGAGCTTGGAGGTGGCGTGGCGCTGCACCGCCAGGGCCAGTTCCGCCGCGCTCATCCCGGCGCCGTCATCGGTGACCTCGATGCGCTCGATGCCGCCGCCGGTGAGCGCCACGGCGATGCGCCGGGCACCGGCATCGAGCGCGTTCTCGACCAGCTCCTTCAGGGCCGCCGCCGGCCGCTCGATCACCTCGCCGGCGGCGATGCGATCGACGATGGCGGAGGGCAGCAGGCGGATGCGGCAGCCGGACGCCGAGTCGCTTGTGGCAGACATGGCACGAGCGTAGCGCATTCCGCGCCGGCGGAGATCAGCCGACCCCGGGCACCGCGTCGGCGCGGCCGCCATAGCGGGCGCGGAGCTCGCGCTTGAGCAGCTTGCCGGAGGGATTCTTGGGCAGCGACTCGGCCAGGATCACCCGCTTGGGCAGCTTGTAGGGCGCCAGCCGGTCGCGCGCATGGGCGATCAGCGTCTCCTCGGCCAGCGCCGGGTCCAGCTCTGCGCCATCGCGCAGCACGACGATGGCGGCGATGGCCTCAATCCATTTCGGATCCGGCAGGGCGATCACTGCCACCTCGGCCACCGCGGGATGGCTGAACAGTGCATCCTCCACCTCCCGGCTGGCGACCAGCACGCCGCCGGTATTGATGACGTCCTTCACCCGATCGACGACGGCGATATAGCCCTCTTCGTCCATCGTGCCGACATCGCCGGAATGGAACCAGCCGCCGGCGAAGGCGGCAGCGGTCTCCTCCGGCTTGTCCCAGTAGCCGAGCAGGAGCTGGGGCGAGCGGTGCACGATCTCGCCGCGTTCGCCGGGCGGGACGTCGCGCATATCCGTGTCGACGACGCGGGTCTGCACCAGCAGCACCGGCCGCCCGACCGAGCTAGGCCGCGCCGCGTGCTCCTCCGGGCGCAACACCGTGGCGAGCGGGCCGATCTCGCTTTGGCCGTAGCAATTATAGAGCCCCGCCGACCGCAGCCGCCGCTGCAGCTCCTCGAGCACGGGCAGCGGCATGATGGCGGCACCGTAATAGGCCCGGCGCAGCGAGCCGAGATCGCGGCGGTCGAAATCAGGGTGGCGGAGCAGGCCGATCCAGACCGTGGGCGGTGCGAAGAACGAGGTCAGCCGCTCGTCCTCGATCAGGCGCAGCACCAGCGCCGGATCCGGCGCCTCGATCAGCCGCGTGTATGAGCCGACGAGCAGCTGCGGCATGCAGAAGGCGTGCATCTGTGCGGTATGGTAGAGGGGCAGCGCCGCCAGGCCGCGATCCCCGGCGCTGAAATCCAGCGCCTGGATGCAGCTCAGATACTCGGCGAGCTGGGCGCGATGGGTCATCATCGCGCCCTTGGGCGCGGCGGTGGTGCCGGAGGTGTAGATGATCTGCACCAGGTCGTTCTCGTCCAGCCCGGCCGCCGGATCGGCGCCGGCGGGCGGATCCCAACGCCGGTCGCTGGCGGTGGCGAGTAGATCGGGCTGGCCCTCCGCCTCATGGCCGGCATCGATGGTGGCGGCGAAGCGGAGCCCGAGCCCGTGGCGAACGGCCTCCGCCGTCGCGGCGAGGGCCGGCTGGTAAAGGATCGCCGCGGCGCCGGATTGGCGCGCGATGTAGCCCAGCTCCTCGGCGTTCAGCGCATAGTTGGCGGGAACATGGACCAGCCCGGCGCGGACGCAGCCCAGCCAGGCGAGCAGATAAGCGTCGGAATTGCGGCCGAAGGCGACGACGCGGTCCCCGCGCGCGAGGCCGGCGCCGAGTAGACGCTGCGCGATGCGATCGGCCGCCTGGTCCAGTGCCGCATAGCTCCAGCGCCGCTCGCCGAAGCCCAGTGCGATGCGGTCGCGATGGCAGGCGGCCGCGCGGCGCAGCGCATCGCCGATCGTGTCCCGCCGTGCGCCGGCGATCTCCTGCTCGATTGTCATGCCGTGGCTCGCTCCCCCTTCGAGTATCGCGGTGGCCGTCTGATCCCTTGTCAGACATGCCACGGCGCGGTCGGGAAGTCAGGACGTCGTCAGAAGAGCCAATCGAAAATTCCGCCGAAAACGCCCCTGCGCGCCGGCGGCGGCGCCGGCTCGGGGAGAGTGGCGGGCGCGGGCAGCGGCTGTTTCAGGCGCAGCGCCTCGGCGTGCGGGTCGACGACCGGCTCGTCCCGGATCTTCGGCGTGCTCCAGAAGGCGAGGCGGTCGAAGATGCTTTGCGGCGGAGCCGTCTGCAGCGCATCGCGGTCGACGCGCACCCGGATGTCTGGCGGCGCCGGTGGGCCGGCCGCATTGAGCAGGGCGATCTGCCCGGGCGAGAGCGCGCCGGCATCGGCGTTCAGCGCGACCTGCGGGGCCAGGACCGCCGCGGCCTGCTGCGGTGCCGGCACGTGCGGGGCGCGCTGTTCCACCGGGCCGGGTGGCGGCAGGGCGTTGTAGTCCGGCGGCAGGACGAGCGGCGGACGGGTGGTGACCTCGAACTGGTCGGCCCCATCACGGGTCAGGCCGAGACTGTAGACCGCATCCGGCCGCGGCCCCTCGCAGGCGGCGAGCAGCGCGAATGGGACCAGCAGAGACGAAGCGCGACGCATGGATGGCCTCCGGAGGCAGGGTGAGCGACCCGGTGCCGGGTGAGGGATTTGAACCCCCGGCCTTCGGTTTACAAAACCGCTGCACTACCGCTGTGCTAACCCGGCCTGGGCAGGTTCTAGTGTCCCTGATGGCGGCCACGCAAGGGTGGCGGCATGGTCAGCCGTCGCCGCGGCGGCGGCGGAAGCAGGCGAGGCCGGCGAGGCCGGCGCCGAGCAGGGTGATGGCGGCGGGTTCCGGCGCGCTGGCGGGTGGCGGGCTGCCGATGCTGCAATCGGCCAGGGTGCAGGTGAGCCGGTAGACGTTGTTCGAACCGTCGATCAGCAGCGATCCGTTGCTGGCATCGGCGAACGTATAGTCGAGCCGGGTTCCGCCGCTGCCGATCTGCGTGTAGCCGCCGGTCGCCGGATCGATCAGGCCGAGCGAGCCGTCATTGTTGGAAACGACGATCTCGCCGTTCACCGCCGATCCTGGGGCATTGATGACGCCGGTACTGTCCGGGCTCGGGCCGGCATTGGCATAGACCTGCGCCACCGTCCTGGTGACCAGATCGATCGCGAGAACCGAGCCGTTGCTGACGAGATAGGCCGTTTTGCCATCGGCCGAGAGCGACAGCCCATCGCCAGTGAGACCGGGGATCACCTCGCTGAAGCTGTTCGTCACCGGGTTGATGTCGATCAGGCCCTGGAACCTGGAGGTCGCGAGGATGTGGCCATTGGGCTCGCCGACCATGCCGAGATAGGCGGTCGTGCCCGGGGCGAGGGTGCGGTTCACCGTGCCGTCCGAATTGAACTGCACGAACCGGGTGCCGATCCCGCCGATACTGCCATAGGCCTGGCCGCCGGCGGTGGCGTAGCCGGACGTGTTCGAGCTGACCGAATTCGTCGAACTCACCGCGGAGCCCACGGTCTGGCCGTTGATGTCCTTGAAGACGTAGGTCGTCTCGTTGGGCTGGTTGTGAACGAGGATGTTGCCGTTGCCGGTGGCGGCGAGGCCGAATGGCCCGAAGCCGGTGTCACCGCTGTTGATGGTCGCGAACACCGCGAGCACGAGCCCGTCGGCGCTGCCCGCCGCATTGAGCGCCAGGTCCGCACGCGCCGGACCGGCCCAGAGGCAGGCCAGCCCGAACGCCGTCCCGGCGGCGGCTGCAAGCGGTGACAGGATACGCATGATCATGACGCAATCCTAACATGCTTCAGGATGCGCCGTCATTACCACAGGCTGTCTGGAGCCAGGCCGCTCGCGCGTCGAGCATGGGACTGGCCGCGGTAAGTACGGAAGCGAGCAGCCTGGCCTTTGCCCCAGTCAGTTCCCCGGCAGCAGGCGGCCGGCGACGGCGTCCAGCTTCGCCATCAGCCGCGCATCGCGCTTCTCCGGCGCGGTGATCAGCGCCGCGCCGAGTGCCCGGTCGCAGCCGCACGGGCAGGGGCCGCGCGCGCGGCCGAGGGCGGGGACGACCGCGCCGACGAGCGCGCGCGCCTTGTCGGCGTTGGCGAGCAGGACCTGGACCACCGCGTCCACGCTCACCGCTTCGTGCTCGTCGTGCCAGCAATCATAGTCGGTGACCATGGCAACCGTCGCGTAGCAAAGCTCCGCCTCGCGGGCGAGCTTGGCCTCCGGCATGTTGGTCATGCCGATGACACTGCAGCCCCAGGAGCGGTAGAGCTCGCTTTCGGCGCGGGTGGAGAATTGCGGTCCCTCCATGACCAGATAGGTGCCGCGGCGCGTGACCGGCAGCGCGAGCGCGCCGGCCGCCGCTTCCAAGGCGTCGCCGAGGCGCGCGCAGACCGGATCCGCCATGGAAACGTGCGCGACGCAGCCTTCGCCGAAAAAGCTCTTCTCGCGGGCGAAGCTGCGGTCGATGAACTGGTCGACGATGACGAACTGCCCGGGCGCCAGCTCCGGCTTCAGGCTGCCGACGGCGGAGAGCGAGATCAGATCGGTGCAGCCAGCGCGCTTGAGCACGTCGATATTGGCGCGATAGTCGAGATGCGTCGGCGACAGGCGGTGGCCGCGGCCGTGGCGGGGCAGGAACACGCAGCGGACGCCGCCGAGGCGGCCGAACAGCAGCTCGTCGGAACTCTCCCCCCAGGGCGAGAGCACCCGCCGCCAGCTGCGGTCCTCCAGCGTGTCGATCTCGTAGAGACCGGAGCCGCCGATGATGCCGATCATCGGTTCGACCGTCTCGGCCATGCCGCCCCCCTCGGAGAAAAGACAACGCCGCGCCCCGGGCGGGGCGCGGCGCTGGACTTAGCCAGCCATGAAGCCGCCGGTCAATGCACGTCCGACCACAGCTTGCGCTTCACGGCATAGGTCAGGCCGGTGAGCAGGAGCAGGAAGAGGATGATCTTCACCCCCATCTGCTTGCGCTCGACCATTTCCGGCTCGGCCGCCCAGGCGAGGAAGGTGACGACATCCTTCGCCTCCTGCTCGAGGGTGGGCTTGGTGCCGTCGGTATACTGCACGCTGCCGTCCTGCAGCGGCTGCGGCATGGCGATCTGATGGCCCGGGAAGAATCTATTGTACATCATCCCGGGCTGCATCTTCATGTCCGCCGGCGGGTCCGAATAGCCGACCATCAGCGCGTAGAGATAGTCCGCCCCGCCCTCGCGCGCGAGTTCGAGCACCGACTGGTCCGGCGGCAACGCACCGCCGTTCGCCGCACGCGCCGCCTGGTCATTGGGGAACGGGGCGCGGAAATGGTCGGCCGGCCGGCCCGGACGCTGAATCGGCTGGCCGTTGTCATCCACCCCGCCGGGAACCTGCACGCTCGCCGCGATCGCCTTGATCTGCTCCTCGGACAGGCCGATGCCCTCAAGGTTGCGGTAGTAGAGCTGGTTCATCGAGTGGCAGTTCGAGCAGACCTGCTGGTAGATCAGGAAGCCACGCTGCGCCGAGGCCAGATCATAAGTGCCGAACGGCCCGGAGAAGCTCCACTCGACCTTGGGCAGCTTGGTGTCGTCGGCCGCGCGCGCCGAGCTGGCGGCGAGGAGGCCGCCGAGCGCGGCCCCGAGGATCAGTCGGGCGAGAGGGATACGACGCATCAGGCCTTCTCCATCGGCTTGGCAGGAGCCCCGCCCGGCAGCGGTCCACCGCCGCCCAGCACCGGCTTGCTGATGCTGTCGGGCAGCTTCAGCGGCCGTTCGAGCTTGCCCACGACCGGCAGGAGCACCAGGAAGAACAGGAAATAGTAAGTCGTGGCCAGCCGGCCGACGACCACCCACCAGCCCTCCGGCCGGTGCGCGCCGACATCGCCGAGCACGATCACGTCGATCACCAGCAGCAGCACGAGTTGGCGGAAGATCGGGCGGAAGCGGGCGCTGCGTACCGGGCTGGTATCGAGCCAGGGCAGCACGAACAGCACCAGGATCGACCCGAACATCATCAGCACGCCGCCGAGCTTGTTCGGTACCGACCGCAGGATGGCGTAATACGGCAGCAAGTACCATTCCGGCACAATCTCCGCTGGTGTCACCATCGGATTGGCGGGAATGTAATTGTCCGGGTTGCCGAGAAAGTTGGGCGCGAAGAACACCAGTGCGGCATAGACGATGAGGAACACGCAGATGCCGACGCTATCCTTCACCGTGTAGTAGGGGTGGAACGGCAGCGTGTCCTGCGGCCCCTTCGGCTCGATGCCGAGCGGGTTGTTCGAGCCGGTGATGTGCAGGGCGGCGACGTGGAGAAAGACCACGGCGACGATCACGAACGGCAGCAGGTAGTGCAGGCTGAAGAACCGGTTCAGCGTCGGGTTGTCGACCGAGAACCCGCCCCACAACCAGGTCACGATCGACTTGCCGACGATGGGGAAGGCCGAGAACAGGTTGGTGATAACGGTCGCGCCCCAGTAGGACATCTGGCCCCACGGCAGCACGTAGCCCATGAACGCGGTCATCATCATCAGCAGCAGGATGACCACGCCCAACATCCACAGCAGTTCGCGCGGCGTCTTGTAGGAACCGTAGTAGAGGCCGCGGAAAATGTGGATGTACACCACGACGAAGAACATCGAGGCGCCGTTCATGTGCACGTATCGGATCAGCCAGCCGTAGTTCACGTCGCGCATGATCCGCTCGACGCTGTCGAAGGCGAGCGCCGTGTTCGGCACGTAGTTCATGGCCAGGAAGATGCCGGTGATGATCATGATCATCATCGCCACCATGGCGAGCGCGCCGAAGTTCCAGAAGTAGTTGAAATTCCGAGGGGTCGGGAAGGACCCGTACTCGTTCTGCATCATCGTGAACACCGGCAGGCGCGTATCGATCCAGCGCACCAGCGGGTTCTTGAACTCACTCTTGTGCAGGCCAACCATCGCGAATTCTCTCCTCGGCCAGGGGCTCGCTCAGCCGATCTTGATTTTTGTGTCGGTCTCGAACGCGTAGGGGGGGACCGGCAGGTTGGCCGGGGCGGGACCGTGGCGCACGCGCCCCGATGTGTCGTACTGGCTCCCGTGGCAGGGGCAGAACCATCCGCCCCACTCGCCACGCGGATCGGACGGCTTGTTGCCGAGCGGCACGCAGCCAAGATGGGTGCAGATGCCGACGACGACGATCCACTGCGCGTGGCCCGCCTTGATCCGGGCGGCGTCCGTTTCGGGGTCGCTGAGGGCGGAGAGGCTCACATCCTCGGCTTCCTTGATCTCCTTCTCGGTGCGGTGACGCACGAAGATCGGCTTGCCGCGCCAGAGCACGGTGATCCCCATGCCGGCCTGGATGGGTTCGAGATTGACCTCGATCGAGCCGAGCGCCAGCACGTCCTGGGACGGGTTCATGCTGTCGATCAACGGCCACACGATCGCCCCGGTGCCGACGAGGGCGGCGGCGCCGGTGACGAGCTTGAGGAAATCGCGCTTGGATGTGCCCTCGCCGTGCGGCGAGCTGGCGCCATGGTCGGATGCGGAGAGTGATGTGGCCATCATGTCCTCGAAGCCCGGACGGGGCTGGTTGCGGCGCGTCGCGACGGTCCACACATGACCGCGCGCCGCGGCGGCCCCCTAGGCGCCGCCGGCCAACAGCCATTCGTGCGGGAAGGGCCCGTCACCGACGCGGCGCATACTAGGCGGCGTTCTGCGCCCCTGCAACACGGCGCAGGATCCGATAGGGTCGTCCCGTCCACGGAGAGACCTGCCGATGACCGATGCGGTTCCCCCCGCCCATGCCGCGCTTCAGCCCGCGGCCGAAACCTGGTTCGCCGAGCTGCGCGACCGGCTGTGCGCCGCCTTCGAGGCGATCGAGGACGAACCGACCAGCGCGCTCGCCGCCATGCGCCCGCCCGGGCGCTTCACCCGCAGCGCCTGGCAGCGCCCTCCCGGCGCCGACGGCAGCGAGCAGGGCGGCGGCGTGATGAGCGTCATGCGTGGCCGGGTGTTCGAGAAGGTCGGGGTCAATATCTCTACCGTCTGGGGCGAGTTCAGCCCCGAGTTCCGTCGCCAGATCCCGGGCGCCGAAGAGGATCCCCGCTTCTGGGCCAGCGGCATCAGCCTGGTCGCCCATCTGCACAGCCCGCTCGTGCCGGCGGCGCACATGAATACGCGCATGATCGTGACCACCAGGGGTTGGTTCGGCGGCGGCGGGGACCTGACCCCGATGCGCCTGGAGACCGAGGCGGCGCAGGCCGATGCTGCGGCCTTCCACGCTGCCTTCAAGACCGCCTGCGACCGGCACGACCCGACCTACTACCCGCGGTTCAAGGCATGGTGCGACACGTATTTCTTCCTGCCCCACCGCAATGAGCCGCGCGGCGCCGGCGGCATTTTCTTCGACCACCTCGCCAGCGGCGATGTGGCGGCGGATTTCGCCTTCACCCGCGATGTCGGACTGGCCTTCCTCGCGGCCTACCCGGACATCGTCCGCCGCAGGATGGGCGCGGTCTGGAGCGCGGCCGAGCGCGAGCACCAGCTCGTGCGCCGTGGCCGCTATGTCGAATTCAACCTGCTGCACGATCGCGGCACGCTGTTCGGCCTGAAGACCGGCGGCAACATCGAGGCCATCCTGATGAGCCTGCCGCCGGAGGTGCGTTGGCCGTAGATGGGCCGTGCCGTTCAGCCCAGCTCGAAATGGCCGTTGTTCACGACCACGGCGTCGCGTTCCACGACCCGGGCGCGGAACGCCCCGTCGCGCCAGATTTCGGTGCGGATGGTCTCGCCGGGGAATACGGGGGCGGAAAAGCGCAGCGCCATCGCTCGCAGCCGCGAGGGATCGTAGTCGGCGAGCCCGCGCAGAAGCGCGTGGCAGACCGTGCCGAGCGTGCACAGCCCGTGCAGGATCGGCCGCGGAAACCCGGCAGCGGCGGCGAATTTCGGATCCGCGTGCAGCGGGTTGTCGTCGCCGTTGAGCCGGTAATAGAGCGCCTGTTCGGGGCGGGTGGCGAGGTCGATGGCGAAGTCGGGCGCGCGCGTCGGCAGCTCGTGCACCGGCTTCACCGGCCCGGAAGGCCCGCCGAACCCGCCATCGCCGCGCATGAAGGTGGTCGAGTCGAGCGTCGCCAGCACCTGGCCGGTGGCGGCGTCGAGCACCTGCTTCTCCGAATAGAGCAGCGCACCCTTGCCCGCGCCTTTGTCGATCACCTCGACGACGCGGGTCCGGCCGATGATCTCGCCTTCCACCGGCAACGGCGCGTGCCAGACGATGCTTTGCTCGCCATGCACCACCTTCACCGCGTCCACCCCGGTCTCGGGCAGGCGCAGCCAGAACCCGGGATGGCCGAGCACGACCGCCATCGCCGGCATGGCGAGCAGGTCCTTGTGGGGATCGACGAAGCGCAGCTGCCGCTCGTCCATCGGGTCCTGAGCGAGCCCGACCGAGAGCGCATAGAACACCGTGTCCCGGCGGGTCACGCGCTGGCGGACTTCGGGGATCGGGAAGGTCTTCAGCTTTTCATAGTTGATGGCCATCCGGCTCTCCGATCTCGAGCACCGCGTCCGCGGCGAGGGCGCCCTCGCCGTCGGGCAGGGCGAAGACAGGGTTGAGGTCCACCGCGCGCAGCCGCTCGCCCGCCTGTGCCGCGAACACCGAAAGCCGCGACAGCATCTGCGCCAGGGCGGCGATATCGGCCGGCCGGCGCCCGCGCGCCCCCCGGAGCAGCGCCGCGCCGCGAATGGCGCCGATCATCTCGCGGGCGACATCCTCGCCGAACGGGCAGCGGCGGAACACCACGTCCTTCAGCACCTCGACGAAAATCCCGCCGAGGCCGAAGGCGGCGATGGGGCCGAAGACCGGATCGCGGTGGATGCCGAGCAGGCATTCCACGCCGCCTTGCACCTGCTTCGCCACCAGCACGCCCTCGATGCGCGCCGCCGGCCGCGCGGCGGTGGCGCGGGCGAGCAGGGTGGCGTAGCCGGCGCGCGCCGCCTCGGCGTCCGCGATGCCGACCAGCACGCCGCCGATCTCGGTCTTGTGGAGAATGTCCGGGGAGACGATTTTCATCACCACCGGGAAGCCCATCGCCGCCGCCGCCGTGGCGGCCGCCTCGGACGAACTCACGACCTGCTCGGGAACGCAGGCGATGCCGGCGGCGGCGAGGATGCGCTTGGCCTCCGATTCGCTCGGCGTGGCTGCCGGCAGCACGATCGCGGGCACCGCGGAGGGCGGCGGCGAGGGCGCGCGGGCGAAGGCGTCGCCGAACCGGCCCATCGCGTGGATCGCGTTCACCGCGCGCGTCGGGTCCTCGAAGACGAGGAACCCGTCCGACTCGTACTCCGCGACCAGATCCGGCGCGGCAAGAACGGAGAGCGCGTAGAGCCGCTCCGGGTGGCGCGCGCGCCCGGCCCCGAGTTGCGTGCGCAGCTTCGGCGCGATCGAGGCCGCGCCGCCGGTCTGGGAGAAAAAGGCCAGCACGGACGCATAGCCGCCCTCGGCCACCACGGCTTCGGCGAAGCGTCCCACCAGGCTGATCTCGTTGAAGACCTGCGCCGTGCAGTCGACCGGGTTGCGCGGTGCGGCAAAGGGAACCAGGCCGCGCAATTCGGCCTGCGCCGCCGCCGGCATCGGCGGCATGGCCAGCCCGAGCTGCTCGGCGGCGTCCGAGATCAGCACGCCCGCGCCGCCGCTCACCGTGATCACGCCGAGCGTGTTGCCGGCGGGATAGATGCGCTTGGTCGCGGCATAGGCGATGTCGAGCATCTCCTCGGTCGAGCGCGCGCGCACGACGCCGAACTCCGCCAGCACCGCCTCGGTCACGGCATCGTCGCCGGCGATGGACGCGGTGTGTGAGCGCGCCGCCGCCTGGCCGAGGGCGCTGCGCCCGACCTTCATCATCACCACCGGCTTGCGCGCCGCCCGCGCGCGTTCGAGCGCGGCGATGAGCCCGTCGGCGGCGCGGATGCCCTCGGCGTAGGCGGCGATGACGTCGGTCTCGGAATCCTCCGCCAGCCACCCGATGACGTCGCCGAGCGTGACATCGCCCTCATTGCCGGTGGTGACGCAGATCGGCGTGCCGAGGCCGCGATTGCGCGCGACGACGAACAGATGCGTGCCATAGGCGCCAGACTGGCTGGCGATGCCGATCCGACCTGGTCGCGGCCAGCCGGTCTCGAACGAGGAGGAGAAGATCGGGTAGAACCCGATCCTGGCATTGAACAGGCCGAGGCAGTTGGGCCCGAGCAGGCGCATGCCGTGCGCGCGCGCCGCCGCGATCATGCGCGCCTGCTCGGCGGCGCCGTCCGCGTCCACCTCGGCAAACCCGGCGGTGAAAACGATCGCGCCCTTCACCCCCCGCTGCCCAAGCGCCTCCACCATGGCCACCGCACCCGCGGCGGGCACGGCGACGATCGCCACGTCCGGGGTTTCGGGCAGGGATTCGATCGTCGGGTAGGCGGGCAGGCCCTGGATTTCCGCCCGTTTCGGGTTGACCGGGAAGATCGCACCGCGAAAACCCTGCGCGCGCATATAGGCGATCGGCCGGCCACCGATCCGGGTCGGATCGTCCGAGGCGCCGATGACGGCCACCGAGCGCGGCGCGAGCAGCGGGGTCAGGCTGGAGAAATCAGGTTTCATGCGACGTTTCGCGAGGGCTTTGCCCCCACGCCCCCACCAAGGGCCGGCGGCCCTTGGAACCCGATACTGGGCAAAGACCCGCCGGGCAAGCCCTCAGGATTGCGCGTTGGGGGCGACCAGGAGGCAATGCAGACCCTGGCGGGCCAGCTTGTCGCAGGCCTGGGCCGCGGCGTCGCGCGACAGGCCGGTCAGGCGGGCGCGGTAGAGCTTGCCATGCGGGGACAGGATGCCGCCGACCACGGGATGGGAAACGGCCAGCAGCCCGCGCGCCTGGTCGCGCGCCGCCAGTGCGGCGGCGAAGGCCTGGCCCTCCTGGGCGAAGGCGCCGACCTGGATCGCCCAGGCGCCGCGCGGGTCGCCGCCGTGCGCCAGCGGCGCCTCTGCGGCCACTGCGGTGGAGATGAGGCGGAAGCCGCCATCGCGATGCCCCGGCGTGACCGCGGCGAGCTGCACCGGCGGCGTCGGCGGCACCGGGAGCGCGGGCGAAACGGGGGCTGCGGGCGGGACCGGCGGCGGCCGGAGAGCGGCCACCTGCACGCTGCGCGGCGGCGGTGCGGCTGAGCCCAATGCCGAGCCGCCGGTGGCGGCGGGGCGCCGCGACTCGAGCGGGGCCTGGTTCCACGCCATGCGGTCCGCCGCGGCGCGGTTCGCGGGCCAGCTGTCCTGGATATGCGGGGCGATCATCGCCACATAACGCCGCGTCTCGTCGGGCAGGGGACGGTGGTGCTGCAGCTGATCATCGAGCCGGGCCGGGCCGGCGTTGTAGGCGGCGAGGAAGGCGGGCGCTCCGTAGATATCGTACATTTCGCGGATATAGGCAGTGCCGGCGAGGATGTTGTTGCGCGGGTCGTAGGGGTCGTCGCCGAGCCCATGGCGCTGGCGCATCAGATCGAAGGTCGCGGGCATGACCTGCATCAGCCCCATCGCCCCCTTGGGCGAGGTGACGAGCTGGCCGTTCACATACTCGCGCCCGCCGGATTCGGTGCGCATGACCTCCCGGATCCAGCGCTCGGGCACGTCGAATCGCTGCGCCGCCTCGCTGATATAGGGCCGCCACGGGTCCTCCGGCGGCCCCGGGGGCTGGTAGTTGCCGCTCGCCCGGGCGACGTAGTGCGCCGCTTCACCCCGCTGGTCGGCGAGCTGGGGATGCTCGCCGCCGGCGCAGGCCGCGAGCAGGGCGAGAGCGCATCCGCACAGGAGCAGCCGGCACGCCTGGCGCGCGCGGGTGCCCGTGAGAGGGGAGACTTGCCGCCGGTGCGAGGATGCGGCGGAATGCGGGGCAGGCGGCATATGGGTCTCGCTCTCGCGTCGGGTCGCGGCAAACACTGACCGCCCTGCACGACGGCCGAACACCATCATGCGCACGTAGGATTAAGCATTGCATCAAGAACGCCGTCTAAGATGTTATCCGAAAGCCCATGCACCTGCAAGATCAGACAATCCGGGTGAGCGAATCGGCGTCGGGGCGACCTGTCGAGGAGAGACCATGCAGAGATTTCGTGGCGTGACCGTGACTTCGCTTCCCGCTCCCGGCCTCCCGCCGTGGCGCCGGCTGGCCGGGTCCGCGCTGGTGCTGGCGGCTATCGTGCTGGTGGCGGCCCTCAGCGGTTGCGCCGCTCCGCCACCGAACAGCACCTATGGGGGCTATGGAGTCGGCCGCGCGGCGCAGGTTTCCTACGGCACGATCGTCTCGATGCGGGATGTCAACGTGCAGGGGCCTAGCAGCGGCATCGGCGCGCTGGGCGGCGCCGCGGCGGGTGGTGTCGCCGGCAGCTTCATCGGCGGCGACCCGCGCACCAATATCCTCGGTGCCATTGGAGGCGCCTTGATCGGCGGCATCGCCGGCAGCGCCGTCGAGGGCGGCCTGGCGAGCGGGCAGGCGGTCGAGTTCATCATCCGCGTGGATGACGGGCAGACCATCTCGGTGGTGCAGAGCAACGAGTACCACTTCGTTCCCGGCCAGCGCATCGCCATCATCCGCGGCGACCATCTGCGGCTGGCCCCAGTTGCGGGCTGATCGGTCGCCGACTGACCGGGGGAACGCCGGCAGCCCGTCGCGGGTTGTCGGCGGCGCGGCGATCGGCTATCGCGCCGGGCAGCCATGATCGTGATCGCCCAGCACGCCCCCGAGGAGGCGGTCCCCGTCGCACCAAGCGCGGCCGCCGCGGCCGTTGGCGACGCTGTGCTGGCGGCCAGCGGGGTCGAGCAGGTGCTGTGCTTCGCCGCCGGTCTCGACTATGCCGGCCGGCGCCGCCTCGCGCTGGCTGACCTCGCCGAGGCGTGGCGGCTGTGGCGTTTGGTCCGCGCCCTGGCCTGGCTGGACATCAAGGCGCGCTACCGCGGGTCCGTGCTCGGGCCGTTCTGGCTCACGCTCTCGACCGCGGTGATGGTGTTCGCGCTCGGCATTCTCTACTCCACGCTGTTCCGCATGGATCTGCACACCTATCTGCCGTTCCTCGGCCTCTCGCTGGTGTTGTGGAACCTGTTGCAGAGCCTCGTGACCGATGGCTGCATCGGGTTCACCGTCGAGGAAGCGACGATCCGGTCGGTGCGCATGCCGTTTTCACTGTATGCGGCGCGCATCGTGCTGCGCAACCTGATCGTCTTCGCCCACAACATCGCCGTCGTGGTCGTGGTGTTCGCCGTCTTCGGCATTTGGCCCGGGCTGGGCCTGCTTGCCGCGGTGCCCGCGCTGGCGCTGTGGCTGATCGACGCGTTCGCCCTCACCCTCACGCTCGGCGCCATCTGCGCGCGCTTCCGCGACATTCCGCCGATCGTCGCCAGTGTCATGCAGATCGCCTTCTTCGTCAGCCCGATCATCTGGAAGCCCGAGCTGATGCGCGACCAGGCCGGCTGGCTGCCGCTGAACCCGTTCTATGCGCTGTTCGAGATCGTCCGCGGTCCGCTGCTGGGCACCGGCGCTTCGGCGCTGCTGTGGGGCGCGGCGGTGGCCTACTCGGTGCTGCTGCTCACGATCTCATGGCGGCTGTTCGTGCGCGTGCGCGGGCGGCTGGCGTTCTGGGTCTGACCCGATGGCCTCCGTGCTGGCCGAGACCGTGTCGGTCGATTTCCCACTTTATCACGGCAATGCCCGCAGCCTGAAGAAGACCGCGCTGGCCGTTGCCGGCCGCAGGCTCGGGCAGGATGCGCAGCACCGGGTCGTCGTCCGCGCGCTGCGCGAGGTGTCCTTCACGCTGCGGCCCGGCGACCGGCTGGGCCTGATCGGCAGCAATGGTGCCGGCAAGACCACGCTGCTGCGCACGCTTGCCGGAATCTACGAGCCGGTCGGTGGTCGCGTGGTCATCGAAGGCAGCATGAACGTGCTGCTCGATCCGAATCTGGGCATGAATCCGGACCTCACCGGGCGCGAGAATATCATGCTGCGCGCGCAGTACAACGGCCTCGACGCGGCGCGGATTCGCCGTCTGGAGGTGGATGTGCAGGAGTTCGCCGAACTCGGGGACTTTCTCGATCTGCCGCTGCGCATCTACAGCTCCGGCATGGTCGTGCGGCTCGGATTCGCCCTGGCCACCGCCATCCGCCCGCAGGTGCTGCTGATGGACGAATGGTTCCTCGCCGGCGATGCCAATTTCCTCGACAAGGCCAGCGCCCGGCTGGAACAGATGGTGCGCGATGCCGAGATCCTGGTGCTGTCGAGCCACAAGCACGACACGCTGGCGACCTGGTGCACGCGCCTGCTGTGGCTGGAGCAGGGTCGGGTTCGCGATGACGGTCCGCCGGCGGAGGTGCTGGAGCGCTATCTCGGGCGTCCGCTCGATCTTCCGGAGCTGGCCGCTGGCCGCGAGCGCGCTTGACTTCGCGGCGCGCAGGCATGACGTATTGCTGATCCGAGGGGAGCCCCGTGAGGGGGCTGAGAGACCGCCGGCCGCGTGAGCGGCGACGCGGTGACCCTGGCGGGACCCGGGCACGCTCCCCGACGGGCGGCGCGGGTGCCACGAACCTGATCCGGGTCATGCCGGCGTAGGGACGGGATTGCAGCGAGCCACCGCTTCCTCCCCGTTTCAGACCTGGCCCGGCGCACGAAACGCAGAGGAGTCGTCCCCATGAACGTGCAGGCCAAACCCGCCGCAGTGACCACCGGCCCGATCGCCGGGTCGCAGAAGACCTATTCGAGCCCGGAGGGCTGGCCTGGGGTGCGGGTTCCGTTCCGTGAGATCCTGCTCGGCGGCGGCGAGGCGCCGGTCCGGCTCTATGACACCTCCGGCCCCTTCACCGATCCGGCCGCGCGGATCGATCTCCAGTCCGGACTGGCGCCGGTGCGCGGCCCGTGGATCGCCTCGCGCGGGTTCGAGACGGTGGCGCCGCGCACGGTTCGCCCCGAGGATAACGGCCACGCCCCGGCCGACCGGCTGGTTGCGCGGTGTCCGGCGCCGCACACGGTGCGCGCGGGGCGCGGCGGGCAGTATGTGACCCAGATGGAGTTCGCCCGCGCCGGCATCGTCACCGAGGAGATGGTCTACGTCGCGCACCGCGAGAATCTCGGCCGCGCCGCGATGGCGGCGGGCGCCGACGCAAGGCGCGCCGACGGCGAGGATTTCGGCGCCGCCATTCCCGCCTTCATCACCGCGGAATTCGTCCGCGCCGAGCTCGCCGCCGGGCGGGCGATCATTCCGGCCAACATCAACCACCCCGAACTCGAGCCGGTCATCATCGGGCGCAATTTTCTCGTCAAGATCAACGCCAATATCGGCAATTCGGCGGTCACGTCCTCGGCGGCCGAGGAGGTCGAGAAGCTGGTGTGGGCGATCCGCTGGGGCGCGGACACGGTGATGGACCTGTCCACGGGGCGCAACATCCACAATATCCGCGACTGGATCCTGCGGAATTCGCCGGTGCCGATCGGCACCGTGCCGATCTACCAGGCGCTGGAGAAGGTTGGCGGCGATCCGGTGAAGCTGGACTGGGAGGTGTTCAAGGACACGCTGATCGAGCAGGCCGAGCAGGGCGTGGATTATTTCACCATCCATGCCGGCGTTCGCCTTGGCTATGTGCCGCTGACGGCGAAGCGCGTCACCGGCATCGTCTCGCGCGGCGGCTCGATCATGGCGCGCTGGTGCCTCTCGCACCACAAGGAGAGCTTTCTCTACGAGCGCTTCGACGATATCTGCGACATCATGCGCCGCTACGACGTGTCCTTCTCGCTCGGTGACGGGCTGCGGCCCGGCTCGATCGCGGACGCGAACGACGCCGCGCAGTTCGCCGAGCTGGAGACGCTGGGCGAGCTGACCCGGATCGCCTGGGCCAAGGGCTGCCAGGTGATGATCGAAGGCCCCGGCCATGTGCCGATGCACAAGATCAAGGTGAACATGGAGAAGCAGCTCGCGCTCTGCCACGAGGCGCCGTTCTACACCCTCGGGCCGCTGACCACCGACATCGCGCCGGGCTACGACCACATCACCTCGGCGATCGGCGCGGCGATGATCGGCTGGTTCGGCACGGCGATGCTTTGCTACGTCACGCCGAAGGAGCATCTCGGCCTGCC
>DAIDKZ010000165.1 GCA_027449745.1 Acetobacteraceae bacterium | reverse complement strand
GCCAAGGATGACCTTGAGCGCGGCCTGCTGCGCCGCCGCCTCCGTCATCTCGCCGCTCTCGGCGCGGTGGTGGAAGTCCGCCACGATCGAGGCCGCCGCCTGCCCGAGGTTGCGCAGACGCGCGTGGTTGGCATCGACCATACTGCTGTACAGAAACCCGAGGCCGGCGCCCGTCAGCAGCAGCAG
Organism: Acetobacteraceae bacterium; assembly: GCA_027449745.1. Lineage (GTDB taxonomy): Bacteria > Pseudomonadota > Alphaproteobacteria > Acetobacterales > Acetobacteraceae > JAJZVV01. Next base: position 15,086 of record DAIDKZ010000165.1, on the reverse strand, counting down.
CGACGCCGCCCCGAGCAGAACCAGGGCGTAGATGCGACGAACGATCGACATGCGCGCGAGCAGGCTCATCATGGCACCTCCGGGTGCCAGATCTATCATCGAGCTCTGAATTTCCGATTAAGCCGCTCATTTCGGTGTCAGTCCCGCGCGCTGAGCCCGGCCGCCGAGAAGCCCCCATCCACCGCCAGCACGTGGCCGCTGACGAAGCTCGCCTCCTCGCTGGCCAGGAAAAGGGCGGCTCCGGCGATCTCCTCGGGAGCGGCGTAGCGGTGCATCGGCGTCACCCGCGTCCAGGCAGCGCGGATCGCCGGATCGTGCATCGCGGCCACCAGCGGCGTATCGACCGGGCCGGGGGCCAGTGCGTTCACCCGCACGCCGCGCGGCGCGAGTTCGGTCGCCATCACCTGGGTCAGCGTCACCACCCCGCCCTTGGAAGCGCCATAGGCGGCGCGGCCGATATTTCCGCGCAGGCCCGAGACCGAGGCGATGTTGATGATCGCGCCCCGGCCGGCCGCCACCATGGGCCGCGCGCAGGCCTGCCCGACCAGGAACGTGCCGCGCAGATTGACCGCGATCATGCGGTCGAACACCTCGACCGGCGTGTCCAGGAACGGAACGTCGCGCCCGATCCCGGCGGAGTTGACCACGCAGTCGATGCGGCCATGCATGGCCAGCACGGCTTCGACCAGAGCACCGACGCTCGCCGGCGTGGCGACATCGCAGGCGAACGGCACGATGGCCGCGTCGGCTGCGAGCGGCGCCGTCGGCGCGGTGAGGTCGGCGGCGATCACGCGCGCGCCGGCGGCGGCGAAACGGGTGGCGATGGCGGCCCCGATGCCGGAGAGGCCGCCGGTCACGATCGCCACTTGCCCATCGAGTCTCATGCCAGCGACCCCACCACCGATTCCAGCGCCGTCCAGCCGGTCTCGCCGAAGCGCTTGCGCCAGTCGGCGTAGAATCCGGCCTTGCGCAGCGCCTCGCGGAAGGCGGTATGGTCGGTGTCGTTGGCGATCATGCCCTGACCCTTCAGCGTTTCGCCCAGATTGGCGTTGAGCTTGGCGGTATCGGCGCGCTCCGCCTCCGCGCCGCGGTTGAACTCCCGGCGGACGATCTCCTGCAGCGGGGCGGGCAGCGCGGCCAGCGCGCGGGGATTGGCGAGGAACCAGAATCCGTCCCACATGTGACCGGTGAGCGAGAGGTATTTCTGCACCTCGTAGAGTTTCGCCGTCTCGATGAGCGCCACCGGGTTCTCCTGCCCATCGACGATGTGCGTCTGCAGCGCGGAATAGACCTCGGAGAAATTCATCGAAGTGGGCGAGGCGCCGAAGGCGCGGAACATGCTCGTCCAGAGCGGCGCGATGGGGACGCGGATCTTGAACCCGTGCAGGTCCTCCGGCGAGCGTACCGGACGGGTCGAAGCCGTGATCTGGCGGAACCCGTTGTCCCAGATTTTCTCGAAGGCGACGAGGCCGCGCTTGGCGATGGCGGCGCGGACGAACGCACCGACCGGCCCATCCATCGCCTGCCACACCTGGTCATAGTCCTTGAAGGCGAAGCCGACCCCGTTCAGCGCCGCTTCGGGTACCAGGGTCGAGAGGATCAGGCCCGATAGGGTGAAAAATTCCAGCGCGCCGCTGCGCAGCTGGCTCAACATGTCGGTATCGGAGCCGAGCTGGTTGTTGGGGAAGACTTGGATCTCCAGCCGGCCCTCGGTGGCGGCCTTGATCCGCTCGGCGGCCTCCTGGGCGCGGATCACCTGTGGGTGAGTGACGGGTGTATCCGAGCCATATTTGTAGGTGAACTCGGCCGCCCGCGCGTAGCGGGCGATGGTGAAGGCGGGCAGGGCGGCACCCGCGGCGAGCAGCGTTCGGCGTTTCATTCTGGATCCTCCCGGCGATGACGGATTGTTCCCGATCGGGGCGGCGATGCAAAGTGGCGTGATGACAGGGGCGGATGCGACGTTGCCAGCCGGGGTGCTGCTCGCCGGCGGCCGGGCGCGGCGCATGGGCGGCGGCGACAAGGCACTCTTGACCCTCGGCGGGCAGACCCTGCTTGCCCGCGCTATCGCCGCCCTGCGCCCGCAGGTCGCGGCGCTGGCGCTATCGGCCAACGGCGCCGCGAAGCGCTTCGCCGCCTACGGGTTGGAGGTCCTCGCCGATCCCGTGCCGGACCAGCCGGGACCGCTGGCTGGCATTCTCGCTGGCCTGCTCTGGGCCCGGCGCGCGGTACCGAACGCGACCCACCTCCTGAGCGCACCGGCCGACACGCCGCTCCTGCCCTCGGATCTCGTCGCCCGGCTGCAGGCGGCGGCGGCCGGCGGCCTCGTCTGCGCCGGCTCGTCCGGACGCGCCCACCATGCCGTCGCGCTCTGGCCGCTGCGCCTGGCGCCGGCGCTTGCCGTGGCCCTCGAGCGGGGCGAGCGGGGCGTCGGCGCCTTCGCCGCGCGCCATGGGGCGACGGTTGCGTGGTATGCGACGGGATCAGTGGATCCGTTCTTCAACGTCAACACGCCGGAGGATCTCATCGCCGCCGCGGCCTTGCTCGCCGGCCGGTCCGGCGCCGCATAGGACCGGCCGGTGCCCGTTTCAGCCTTCGGGCGGCTTCTCCAGCTCGCTGTCGTGCTCGAGCGAGAGCGCCAGCAGAGCGGCTAGCCCCACCAGGGCGACGATGGCGAGCAGGCCGACGGTGAAGGTGCCCGTGCTGTCCTTGATCTTGCCCATCACGAACGGCCCGGCGAAGCCCGCGAGATTGCCGATCGAGTTGATGATGGCGATGCCCCCGGCCGCCGCGGCACCGGAGAGGAAAGCCGTCGGCAGCGTCCAGAACACCGGCAACACGGCAAAGATGCCGAAGCCGGCAGCGGAGAAAGCGATCATCTTGCCGGTGGTGCCGTCGGTCAGCGTCGCGGCGGCGATGCCGAAGCCGATGATGAGCGAAGCGAGCGCGACGTGCTCTTTGCGCTCGGCCAGCCGATCGGAACGGCGCCCCCAGTAGATCATGCCCAGCAGGCCGACGATGAAGGGGATGGCGTTGACAAAGCCGGTCTCCAGGTTGGTCAGCCCGAAGGCCTTGATGATCTGCGGCAGGAAGAAGCTGAGACCGTAATTGGCGGCGACGACGCCGAAATAGACGATCGAGAGCAGCAGCACCTTGGTATCGCCGAGCGCCTCCAGCACCGAGAAATGCCGCGCCTCCTCGCGCTGACGCCGCTCCGCCTCCAGCCGCGCCACCAGCCAAGTGCGCTGCGGCGCCGAGAGCCAGTGCGCGTCACTGGGCCGGTCGGTGAGGTAGAAGAACACGGCGACCGAAAGCAGGATCGCCGGCACCGCCTCGAGGATGAACAGCCACTGCCAGCCCTCCAGTCCGCCCACGCCGTCCAGCCCGAGCAGGGCACCGGAGATCGGCGAGCCGATGACTGTGGAGAGCGGGATCGCGGCCATGAAGTAGCCAATCACACGGGCGCGATAGACGCCGGGGAACCAGATGGTGAGATAGAAAATGATGCCGGGAAAGAATCCCGCCTCGGCGGCGCCGAGCAGCAGGCGCACGGCATAGAAGGAGCTCGCCGAGGACATCCCCGTGGTGGTGGCGATCCAGGGGATGAAGGCGGTGAGCCCGGAGACCACCCCCCAGGAGAGCATGATGCGCGCGATCCATTTGCGCGCGCCGAAGCGCTCCAGAAACAGGTTCGACGGCACCTCGAAGATGAAGTAGGCGATGAAGAAAATTCCGGCGCCGAGCCCGTAGGCGGTGGCCGAGAGGCCGAGCGCCTTGTTCATGGTCAGCGCCGCGAACCCGACATTCACGCGGTCCAGGTAGGCGGCGAAGTAGCAGATGATGAGGAAGGGAACGAGGCGGCGCATCACGCGCGTCATCGTCTCCCGTTCGATCTCGGCGGCGCCGCCGGCAGGCGCAGCGTTGGGGTTGGCGATGTCCACGGTTGCTTCCTCCCGATCCGGTTCTTCGTGCCCTTCATTCCTTCACGCGGCGCGACTTGGCAAGTGCCTGTCCGCCGGCACGAGCCGGAAAATGCCCGGCCGCCGGACCTACGGGCGCGGGCGCTGGCGGCCGATTTCGGCTTCGACCTCGGCGAGGCGGTCCTTGCCGAAGAACATCTCCCCGCCGACGAAAAACGTCGGCGCGCCGAAGCAGCCGCGGGCGACCGAGGCGGCGGTGCTGTCGGCCAGCGCCTGCTTCACCGCCGGCGACTGCGCCTGTTCGAGCAGCGCGGTCGCATCCAGCCCAGCCGCGTCGATCGTCGCGCGCAGCACCTCGGGATCGTCGAGCTTGCGCGCCTGCTCCCACATCGCCGCGAAGGCGGCATCGACATAGGGTGCGAGGCACCCGGCGCGCTCGGCCGCCACGGCCACGCGCATCGCCGCCAGGGTGTTGACCGGGAAATGCGGGTTCATCCGGTAGCGGGTAAGCCCGTGGGCCGCGATGAAGCGCGCCATCTCCGTGCGCATGTAGGCGAGCTTGGCCGGCACGGCGGCGAACGCCTCGATCGGCGAACGGTTGCCGGTGGCCTTGAAGATGCCGCCGAGCAGGACCGGCACGTAGGTGAATTTAACCCCTGTCCGCTGCTCGATTTCCGGCAGCACGGCGTGGCAGAGATAGGCATTCGGACTGCCGACGTCGAAATGGAATTCGGCCGCGCTCATCCTCGTCTCCTCACCAGCGCTCGCCATAGGGGCGAAGGTCGAGCTCATGCGTCCAGCCATCGCGGGTCTGGTGGTGCAGATGCCAGTATGTATCGGCGATCGAGGCCGGGTCCATCAGCATATCGGCCGCCGCCGCCTCGCCGCGCTGGCGCCGCTGTTCGCGGACCCACTCCGTATCGACGCCGGCATCGATCACCAGATGCGCGACATGCAGGTTGCGCGGCCCGAACTCGCGGGCCAGGCTCTGGGCGACCGCGCGCAGCCCGGCCTTGGCGCTGGCAAAAGCGGCGAAGCCCGCCGCCCCGCGCATGCTCGCCGTCGCGCCGGTGAAGAAGATCGAGCCGCGCCCATGCGCCAGCATCCGCCGCGCCGCCTCGCGCCCGGTGAGGAAGCCGGCATAGCAAGCCATCTCCCAGACCTTGCGGAACACGCGCTCGGTGGTCTCCAGCGCCGGAAAGCGGACATTGGCCCCGACATTGAAAACGCAGACCTCCAGCGGGGCGGCGGCATCGGCCTCGTCGAGGAAGGCCGCGATCGCCGCCTCGCTGCGCGCGTCCAGCGTCCGGCCCGCGCAGGTCCCGCCGGCTTGCGCGATCTCGGCCACGAGCGGGGCGAGCTTCTCGCCCTGGCGGCGGCCGGCGAACACCGGATGGCCCCCGGCGGCGAAGCGGCGCGCGATCGCCGCGCCGATGAAATCGCCAGCGCCGACGACGGCGACAGATCCCGCGCCGCTCCCGGCGACTGATCCCGCGCCGCTCACCGCCCGCTCTTCCCCTGGGTGAAAAAGGCCGCGAACGCATCCTGCGCCGCGCGGCTGCCGCGCAGTGCGTGGAACCGGACGGCCTCGGCGTCGATCGCCTCGCGCACCGCGGCCTCGGTCCCCCGGCGGAGCAGGGCCTTGGTCGCCTGCACCGATTCGGCCGGCAGCGCGGCGAGCGCCCGCGCGCTCGCCATCGCCGCCGCGAGCGCCGCACCGGGATCGGTCACGCTGTTGGCGATGCCGGCGCGCAGCGCTTCCTCCGCGGTGAAGGCGCGCCCGAGCAGCAGCAGTTCGGCGGCGAATTTCGGCCCGGCGGCCAGTGGCAGCAGATAGCTGGAGCCCCCCTCCGCGCACACGCCCAGCGGCACGAAGGGCAGGCGGAACTGCGCGTCCCGCGCCGCGTGGACGAGATCGCAATGCAGCAGCATCGTGGTGCCGATGCCGATCGCGAACCCCTCGACGGCGGCCACCAGCGGCTTCGGGAAGGTGCTGATCACCGCAAGGAAATCGAGCCCGGCGCTGGCCGGGAGCACGGCCGGGTCCGCCGGCGCGGATGACCCCTCGGCGTCGCGAAAGTCGGCGAGATCGTTGCCACTGGTAAAGCAGCCCCCCGCGCCCGTGAGGACGACCACGCGCACCGCGTCTGCCGCGGCGGCAGCGGTCAGCGCCGCGCCCAGCGCCCGGTAGGTGGCGCGATCGAGCGCATTCCGCCGGCGCGGACGGTCGATGGTCAGGGTCCGGACCCCGGGCTCCGGCGTGGCCACGGCAACGCTCGGGGCCTGAATGGGTGCGTCCATCATCGCCGGTGCTCCTCCTCCGCCGCCGCCCGGGCGGCGCTGCATGGCGGCCCTCGGGGCTCTGGCATGACCGCTCGGTGCCGTCAACGACGGTGGCGGGACGCGTCAGCGACGTTCGGCGAAGAACGCGCGCAGCAGATCGCCGGCCTCCGTCTCGCGCACCCCGCCGACGATTTCGGGCGCGTGGTGGCACGAATGGGCAGCGAACACCCGGGCGCCGTGCTCGACGCCACCGCTCTTCGGGTCATAGGCCCCGAACACCAGGCGGCGGATGCGGAACAGGCTCGCCGCCTGGGCGCACATCGGGCAGGGCTCAAGGGTCACGAACAGATCGCACCCCTCCAGCCGCGGCCGGCCGAGCCGGGCGGCGGCGGCGCGCATGGCGATCAGCTCGGCGTGGGCGGCGGCATCGCGGCCGGCCTCGACGGCGTTGCCGGCGCGCGCCAGCACCGCCCCGTCCGGGCCGATCACCACCGCCCCCACCGGCACCTCGCCGCGCGCCGCGGCGGCGCGAGCTTCCGTGAGGGCCAGCTCCATGGGCGTCATGGCCGCCGATGTGCGCTCGCCGGCCGCACCGAGTCCAGTGTCACCGGGCCGAATCTGCCCGGCAGGCGGTGCCGGGTGGGGCTAGTTCTGCCGGACATCGGCGCGGAAATCCGCCATTTTGCGGATGGCATGGGGCTTGCTGCGGAAGACGGGCGTAGAACCCGGAGCCATGTCATGTCCCTGAGCCTGTCCGCTCTCTCCTCCTGGTGGCCGCCGAGCAGCAGCGCGGCGACCACAGCCACCAGCACCGCGTCCACGGCCGCGGCGTCCGGCACGAACCCGACGAGCCCGCCGTCGCAAATGTCGGCATGCCAGTCGGGCGGCAGCGCGTCCACGGCGTCCGCATCCGGGGCCGGCAGCATCAATCTGTTCCAGCAGCTCGCCGCCGTCATGCAGGCGGCTCTGATCCAGATGCAGAGCGCCGCGTCCGGCAGCGCCGCCCAGTCCGCCGCCCAGTCCGCCACCACTGGCGCCACGCTGACGGGCGCGAGCAGGAGCGGATCGGCCCAGAGCAGCACCGGCGCCGGTGCCGTCGGCCAGCTCGCCAGCTTGGGCACGTCCAGTTTGGGCACATCCAGTTTGGGCGCCGCCGCCCCGCATCACCATCACGGCATGCACGGCGCCGACGGGGATGGCGATGGCAGCGGGTCGAACGCCGCCAGCGCGGCGAACGTCGGCGCGGGCTCAGCCACCGGCATCACCGGCAGCCTCACCCAGGCGATCCAATCCTATGCCGGCTCAGCGGCGTCCGGCCCCGGCGCCACAGCCTCGTCGCTCGCCTGACCAGAGGCGAGCGTCCAGCGCGTTCCAAGGACGCTACGCTCCTGTCAGGGAGGGCAGGCGGTATGGGCGCGTCAGTGCCCCATCCCGCCCCCCATGCCGCCACCACGCCCGGCGCCGGAGCCCATGCCTGGCCCCATCCCGCCGCCAGGCCCCATGCCGCCGCCCTGGCCAGCGCTGGGGGGCATGTCCGGCAGCCGAACGCCCCGTTCGCGGGCACGTTCCTGCATCTGTTTGTGGTGCTCGGCGCGGATCCGGTTGCGCTCCTCCGCGTTGCGAGCCGAGCGGAGACGCTCACGATAGGCGCCCAATTCCTCGCGGCTCATCAACTGGCTGCCATAGACCGTAGGCTGGCCCCACGCCGTGCCGGCGAGCGGCGCCAGCGTCAGGACGCCCGCCCATCCGAGCAGACCGCGGCGGCTCAACGATGTAACGGCCGAGGCCATCGCACCCTCCTTGCTGATTGCGTGCCCGAATTTTCTGTCATCGACGCGAAACCGCATTGATCCGGATCAACATCGATGGCGCGGGACCCAGGCTTGCTCCCCGGTCATGGCCCGGCTACTCAGCCCGCCATGACCAAGCGGCGATGCCTGATCGGCCTGACCCTCGATGCCGAGACCCCTGGGGGCTATTCGCAATATGACTGGTACGCGCTGCGGGCGAACTATGTCGGCGCCATCGAGCAAGCCGGCGGCATCGCCGTCGGGCTGCCGCACAGTGCAACGCTCGCCGCCGATCTGCTCGACCGCATCGACGGTCTCGTGGTCACCGGCGGCGCCTTCGATATCGATCCCGGCCTCTACGGTGCCGCCGAGCGCCACCTCACCGTGACCCTCAAGGAGGGGCGGACGGCCGCAGAACTCGCCTTGCTCACGGGCGCGCTCGAACGCGGCATGCCGGTGCTGGGCATTTGCGGCGGCGCCCAGCTTCTCGCCGTCGCCCTCGGCGGCACGCTGGTCCAGCACATTCCCGACGAGATCCCCGGCGCCCTGGAGCATGAGCAGCCCAACCCGCGTCATCAGCCGGGCCACACCATCACCATCCAACCGGGCACGCGGCTGGCCGCGATCGTCGGCGCCGAGCGCATGGCGGTGAATTCGGCCCATCACCAGGCGGTGCGCGACCCCGGCCCGCGCGCGGCCATCAACGCCGTCGCACCGGACGGTGTGATCGAGGGCATCGAGGATCCGGCGGCCCGTTTCTGCCTCGGCGTGCAGTGGCACCCGGAGTTCGGCATCGATCCCGGCGACGCCCGCCTCTTCCAGGCCTTCCTCGCCGCCTGCCGGCCATGAGCGAAGCACCGCCGGAGCAGCGCGCGGACGGGGAGCGCATCGCGAAATGGCTGGCCCGCGCCGGCGTCGCCTCCCGCCGCGATGCCGAGACGATGATCGCCGCCGGGCGGGTGCGGCTGAACAACGCACCGGTCACCCATCCGGCCACCTTCGTCGGCCCCGGCGATATCGTCCTCGTGGACGGCAGCGCCGTTACCGCGCCGGCGCGCACCCGCCTCTTCCGCTACCACAAGCCGGCCGGCCTGGTGACGACCCACAAAGATCCCGAGGGGCGCCCGACCGTCTTCGAGAAGCTTCCCGCCGTGCTCGGGCGGGTGATCAGCGTCGGCCGGCTCGATCTCGCCAGTGAGGGGCTGCTGCTGCTGACCAATGACGGCGCGCTGGCCCGGCAGCTCGAATTGCCCTCGACCGGCTGGGTCCGCCGCTATCGCGTCCGCGTCCACGGATCCGTCGAGCCCGCGGCGCTGGCGGCGCTGGCGCGTGGCGTCACCGTCGACGGCGTTCGCTACGGTCCGATCGAGGCCGGGCTCGATTCGCGCAAGGGCGAGAATGCCTGGCTCACGGTGGCGCTGCGCGAAGGCCGCAACCGCGAAGTGCGACGGGTGATGACGCATCTCGGGCTGCCGGTGAGCCGGCTGATCCGGATCAGTTACGGCCCGTTCCAGCTCGGCACGCTGCCACGCGGCGCGGTGGACGAAGTGCCGGCGAAGGTGCTGCGCGAGCAGCTTCCCAAGCCGGCCTGATCGGGTGATGCGGATCATCGCCGGCGCGTGGCGCGGCCGCCGCCTGCTCGCCCCGCCCGGCGCGGCGACCCGTCCGACCGCCGAACGCGTCCGCCAGGCGGTCTTCGACATGCTGATGCACGCGCCCTGGGGCGGGGCGGGGCGGCTGGCCGGCGCCGCGGTGCTGGATGCCTTCGCCGGAACCGGCGCGCTCGGGCTGGAGGCGCTCTCGCGCGGGGCCGGCAGCGCCATCTTTCTCGAACCCGACCCCGCCGCCCGCGCCGCACTCGCGCGCAACATCGCGGCCTGCGAAGCCGGCGCGAAGGCGCGCGTGCTCAGCGCCTCCGCGCTCGCGCCGCCAGCCGGAACCCCGTGCGCGCTGGTGTTCCTCGACCCGCCCTATGGACAGGGGAAACTCGTCCCGGCGCTGGCGGCCCTGGCGGGCGCCGGCTGGCTGGAAGCGGGGGCGCTGGTCGTGGCGGAGAGCGCCCGCACCGAACCACGACCGCCTCTACCGCCCGGCATGGCGGAGGAGCCGCTCGCCGAACGCGCGCACGGCGCCGCGCGGATCACCGTCTGGCGCGTGCTTGGCCCAAGCGTGCAGTGAACCGAGCCGCGCGGCTACAGCCGCTCGCTCAATCGGATCGCGATGCGGCAGCCGGCCGCGATCGCCGCGTGCAGGAGCCGGTAGCCCGGCGTCTGCTCGGCCCCGTGGGCCACGCCGATGTCGCGGTGCTCCAGCTCCTCCTGCCGGAAGGTCTCGATCGTGGTGCTGAGCGCCGGCTCGGCGTCGCCCAGCTCGGCGAGCTGGGCGCGGTAGTGCGCGTCGATCGTCTCCTCTACCGCCACGGTGCAGGCCATCGCCGCGCGCTCGCCGAGCAGCGCCGTCGCCGCACCGAGGGCGTAGCCGGCCAGGCTCCAGAACGGGCGCAGCGCGGTGGGACGCACCCGCCGCTCCGCGATCAGCGCGTCGAACATCTTCAGATGCTCCGCCTCCTGCGCCGCCATCCGCCGCAGTACCGGCCCGGCGGCGGAGCGGCCGAGCACCGCGAGCTGGCCGGCATAGATGCGCGCGGCGCCGAACTCCCCCGCCTGATCGACGCGCAGCATCGCGGCCACCCGTGCCGAGGGGGGCGGGTCACCGGGCAGCCAAGCCTCGTCGGGAGCGGTCGCGGTGCCGGTCATGGGGAGTCCTCTCTCGTATGCCAGAGAAAGATGGCGAGCATGGCGGAGAAGCCGAGGGCATAGATCAGGTTCATCGCCGCCATCGAGACCGGCAGGGCGGGCACGAGATAGGTCGCCTCCTCGCACGGCTTGCTCGGGCGCAGCGGCATCGCCGCCAGCCGCTCGGCGATGCCGAGGCCGGCGAGGTTCGGCGCCGCGCATTCCGGCAGCGGGCTCGGCCAGGCATGCTGCTCGACGCCGACATGGGTCACTGCGAGCGCCGCGGCGGCGACCGTCGAGACCAGTGCGAGACCAAGGACCCAGCGCCCGGCGCGACGGGGCACCGCGGCCGCGAACAGACCAAGGACGATGACGACGCGATAGGGCCAGCGTTCCATCAGGCAAAGCGGGCACGGCACCAGCCCGCCGAGCCGCTCAGCGGCGATGGCCACGGCCAGGGCCGCCGCCGCGGCGGCGGTGGCAAACAGGCCTGCGGTTCGTGAGCCGGGCAGGATCATCGCCCGGGTATGGCAAGGCTGCGGCGCGCGCACAACCCGCAGGACCGGAAGACGCCGGCGCCGTCAGAACACGGCGAGCGCGGCGCGCACCCGGGCGATCACCGGCGCCCACTCACCCGGCGCACCCTGGCGGAACAGGCGCAGCGACGGATACCATGGGCTGTCCGTCCGCCCCGCGAGCCAGCGCCAGCACCCGTCGAACCGCGACAGCAGCCACACCGGCTTGCCCATCGCTGCGGCGAGATGGGCGACCGATGTATCGACCGCGATGACCAGGTCGAGCGCGGCGACCAGCGCGGCGGTATCGGCGAAGTCCGTCACCTGGTCCATCATGTCGATCAGACCGAGGGCCGATGCCGCCGCGGGGTCGGCGACGGCATCCTTCTGCAGGCTGACGAACCGCACCCCGGGCACCTCGGCGAGCGGGGCGAAGGCGGCCAGAGGAATCGAACGACGGCGGTCGGCGTGGTGGGCGCGAGGCTCGCCGATGCGGGGGCTGCCGGCCCAGACCAGGCCGACCTTGCGCCCATCGGAAGGCAGCCGGTCCCGCCAGCGCGCGGTGCGGGCGGGATCGGCGGCGAGATAGGGCGCGGAGGGAATGGTCTCGAGCGTGGTGGCGAAGGCGAGCGGCAGGCTCATCATCGGGCAGTGCAGATCGAACGCTGGCAGCGCTGCACCCTCGGCGATGATCGCGGCAATATCGGGCAGCTGGGCGAGCAGCGGCACGAGCGTCGCCGGCACTTCCAACAGCACCCGCGCCCCACTCGCTGCAAGCAGTGGCGCGTAACGGACGAATTGCAGCGTATCGCCAAGTCCCTGTTCGGCATGGAGGAGAATGGTCCGGCCGGCCGGCGGCTCGCCATGCCATTGCTTCTGGAGAAATTCGCGCCGTGGCATGGTGCCGGTCCGCCAGCGCGCCTCGTGCAGCGCCCAGCCGGTGGCGAAACGGCCGGCTGTGAGCAGCACCAGCCCCAGATTGAAGATCGCCTCCGCCGAACCCGGCGCGAGTTCGAGCGCCGTGCGCAGCGCATGCTCGGCCTCGTCGAGCCGGCCCAGATCGCGCAGGGTCGCACCGAGATTGGCCCAGGCGGCGGCGAAGTCGGGACGGGCTTCGATGGCGGCGCGATAGGCGGCCACGGCAGCGGCGAACTCGCCCTGGATCGCCAGCGCGTTGCCCAGGTTCGAGTGGGCATCGGCATAGGCCGGGTTCAGCGCCAGCGCCTGGCGAGTGCAGACGATGGCGGTATCGAAGCGCCCCGCCGCGTGCCAGGCCGCGCCGAGATTGCACCAGCCCGGAGCGTGATCCGGCCGGCGCGCGAGCAAGGCGCGGTAAGCGGCGACCGCCGCGGCAACCCGCCCCTGCGCCAGGCGGACATTGCCGAGATTGAGCTGGGCCTCGTCGCTCGCCGGCCCCGCCGCGGCTTCATAGGCGGCCTCCGCCTCGGCAAGGCGTCCCTGCGCCTGGCGGGCCATGCCAAGGCCGAACTGCGCGGCGGCGAAGCCGGGGTCGGCAGCCACCGCCCCTTCATAGGCCGCCGCGGCGCCAGCGGTGTCGCCGCCGGCGGTCAGGGCGTTGCCGAGATTGAACTGCAGCACCGCGTCGGTGGGGTGGCGCGCGAGGGCGGCGCGATAGGCTTCCGCCGCCTCGCTCCAGCGCCCGGCCTGGTGCAGCACGTTGCCGAGGTTACACTGCAGGACGGGTTCGCCCGGCGCTTGGCGCAGGGCCATGCGCTGGGCCGCGATCGCCGCGGCCTTGTGGCCGGCCGCAGCCAGCACGGTGCCGAGATTGGTCCAGGCCTCGGGCCAGTTGCCCCGCCGCGCCAGCGCCGCGCGATAGGCTTCCGCGGCGGCGGCATACTGGCCTCGGCCCGCCAGCGCATTGCCGCGCCCGAACAGCGCCGCCGCATCATCCTGCACTGCCGCCCAGCCACCATCCATCGTCGCAACCCGCCTGTGTGCCCCGCGTCCGGGTATGGCGACTCTGGCCCCGCGGGACTGAACTCCGCGTTAAGCGGACTGGACGCGCGGCGAGGCTTGAGGGCAAATCGCGGCATGCGCCTCGCCGCCGTGACCATGGTCTATGACGAAGCGGAATTCCTGCCGATCTGGCTCGCCCATTACGGGCGCGAGGTCGGGCTGGAGAATTGCTTCGTCATCGACCACGGCTCCGACGACGGCAGCACCGAGCGGCTGGGACGGGCGAGCCGGATCCGCCTGCCGCGGAGCGCCCACGACGACGAACGCCGCGCCCGCTTCGTCTCCGGCTTCTGCGCCGACCTGCTCGGCTATTACGACGCGGTGATCCATACCGACGTGGACGAGATCGTGCTCGCCGATCCGGCCGTCGCTGCTAGTCTCGCCGACTACGCCATGCCGGCGGAAACGATCACCGCGATCGGCCTCAACCTACACCATCTGCCGGGCATCGAGCCTGATTTCGACCTCGCCCGCCCGGTTGGCGCGCAACGGCGCTGGGTGCGCTTCGCCGCCGCCCTTTGCAAACCGGTGCTGACAGGCCGGCCGCTCCACTGGGTACCAGGCTTCCATTGTGCCGACGCGCCGCTCCGTTTCGACTCGCTGTATCTGATCCATCTGCGCTGGTTCGACCTCGCCCTCGGGCTGCGCCGGCTCGCCCGCACCCGTGTCATGCCCTGGGCGGACCCCGAGGCCGGCGCTTGGCAGCGCTGCACCGACGAGGAGATGCGGCGCAGTTACGCCGCCATCGCCGGTCTGCCGCGCCGGGAGAGCGCGCTCGATCCGGCCGCCGAACCGCTCGCCAGTGCGCTCGCCCGCGTGGTGGCAAGCCAACGGGGCCGGGAGAACGAGCGCTACCGGATCGATCTGTCGCTCAGCGTCGACGAACTCTGGTTGCTCCCCGCCCGCCTCGCCGAGCGCTTCTGAATCCGCCCCGCCGGCGCCTTCGCTCGGTGGAGCATGATCGGCACTGACCGGCGCGCCGATCATGCTCCAGCTCTCCGATTGATCGCGTGATACAGGCATTCCGCCGATTCCGCCGGACGCGATCACGCTCTGCGCCGCGATCGGACCAGATGATTCCATCGGGTCGGACCGTGCTCTAGAGCAACCTCCGATCTGACCGAGCCGTTCCGGCTCGGGGCGATCGGAGATAAGTTGCTCTAGAGTCATATGTTTCTAGAGCACGACCGCCCGACCAGATGATTCCATCAGGTCGGACCGTGCTCTAGTGGCCATTCCGGAGAGGTCGGGGGCCAAAGCCCGTTTCAGGGCGTTGGTTGAGCCAACCGCGCGGTGCTCCGACGCACGTCCCGCGTCAGCCGCGCAGCAGGGTCTGCCCGGCAAAGCGCGCCGTCGGGCCGAGCATCGCCTCGATGCGGATGAGCTGGTTGTATTTCGCGGTCCGGTCGCTGCGTGCCAGGCTGCCGGTCTTGATCTGCCCCGCATTGGTCGCCACGGCGAGATCGGCGATGGTGGCGTCCTCGGTCTCGCCGGAGCGGTGGCTGATGATCGCGCGGTACCCGGCACGCTGGGCGATTTCGACCGCTTCCAGCGTCTCGGACAGGGTGCCGATCTGGTTGAGCTTGACCAGAATGGCGTTGGCGACGCCCGCGGCGATGCCACGGCGCAGCCGGTCCGGATTGGTCACGAACAGATCATCGCCGACCAGCTGCAGCTTGCTTCCGAGCCGCGCGGTGAGCAGCGCCCAGCCCTCCCAGTCATCCTCGGCGCAGCCATCCTCGATCGAGAGGATCTGGTAGCGGCCTGCGAGGTCGGCGAGGTAATCGACCATGCCGGCGGCATCGAGCGTCTTTCCCTCGCCCGCCAGATCATACTTCCCCGCCTCGTAGAATTCCGTCGCGGCGC
>DAIDKZ010000164.1 GCA_027449745.1 Acetobacteraceae bacterium | reverse complement strand
CCCCTTCCGCCTCCCGCCGAACCGGCGATGCCGGCCGCGCTCGCCCCGAGCCGCGGTGAATTGGCGGTGCCGGGCGCGCCGCCGCCGACGCTTTCCCCCCTTGCGCCCCCGCGCGGCGCGGCGCGGCGGCGCGGCGAGCTGATCCATGCCCTGCTGCAGCATCTGCCGGACCTGCCGGCCGAGCGCCGCGCGCTCGCCGCCGAGCGCTTCCTCCGCCGCCAGGGGCTCGAAGCCGCCGCCGCGGCCGCACTCGCCGCCGAGGCGCTGGGCGTTCTGGACCACTCCGCCCTGGCCCCCTTGTTCGGCCCCGGCAGCCGCGCCGAGGTGCCGCTGACCGGTATCATCGCCGGCCGGGCGGTGGGCGGGCTGGTCGACCGGCTCGCCGTGCTTCCGGGCCGGGTGCTGGTGGCCGACTACAAGACCAACCGCCGCCCGCCCGAACGGGCCGAGGACACGCCGGTGCTCTATCTGCGCCAGATGGCGGCCTATCGCGCCGTGCTCGCAGAGGTGTTCGCCGACCGTGCCATCGCGTGCGTGCTGGTCTGGACGCAGGCGGCGCGCGTCGTCACACTTCCGCCTGAGTTGCTTGCGCGTCATGCGCCCGGCGCATGGGCCGATTCGGCTTGATCCCGGCGCCCCGGCCGACCAAGTGCTGTGCTGACACGATTACCGTGATGACACCGACAACAAGAGGCTCCGATGAGCGAGAATACGAAGAAGGTCACCGACGCCAGCTTCGCCAACGACGTGCTGGGCGCGCCTGGCGTGGTGCTGGTCGATTTCTGGGCGGAGTGGTGCGGACCGTGCCGAATGATCGCGCCCGCGCTCGAGGAGCTGGGCCGTGAATTCGCCGGCAAGCTGACGATCGCCAAGGTGAACGTGGACGAGAATCCGGTGACGCCGAACCACTACGCGGTGCGCGGCATCCCGACGCTGATCCTGTTCAAGGACGGCAAGCCGGCCTCGACCCAGGTCGGCGCGCTGCCCAAGAGCGCGCTGAAGCAATGGGTGCAGGGGCAGATCTGACCGCGCCCCTTCGCTGGGCTACCCGGCGTCGCCGTCGCGCGCGCCGGGGTCACCGCACCGCGTCGCGGATCGCCTCGGCGGCGAGCGCGACTTCGGTGCGGCCGATGTCGAGATGCAGGCAGGCGCGGGCCCGGTGGCGGCCCATGGCGCTGATCAGAACGCCGCTCCGGCGGACGCGGGCGGACAGTTCGGCCGCTTCCAGCCCGGTCTCGGTGGTATCGAAGAACACCAGGTTGGTTTCTGGCAGCTCCACGGCGAGGCCCGCCGTCTGGGCCAGCATCCGCGCCAGCGCGAGCGCGTTCTCGTGGTCGTCGACGAGCCGCTCGACATGGTGGTCCAGGGCATACAGGCAGGCGGCGGCGCAGATGCCGGCCTGGCGGAGCGATCCGCCGAGGCGCTGCTTCCAGCGCCAGGCGGCATCGATGAAGGCGTGCGAGCCGGCGAGCACCGCGCCGAGCGGGGCGCCCAGGCCCTTGGTGAAATCCAGCCAGACGCTGTCATAGCCCTTGGCCATTTCCTGCGCCGGCACGCCGGCGGCGACGCAGGCATTGAGCAGGCGGGCGCCGTCCATGTGCGTGGCCAGCCCATGCGCGCGGGCGGCGACGGCCACCGCGCGCAGTGTGTCCAGCGGCCAGACCGAGCCGCCGCCCAGATTGGACGTCTGTTCGACGACGAGAAGGGTCTGCGGCGGGCTGTAGCGGCTCGGCGGGCGCAGCGCGGCGATCAGTGTCGCGGGATCGAACTGCCCGCGCGGGCCGTCGAGCGGCGTGACTTGCACGCCGGCCAGCGCCGCCGGCGCGCCGCCCTCCGCGGCGAGAATATGCGCCGTCGGGTGCGCCAGTACCTCATCGCCGGGGCGGCAATGCACCAGCAGGGCGATCTCGTTGCACATCGTCCCCGACGGCAGAAAAAGCGCCGCCTCCTTGCCGAGCAGGGCGGCCATGCGGGCGCAGAGCGCGTTCACCGTGGGGTCCTCGCCGCGCTGTTCGTCGCCGACTTCGGCCTCCACCATCGCCGCGCGCATCGCCGGCGTCGGCTTGCTCTGCGTGTCGGAGTAGAGATTCGCGCGCACCGGCGGCAGGGCCGGGTCGGGCGGGGCGGGGGTAAACTTCATCACGGTCAGCTTTCGGCCTTGGCGGGGGAAATTCCGGATGCGGCGGGGCGTACCGCCAGCGTCGCCGCCGGCGGGCCATAAACGTCCCGCGCGCGTTTCTGGAAGGCGTTGACCATACGCCGCACCGCCTCGTTGAAGACGACCCCGATGGCGGCCTGAAGCATGCGGCTGCGGAACTCGAAATCGACGAAAAAGTCGAGCGAGCAGCCGCGGGGGTCGGGATCGAACACCCAGTGGTTGTTGAGATAGCGGAACGGGCCGTTCTCGTAGCGGACATTGATCCGCTGCGGCCGTTCCAGCGCCACGCGCGAGCGGAAGCTCTCGCGGAACGGACCGAAGCCGATGGTGAGATCGGCGAACAGCTTTTCCTCGTCGCGGCTCAGCACCCGCGCACCGACGCACCAGGGCAGGAACTGCGGGTAGCGCCCGACATCGGCGACGAGATCGAAGAGCTGCTCGGGCCGATAGGGAACCAGCCGGCGCTCGGCGTGCGTCGGCATGCGCTTAGGCCGGGACCGCCGCTCGGGCGGCGCGCAAGGCGGCGAAGTCGGCGTCCGCATGGTAGGAACTGCGCGTCAGCGGCGAGGCGGCGACCATGGCGAAGCCGCGCGCGCGGGCCAGCGCGGCGAGTTCGGCGAATTCCTCGGGCGGGACGAAGCGATCGACCGCGGCGTGCTTCACCGTCGGCTGCAGATACTGGCCGATGGTGAGGAAATCGACCTCGGCGACGCGCAGATCGTCCATCACCTGGAGGATCTCCGGCCTCGTCTCGCCGAGGCCGACCATGAGCCCGGATTTGGTGAAAATCCTCGGCTCCAGCGCCTTGACCCGATCGAGCAGGCGCAGCGACTGGTAGTAGCGCGCGCCGGGGCGGATGGTTGGGTAAAGCCGCGGGACGGTCTCAAGATTATGGTTGAAGACGTCCGGCCGTGCCTGCGCCAGCGTCTCGGCCCCGCCCGGCCTGCGCAGGAAATCGGGGGTGAGCACCTCGACGGTGGTGGCCGGAGCGGCGGCGCGCAGCGCGGCGATGACGGCGGCGAAATGGGCCGCGCCGCCATCCGGCAGATCGTCGCGGTCGACCGAGGTGATGACCACATGGCGCAGGCCGAGGCGGGCGACGGCGTCCGCCACCCGGGCGGGCTCATCGGCCTCCAGCGCCGCCGGCTGGCCGGTGCGGACATTGCAGAAGGCGCAGGCACGGGTGCAGGTCTCGCCCATGATCATCATGGTGGCGTGGCGCTGCGACCAGCACTCGCCGATGTTCGGGCAGGCGGCCTCCTCGCACACCGTCGCCAGCCGGTTGCCGCGCATGAGGTCGCGGGTCTCGAAATAGACCGGATGGTTGGGCGCCTTGACCCGGATCCAGCCTGGCTTGCGCTGGATCGGGTTGTCCGGCCGGTGCGCCTTCTCGGGGTGGCGCTCGGCGGCGATGCCGGAGCGGTGGTCGATCAGGATGCGGGTGGGCATGGCGTGCTCGCGCGAAATGGCGCGGCTTGGGTGCCGCGCCGGCGCGCTAGAAGTGGATCGCCCGTCCATAGGCGTCAAGCACGGCTTCGTGCATCGCCTCGCTCACCGTCGGGTGCGGGAAGACGGTGTGCATCAGCTCGGCCTCGGTGCTCTCCAGCGTGCGCGCGATGGTGTAGCCCTGGATCATCTCCGTCACCTCGGCGCCGACCATGTGCGCGCCGAGCAGTTCTCCGGTCTTGGCGTCGAACACCGTCTTGATCATGCCCTCCGGCTCGCCGAGCGCGATCGCCTTGCCGTTGCCGATGAAGGGGAACCGGCCGACGCGTACCTCGCGCCCTGCCGCCTTCGCCTGCGCCTCGGTGAGCCCCACCGAGGCCACTTGCGGCCGGCAATAGGTGCAACCGGGAATGTTTCTCGTATCCAGTGGCAGGACATGCGCCAGGCCCGCGATCTTTTCGACGCAGATCACGCCCTCGTGGCTCGCCTTGTGCGCCAGCCAGGGCGGGCCGACGAGATCGCCGATGGCATAGACCCCCGGCTCGCCGGTGCGGCAGAATTCGTCGATCACGACATGGGTGCGATCGACCTTCACGCCGGTGCCTTCGAGCCCGATGCCCTCGACATTGCCGACGATGCCGACCGCCGAGATCACCCGCTCCACCGTGATCTCCTGGCTCTTGCCG
>DAIDKZ010000163.1 GCA_027449745.1 Acetobacteraceae bacterium | reverse complement strand
CCTTGTTCGGGAACGGCGTGTGCACATACATCACGTCCCCGACGATGAGCGGCCCGCCTTCGTGACCGCGCAGCACGCCGGTGGAGAAGGTCCAGACCGGACGCAGCTCCTTCACGTTGCCGGTGTTGATCTGCTTCAGCGCGGAATGGCGCTGGTTGGCATAGTCCCCGGTGGGCATGACCCACTGCGCGGGATCCTGCGACATTTTGATAAGCTGATCGTTGGCCAGCGCGGTGCCGGCCAGCAGCACGGCGGACGCGGACGCGGCAACGGACCACGCGGTAAAGCGGCTTGTGACTTTCATGTTCCCTCCGGAAATCATAAGGTTCGTTGGCTTTTCGTTGCAGCAACGACAGCGGAACCGACCAGCCCCGCGTCGACGGGATAGCATATTCACGCTCCATCGCCGATTGCAAGGACCGTTCCCGCCTCTCGCAATATGATGCAATACCGGATTGATCGATCGGACTATTCGATCGCTGTCCCGTCCAGATCGCGTGACACGACATTATTTTGGATCGGTTGATCGGGTTTACCGATGGACATTCCGCCGCCTTGCGCCGTGGCTGTGGGCATGCAAAGGAATCGCCCAACGGTTCCTGGCCAGGGCCAGCGAACGCGCCAATGAATAGCGAACGAGGAAGCGACCATGGACGTGCGCGCCGCCGTTGCCTTCGAGGCCGGCAAGCCTCTCTCCATCGAAACCGTGCAGCTGGAAGGCCCGCGGCCCGGCGAGGTCCTGGTCGAGATCAAGGCCACCGGCATCTGCCACACCGATCAGTTCACCCTTTCCGGCGCCGATCCGGAGGGGATTTTCCCCACCATCCTCGGCCATGAGGGCGCCGGAATCGTCGTCGAGACCGGGCCGGGCGTCACCAGCGTCAAGCCCGGCGATCACGTCATCCCGCTCTACACGCCGGAATGCCGGCAGTGCGAATACTGCCTCAGCCGCAAAACCAATCTCTGCATCACGCTCCGTGCTACCCAGGGCAAGGGATTGATGCCGGACGGGTCCTCCCGCTTCTCGTTCAAGGGCAAGCCGGTCGCGCACTACATGGGCTGCTCGACCTTCGCCAACTACACCGTGCTGCCCGAGATCGCGCTGGCCAAGATCCGCCCCGACGCGCCCTTCGACAAGGTCTGCTACATCGGCTGCGGCGTCACCACCGGCGTCGGCGCGGTGCTGTTCACCGCCAAGGTCGAGGCGGGCAGCCGTGTCGTCGTCTTCGGGCTCGGCGGCATCGGGCTCAATGTCATCCAGGGCGCGAAGCTGGTCGGCGCGGACATGATCGTGGGCGTCGATCTCAATCCCCGGCGCGAGGCGCTGGCGCGGCGTTTCGGCATGACCCATTTCGTCAACCCGAACGACGTCAAGGGCGATCTCGTCGGCCACATCGTCGAGCTGACCGGCGGCGGCGCCGACTACAGCTTCGAGTGCGTCGGCAACGTCAAGCTGATGCGCCAGGCGCTCGAGTGCTGCCATCGCGGCTGGGGCGTCTCCACCATCATCGGTGTCGCCGGCGCCGGGCAGGAGATCGCCACCCGGCCGTTCCAGCTCGTCACCGGCCGGCGCTGGATCGGCACCGCCTTCGGCGGCGCGCGCGGCCGCACCGACGTGCCGAAGATCGTCGACTGGTACATGGACAAGAAGATCAACATCGACGATCTCATCACCCACACCATGCCGCTCGACCGCATCAACGACGCGTTCACCCTGATGGAGCGCGGCGAGTCCATCCGCAGCGTGGTGATCTATTGAGAGCGCCCTGGGTCCTGGCGTTGCCTCTCGCCCTCGCCGCCGTTTCGGCGGCAAGGGCGGACGATGCGCATCACCCGAAATACGACTATCCCACGGCTGCGCGCGCGGACTACGTCATCGGCTGTCTCGCCGGCAACGGGTTCAACCGGCTCTATCTGCAGAAATGCGCCTGCGGCATCGACACGATCGCCGACATGCTGCCCTATGACGACTACGACAAGGCCGCGACGCTCTTGAGCCTGCAGCAGGGCGGGCTCGGCGAGCGTGGCGGCATGTTCCGCGATTCGCCGATCGCGAAGGAAGAGCTGGACAAGCTGCACCAGGCCGAAGCCGAGGTCGATCTGCGCTGCAAGTAGCGCGAGCCGGTCGGGGACGCGAACGGGCCTATTTGCCTTTGCTGGTCCCGGCCATCAGGCGCTCCATCAACGCCAGCATCAGCGCCGAGACGACGAAGGTGAGGTGCATCACCACCATCCACAACAATTTGTCGTCGGGCAGCGTATCCACCTCCATGAATCCCTTGAGCAGCTGGATCGAGGAGATGGCGACGATCGAGGCGGCGACCTTGAGCTTGAGCGTGCCGGTATCGAGCTTGCCGAGCCAGGCGATGCGCTGGCCGGCGGCGGCCTCGTCCAGCTTCGAGATGAAGTTCTCGTAGCCGCTCAGCATCACCATCACCACGAGCCCGCCGATGAGGGCGAGGTCGATGAGGGTGAGCGCGGCAAGGATCACGTCCACTTCCCGCAGCGCCGTGGCGGCGATGGCGAGATGGACGAGTTCGCGGAAGAACAGCGCGGCGAGAAGCACCAGGACCAGGCTCAGGCCGAAATAGAGCGGGGCCAGGAGCCAGCGGCTGGCGAACAGGATCTGTTCGAGAACGCGCTCCACCCGCCCCACCTCGCGCCGGCCGAGGGCCGGCGCCGCCTTCGTCAGGCCGCGCGGAGCGCGGCGGGGAGCATGTCGATGCCGCGATCGATCAGCGAGGCATCGGCCTCCGCGGTCACGGTCTGAGCGATCACCGCGCGCGCTGCCTGCGCGGCGATTTCAGCGGCGGCCTGGCGCACTTCATTGACGGCCGCCTTTTCCGCCGCGGTGATACGATCCATCGCCATGGCCTCGCGGCGCTTCGAGGCGGCCTCGGCCTCCGCCAGCGCTTCCGCCGCGGCGCGCGCCGCCTCCTGCTTGGCCGCGGCGAGCAGCCGCCCGGCCTCCGCCAGCGCCGCTTCGCGCTGCGACTCCGCGTCCCGCCGCATCGCTTCCGCCTCGCGGCGCAACCGGGAGGCTTCCTCGAGCTCTCGCCGGATGGTCTCGGCGCGGCTGTCGAGCATCGACGTCAGCGCCCGCCACAGTCGCCCGCCGAAGATCAGGAAGAACAGGACGAAGGCGACCGCCACCCAGAACACCGGCTTCATCAGCGGGAAGCCGATCAGCGCCTCATGAACCATTGTCGCCTCTCCCTCAGCCGCGGCCGGCGAGAACCGCGCCGACCGCGAGATCGACCGTCTCGCGCGGCGCCGCCACCGACGCCAGGCGCTGGACCATCGCCGATGCCGTCTCGGTCGCCACATCGCGCAGCGCCGCCATCGCCGTGCCGCGCGCGGCAGTGATCTGCTGCTCCGCCGCGGCGAGCTGGGCTTCCAGAGTCTGGTTGAGCTGCACCGCATGCCGCGCCGCTTCGGCCTTCGCCTCGGCGACGGCGGCCGCGATCGCGGCCTGCGCGTCGGCGTGCGCCTTGCGCGTTGCCAGGGTCAGCTCCTGCACCGCGAGATCCGCCTGCTCCTTCGCCCCCCGCGCCGCTTCGAGATCGCCGGCGATGGTGGCGCTGCGCTGCTCCAGCACCTGCGCCACCTGCGGCAGCGCCACGCGCGAGAGCAGGACGTAGAAGATGGCGAAAATGATCGCCAGCCAGACGACCTGGCTGCCGGTCAGGCTGTTGGCGAAATTGAGCTGGGGCATGCCCTCGCCCTCGCCGGCCCAGGCCCACGCCGGGGCGAGCGCCGGGGCAAGCATCAGGGCCACAAGTCCAGCACGCATCAGGCGCGTCATGGGCGCACTCCGTCCGGCCAGGGAACCATCCCCGATCAGGTGAAGAGGATCAGGAACGCCATCATCAGCGCGAACAGCGCCACCGCTTCGGTCAGCGCGAAGCCCAGGATGGCGAGGCCGAAGACCTGGTTGCGGGCGGAGGGGTTGCGGGCGATGCTGGTGACCAGCGAGGAGAAGATATTACCGATACCGGCGCCGACACCGGCAAGCGCGATCACCGCCAGTCCGGCACCGATCATCTTCGCGGAAGCCAAGTCCATGTCCTGTTCCTTTCGTCGGGTAGGGAGGAGCCGATCCGGCGGGCGAGCGCACGCCGGGCGAGGGGAGGGACGTCAGTGCAGATGCACCGCGTCGTGCAGATAGATGCAGGTGAGCACCGCGAACACGTAGGCCTGCAGGAAGGCCACCAGCACTTCGAAGCCCATCAGCGCGATGTTGATGACCAGCGGCCCGAGTGCGAGCACGTAGCCGAACGCGCCGAGCGCGCCGACCAGCATCAGCATGAAGGTCGCGAACACCTCGAACATCACGTGCCCGGCGGTCATGTTGGCGAAAAGTCGGATGGAGAGGGAAACCGGCCGGGAGATGTAGGAGATGATCTCGATCGGCACGATCAGCGGCGCCAGCACTACCGGCGCGCCCTCGGGCCAGAAATAGCTGAAGAAGTGCAGCCCGTGGATGCGCAGCGCGACCGCGGTCACCAGCACGATCACCAGCACCGCCAGCGCGCCCGTGACCGCGATGTGGCTGGTGAAGGTGAAGAAATAGGGGAACAGCCCGATCAGGTTGCCGATCAGGATGAAGAAGAAGAGCGCGAACACGAACGGGAAGAAGCGCTTGCCTTCCTCGCCGATCTGCTCGACGCACATGTCGTGGATGAACTGGTAGCCGATCTCGGCCAGCGCCTGCAGCCGCCCCGGCACCACCGCGCGGCGGCGCATGCCGTAATGCAGCGCCAGCAGCACCAGCGCCGCGGCCACCACCATCATGACGTTCGAATTGGCAAAGTTCACCGAGCGGCCGATGGCGCCAAGCCCAGTGTCGAGGTGGAACTGCCCGAGCGCGTCGATCGTCGATTTTTCGGCCGCCACCGTCGCTGTCTCCCGCTGTGCCGGGCAGGAACCTGGCCGGCCGCCCGTCAACCCGTCCGGCGTCCGGAGCCGCCGCCGCGCGGCGCGAACAGGCGCCACACATTCAGCACTCCGGCCGCGCCCCCCAGCATGACGAACAGGATGAGGAACAGCGGCCGCGTGTGCAGCCAGCGATCGAGCCCGTAGCCGATGGCCAGCGCCACCACCAGGGCCGATACCAGCTCCACCCCAACCCGCAGACCCACCGCCATCGGGTTCGCACCCTCCGGCGGTCCACCGGACCCGCGCTCGGCCGAAGCCGCCCGATCCAGCCCGTGTCTGTCGCGGGCCGCGTCCAGCCGCTCCTCGAAGGAGCCACCGGCACGGCCCTGCTCTTCGCTCATTGTCCACACTCAGCAAGTCGCCTTGCCGAAAGGCAGGCGCTTGCTAGCGACGGGCCGGAACAGTGTCAAGTAAGGCACAACCGCGGCTCCGGCGCGCGAGCCGCGTCGATCGCTCTTGCGGCGCCGGCTGATACGGGAAATAACGGATTGAGCGGGCGGGCGGAGCCTGTAGAGGTGCCCGCACCCTGCTGCCGCCTCGCGGGATCCGATGCCCCGGCCGTTCACGGCCAGAAACCAGAGCCGCCCATGCACCCGTTCCAGCTCCATTGCCGCGCCGCGCTCGACGAGATCCGCACCCAGGGCCGCTACCGGACCTTCACCCCGCTGCTCAAGCAGGCGGACCGGTTTCCGCGCTACCTGCTGGAGCAGGGCGGCGAGCCGCGGGAGATCGTGGTCTGGTCCTCGAACGACTATCTCGGCATGGGCGCCGCCGCGGCGGTCGTGGAGGCTGCCTGCGTCGCGGCGCGCGAGATGGGCGCCGGCGCCGGCGGCACGCGCAACATCAGCGGCACCAGCCCCTGGCACGACGCGTTGGAGAGCGAGCTCGCCGATCTGCACGGCAAGGCGGCCGGGCTGCTGTTCACCTCCGGCTATGTCTCCAACCACGCCGCCCTGGGCACGATCCTCGGCTCGCTGCCGGACTGGCATGTGTTCTCCGACGAGAAGAACCATGCCTCGATGATCGCCGGCATGCGCGCGAGCCCGGCCCGGCGGGTGATCTTCCGCCACAACGACCTCGACCATCTGGAAACCCTGCTGCGCGCCGCGCCGCCCTCGGCGCCCAAGCTCATCGCCTTCGAGAGCGTCTATTCCATGGACGCCGACATCGCCCCCATCGGCGCGATCTGCGACCTCGCCGAGCGCTACGGCGCCATGACCTATCTCGACGAGGTCCACGCCGTCGGCATGTACGGGCCCAATGGCGGCGGCGTCGCCGAGCGCGATGGCGTCGCCCAGCGGGTGGACATCATCGAGGGCACGCTGGCCAAGGCGTTCGGCACCCATGGCGGCTACATCACCGGCTCGGCGGACGTCATCGACTTCATCCGCTCCACCGCCTCCGGCTTCATCTTCACCACCTCGCTGCCGCCGATGGTCGCCGCCGCGGCGCTGGCCAGCGTGCGCCAGGTGCGTGCCGACCACGCCCGCCGCGCCCGGCTGTTCGAGCGCGCCGAGACGCTGAAGCGCCGCCTCGACGAGGCCGGCATCGCCCGGCTGCCCTCGGTGAGCCACATCGTCCCGGTCCATGTCGGCGATGCGGCGCTGTGCAGCGCCGTCAGCCGGCGGCTGCTCGACGAGTTCAGCATCTACGCCACGCCGATCAACTACCCGACCGTGCCGCGCGGCGGCGAGCGCCTGCGCCTCACGCCGGGGCCGTTCCACACCGATGCGATGATGGACGATCTCGTCGCTGCCCTGGCCGCCGTGCTGCGGCCCGCGGTGGCGCGGGCGGCTTGAGCGGGGCGGCCCCGCGCCCGACCCTGCATCTCAGGCCGGGGCATGAGCGCCGCCTGAAATCGGGCCATCCCTGGGCCTTCAGCAACGAGCTGGCGCTCCACCCGGAGCATCGGGACTGGCCGGCGGGCGGGCTGGTGCGGGTGCAGGCGGCCGACGGATGGCAGGCCGGCACGTTCTTCTTCAACCCAAACAGCCTGATCGCCGCCCGCCGGCTGGACCGCGATCCCGAGGCGGTGATCGACGCCGCCTGGTTCGCCCGCCGCATCCGCGCCGCCAGCACCCTGCGCGCGCGCCTGCTCGGCAACCGCTTCCATCGCCTGGCGCATGCCGAGGCGGACGGTCTGCCCGGCCTCGTCATCGACCGCTTCGATGACGTGCTCGTCGTCCAGCCCAACGCCGCCGGCATGGACCGGAAGCTGCCCGAGATCCTCGCCGCCCTGCGCGAGACGCTGGCGCCGCGCGCGGTGGTGGCGCGCGGCGATGCGCCGGTCCGGCACCTCGAAGGGCTCGCCGACAGCATCCAACTGCTGCACGGCGAAAGCGCGGCCGCGCGCGTCGAGGAGGGCGGGCTGACCTTCCCGGTCGATCCGCTCGGTGGCCAGAAGACCGGCTGGTTCTTCGACCAGCGCCCGAACCGCGACCTCGTCGCCCGGCTCGCGCCCGGGGCGAGCGTGCTGGACGTGTTCTGCCACACCGGCGCCTTCGGCCTGCGCTGCGCCGCCGCCGGTGCCGCCTCGGTTCAGCTCGTCGATGCCAGCGCCGCGGCGCTCGCCCAGGCAGAGGCGGCGGCATCGGCCAACGGGCTCGCGGGCGTGAGCAGCGTCCGCGGCGATGCCTTCGCGGTGATGGAGACGCTCGCCGCCGCGGGCGAGCGGTTCGACGTGGTGATCTGCGATCCGCCCGCCTTCGTGCGCACGCGCAAGGACCAGGCGGCCGGGCTGCGCGGCTATGCGCGCATGGCCCGCCTGGCGGCGCGCCTCGTCGCCGAGGGCGGGTTTCTGTTCGCCGCCTCCTGCAGCCACCACGCCCAGATGGCGGATTTCACCGCCGCCATCGCCGACGGGCTGCACCGCGCCGGGCGCGAGGGGCGGATCGTCCACTCCGGCGGCGCGGGCCGGGACCACCCGGTGCATCCGCGCCTGCCGGAGAGCGCCTATCTGAAATCGCTGCTCGTGCAGCTCGGCTGAGCGCTTCGCCCCGGGCGGGGGATCGACGAACCGGCTTGCCGGTGCGGCGAAAGCGCCACACATAGGCAGGGGAATCTACGGGGGCGAACGGGCGGGCGGACGGCAGGGCAAGGAACGGCGGGACATGGTGGACAGCGCGACCATCGCCGCGGCGGATACCGCCGCACGGCATTGGGGCTACCCGGAACCGGGGCCGGTGACCCCGGGGGATGAGAAGCACATGCGGATGTTCAGCCGCATGCTGCTGGACACGTTCAACCCCTACAAGCCGGCGGTGATCGACTGGCCAGCGCTGGACGCCGAGGCCCGCGCGCGGGTGATCAGCCTGCCGATTTGGGACATCGCGGTGCAGACCGAGGGCCGCGCCGGGCTGCGGGTGAAGAGCTTTGCCGCCACCGTCGAGACGCAGCCGCTGCGCGAGGCGTTCGACCTGATGGGGTTCGAGGAGTCCCGCCACAAGGACGTGCTCTCCCACCTCGTCGCCGCCTACGGCATCAAGCTGGAGCCGGAGCCGGAGTACAAGGTGCCGAAGGACCCCGAATGGGGCTTCCTCGTCACCGGCTATTCCGAGTGCATCGACAGTTTCTTCGCCTTCGGCCTGTTCGAGCTGGCCCGCCGCTCCGGCTTCTTCCCCGTCGAGCTGGTGGAGACGTTCGAGCCGGTGATCCAGGAGGAAGGCCGCCACATCCTGTTCTTCGTCAACTGGCTCGCCTGGTACAAGGCGAACATGCCGCTGTGGCGCCGGCCCTGGCTGTTCCTCAAGACACTGGCGGTGTGGGCCTTCCTCGCCGGCGAGCGCATCGGGCTGGCGCGCGATGTCGGCGGCGGCAAGCAGGACGCGAACTTCGCCGTGACGGGTTCGAGCGCGGTGAGCAGCGAGGACGTGGACATCGCCGACCTCATGCGCATCTGCCTGGCCGAGAACGACCGCCGCATGGACGGCTACGACCGCCGCCTGCTGCGCCCGACGACGATGCCGCGCCTGACCCGCCTCGC
>DAIDKZ010000162.1 GCA_027449745.1 Acetobacteraceae bacterium | reverse complement strand
CTGGTGGCGCGCTGCATGGTCGAGACCGGCACGTCGAGCTACTACAGCGCGCTCGGCGAGGCGACGCAGGAGCCGGTATTGCGCCAGGTCTGCCAGCTCATCGCGGCCGACGAATTCCGTCATTTCAAGCTCTTCTACGATCATATGCGGCGCTATCTCGGGCGCGAGCGCATCAACCTGGCGCGCCGGCTCGCCATCGCGCTCGGACGCATCGGCGAGAGTGAGGATGATGAACTGGCCTACGCCTTCCACTGCGGCAATGAGCCGACGGAGCTGGCCTACGACCATCAACGCTGCCTCAGCCTCTATATGAGCGGTGCGATCGGCTTCTATCGCTTTCGCCACGTCGAGCGGGCGACCGGGATGATCCTCAAGGCCGTCGGGCTCAAGCCGCGCGGCGTTTTTTCCGATGTCGCGGCGTGGCTCGCCTGGCGGCTGCTGCACGCGCGCCAGCGCCGCCTGGCGCGGTGGGCGCCGGCGACGGCCTGACCCGGCACGTTCCGGAGACTGGACTCATGGACCAACTCGTCGCCGGCTACCTGCGCTTTCGCGCGATCGCCTGGCCGCAGCGGCGTGAGCTGTTCGAGGCCCTCGCCCGGCATGGCCAGCGGCCGCGGGCGATGGTGCTCGCCTGCTCGGACAGCCGGGTCGATCCGGCGATGATTTTCGATGCCCGCCCCGGCGAGATGTTCATCATCCGCAATGTCGCCAACCTGGTGCCGCCCTTCGCGCCGGATGGCGCCTGCCACGGCACCAGCGCGGCGCTCGAGTTCGGCGTCCGCGCGCTCGAGGTGCGGGATTTGATCGTGCTCGGGCACGGTCTCTGCGGCGGGGTCCAGGCCCTGCTCGACGGCGTGCCGCCGCCGCTCGGGGAGTTCGTCGGGCCGTGGATCCGCCTCGCCGAACGGGCGCGGCCGCGGCTGCTGCGCTGCGACCCGGCCGAGCGGCAGCGAGAAGGCGAGCACGCGACGGTGCGCGTCTCGCTGGAGAATCTCATGACCTTCCCTTGGATCGCCGAGCGCGTCGCCGACGGCCGGCTGACGCTGCACGGCGCGCATTTCGACATCCGCACCGGCGTGCTGGCGCTGCTCGGCGCGGGCGGGGAGTTCGCGCCGGTGCAAACCGAGCCCCGAAGCCCGTAACACTCACGGCAGGCGGACGACGACGCGGATGCGGACGGTCTGTCCCGCCATCCATGGCCGTCCCGCCACGCCCCAGGCCCCCCGCCGCAGCATCGCCTCGGCCACGAAGCTGTCGGCATCCTGGTGCACCGAAAGGGCGAGCGGCCCGGCTGTGCCGTGCAGCTGAAGATTGCCGTCGATGCGGGTGATCTCCCCGCCGCCACGCGCCGGCCGGCACGCGCCCTGGTAAGCGAGCACCGGGTAGTCCGCGGCGTCGAGGAAATCCGGCCCGGTCACCATGCGGTCGTAGGCGGGTTCCTCCATGACCAGGCTGGCGGTCTCGACCCGGATCTCGACCCGGCAGTGCGCCGGCGTGGTCCCCTCGACGGTGAGGCGGCCGGTGAAGCGGGTGAAGTGGCCTTCCACCGGCAGCAGCCCGAAGACATAGGCACGGAAGACGATGGCAGTGTTCGCCGGCACCAGCCGCTCGCTCCGGGTCTGGGCGATGGCGGCCGGGCCGGACAGGCCCGCGGCGAGAAGCGCCAGCGCCGCCACTGCCAACCAGCGTTGCAGTGCGGTGCGTTCAATGTTGCGCCGTAGCCACACTCGTCGCCCCTTCGCTTCGCAACACATTCGACACATATGGACGCGACCCCGCCAAGCGTAGCACAAACAGGACCGGGCGGGCCGCAGTGGCTCCGCTGAACGCCATCCGTTGTTCCGACACTCTCGGGAGGGGAAGCTTAGGATGAGAACTTCTTTTGCAAGCAGGCTGCGGGGCGCGACGATTCTGTCCGCTGCCGTGCTGGGTGCGGGGCTGATCGTCAGCACGAGCGCGCAGGCGCAGTCGACGACGCCGCCCGGCTACTTCTTCACGCTCGGCGATCCGCTGAAGTCCTTCGGCGATCAGATGGCCAACTACGGCATCTACTTCAACGCCGCCAACGTGAACGTCGTCTATGACAACGTCAGCGGCGGCCGCAAGACCGGCGTGTCCGACACCAACGACGCCTCCGCCGGCATGGACTTCGACATGACCAAGCTGGCCGGCATCCCCGGCGCCCGGGCGCACATCCAGTTCGATGATCGCGCGGCCGGTTTCAACGGCAACTACACCGGCTCGGTGTGGGGCTCGAGCCCTGAGTATGGCCCGGTCGAAGTCTTCCAGCTCTCGGAACTGTCCTGGGAGCAGTCGCTGTTCGACGATCACCTGCGCCTCTATGCTGGCCGCATCTCGCCGTTGGGTGACTTCTCGACCTTCGACGTCTATTGCAACTTCTACAGCATCGGCGTCTGCGGCAACGGTCCGGCCGGCTACTACTTCGACAACAGCGCCACCTACTCGCCGGTCTCCACCTGGGGCTTCCGCGCCACGGTGAAGCCGACGCTGAGCACCTATATCCGCGCCGGCGTCTACGCGGACGACGACGCCGCCTACTATACCACCCACAGCCATGGCTTCACCGATTGGGGTCTGAGCCAGGCAAGCGGCGTCTTCATTCCGTTCCAGATCGGCTACGACAGCACGACGCAGAACTATCCGACGCACGTGATGTTGGGCGGCTACTACGACAGCTCCAACTACAGTGTGGGCGCCACCGGCACGCCGGCGGCGATCGTTGCCGGTTCGGCGAACGCGGCGCTGAACAATCAGCGCGGCCGGACCTCGGTCTACATGGGCCTGGAGCAGACCGTGTGGAAGCCGGATCCGAAGAGCGATCGCCAGCTGATCGCCTTCGGCGAAGCGACCTGGTCGGTCGAGGGTCAAGCGCCGATCGAAAACGCGCAGGTCTTCGGCCTCGTGCTGCAGGGCCCGTTCGCGTCGCGTCCGCATGACACCGTGAACTTCGCCTGGGACTTCGCGAAGTACAACCACCGCTTCGCGCAGGC
>DAIDKZ010000161.1 GCA_027449745.1 Acetobacteraceae bacterium | reverse complement strand
CGTGTTCTTCATCACCGCCGCGACCTTCGCCGCGATGAGCCTGTGGGGCTACACCACGCGCAGCGACCTCAGCCGGTTCGGCTCGTTCCTGATGATGGGCCTGTTCGGCATCATCATCGCCTCGCTGGTGAACATCTTCGTTGGGTCGAGCGGGCTGCAGTTCGCCATCAGCGTCATCGGCGTGTTGGTGTTCGTCGGGCTGACCGCCTACGACACCCAGCGCATCAAGGCGACCTTCGTCGAATACGCCTACGCCGACGGGCCCGACCAGGCGGCCAAGCGCGCGGTCTACGACTCGCTCTCGCTGCTGCTCAACTTCATCAATCTGTTCATGCTGCTGCTGCAGCTGACGGGCAGCCGCAATTCCAACGGCTGATTTCGGAGCTGCCCGCGGCCGGGCTCACCGCCCGCGCCGCTGGCTCGCCGGGGCGATCGAACCAGCACATCCGGCGACGGAGGGGACGGCATGCGACGGATCGGCCGGGGCGGGGCGAGCGCGTTTCTGTGTCTGGGGCTGATGCTCGCAACGCTTCCGGCCGGGATCGCGCCGGCGGCGGACACCGCGGACACCGCGGACTGGCCCTGCCCGCAGCCGCGCGCGCCGGACGTGACGGCGGGGCTCTACTGGGAGGACCCGCCGATCCCGGCGGATGCACGCTGGCAGGACGATGCCGCGCTGGTCACCCTCATCGACGCGGTGACGGCCCATGGCGTCCCGGTGGCCGAGGGCAGCGCCCGCCTCGCCGCCTTCGCCGAAACCGTTCCGCAGGCGGCGCGGGCGCGGGTGCTCCCGGTGCTGTTCGCCGGGCTGGTGGCGCGGATCAACGAGCAGCACCGCAGCGCGATCGCCAGAATCGAAGGTCTCGGCCGGCGCCAGGCGGCGATCGCGGCGAAGCTGCGCACGCTGGAGACGGCGACCGACGAGGACAGCCTGGAGCAGCGCGATCTCGCGCTCCGTGCCTATCGCGCGCAGTCGCAAATGATGGGCGCGGTCTGCCACGTTCCGACCGAGCTGGAGGCCCGGCTGGGCGCCTACGCGCGGGCGCTGCGCGCCGCGCTATGATCGTGCCGCGGCTCCCCGCCGCGCTGTGATCGTTCCGCCGCTCTCCGCTCAGGGTCTCAGCGGCTGGTTCTGCGCGTCGAGCAGCGGCACGCCGTAGCTCTGCAGGAGCTGCGTGATCTCCGGCTGATGGCGGGCGATCGCCGCATCGAGCGCGCTGCGCCAGGCGACGTCGGCGCCGCGCACGCCCATGGCGATCGCGAACTCCACCGGCGCGGCGTTCGCCTCCGGCTGCAGGAAGGCGGCTTCCAGCGGCAGCGCGTCGCGATGGATATAAAAGCCGGCGATCGGCCCCCAGAGCAGCGCGACGTCGATGCGCCCGGCGACGAGGTCCAGCAGCATCTGGTGCGGCGGCGATTCGATGCGCGTATCGACGTTCAGCTCGTAGGGCCGCACCTGCGCCATCAGCCCGTGGCGCACGACGAGATCGCCCGGCGGCGTGCCGGCAACGAGGCCGATGCGCTTGCCGCGGAAGAGCGGGTCCGCCAGGTTGTGCGCGGCGATGTGATCGGCGCTGCGCGTGACGATCATGTAGCCGGTGCGGTAGTACGGCGATGTCGTCAGCATCATCGGCGCGCCGGAAACGGTCCCCGCGACGACGTCGCATTTCAGCGCCAGCAGGGTATTGCGCAGGAAGCCGACCGAATTCGGATACCAGGTGTAGCGCACGGGCAGATGCAGATCCCGCCCGAGCAGGTCGACGATGCGGTTCTCGAAGCCCTCGCCCTTCTGATCCGAGAAGGGCAGGTCCGAAGGGTCCGAACAGACACGCAATTCGTTGCGCGACACGAGATCAGCGGCGGCCTGCGCCAGCGCCCCGGGCGGCGCCGCGGCGAGCAGCGCGAGCGCGAAGAGGCCTGCCCTAAGCATGCGCGTTCCTAGTCATCCGTCTCGCCGACCTTCTTCGGCCGTCCACGGCCGATCGCGCCGTCGGACCGCGCCTTGAGATAGGCGTAGATCTCCTCCAGATGCTCGACGACGTCGGCATTGGTGCCGAAGGAGGGCATCACCTTGTCGTTGGCGGTGCCGACATTCATGCGCCCGTTGATGACGGTCTCCTCGAAGGTCTGCTTGCTCAGATGCTTGAGCGATTCGACGAGGCTGGGCGCGTAGGAGCTGCCGGACCCGTCCGGGCCGTGGCAGCGCAGGCAGGCATCGCCGTAATAGAGATAGCCGCGAAAGGTGGCGCGATCGACGTGGCCGTTCTCGATCGTGTAGGGCCGCTCGGCGTCGGGGCCATCCGCGGCCCGCGCGGGGGTCGTGATCGGCAACGAAGCAACGCCGAGCAGAAAAGCCGCGGCGCACCAGGCGAGCATGTGGGCACGGGTCATGCGGGACTCCAGACCGCGACGCGGCGCATCGCGGAGACGCAGGCTGCAGGCTTGAGGAAGGCGCCCGGCCGGCGCGGGTGCGCGCCGGCCGGGACGGGAGGAGAGGCTCAGTTGCCGAGGCCGAAGACGGTCAGCACGCCGCCGAGCTGCGTGTAGTTCGACAGCGCCTTGTAGGCGCCGACCGCGCCGAGGCCCGCGGTATCCTCGGTCAGCCCGGCCGCCATGCCGATGCCGGCCCAGCCGCCAACGCCGGAGAGCACGGCGATGTACTGCTTGCCGCCATGCTCGAACGGCGTGACGTTGCCGATGATGCCGGACGGGGTCTTGAACTTGTAGAGTTCCTTGCCCGTCTTGGCGTCCACCGCCTTCAGGTTGCCGTCCAGCGTGCCGTAGAAGGCGAGTCCGCCGGCCGTCGTCAGCGCGCCGGACCACACCGAGAAGGTCTCGGGATCGGACCAGACGATCTTGCCCTCGTTGACGTCGTAAGCGATGAAATTGCCGAGATGCTTCTCGCCCTTCGGCGGGAACATCGACAGCGTCGCGCCGACATAGGGCTGGCCGGCCGAGTAGGCGACCTTGAACGGCTCGTAGTCCATGCAGACATGGTTCGTCGGCACGTAGAACAGGCCGGTCTCCGGCGAGAAGGCGGCCGGCTGCTCGTCCTTGCTGCCGAGCGCGGCGGGGCAGATGCCCTTGGTGTTGTGCTCGGCGCCGCCGGCCTCGGTCGAGTACTGCTTCACCCGCTCCGGCAGGCCGGTTTCGAGATTGTAGCCGGTCGCCCAGTTCACCGCCGGATCGAACTTGTTGGCCTGCAGCAGCGCGCCGCTCGCGCGGTCGAGCACGAAGGCGAAGCCGTTGCGGTCGAAATGCACCAGCGCCTTGGTCTCCTTGCCGTGCACCTTGACGTTGGCGAGAATCATCTCGTTGATGCCGTCATAGTCCCACTCGTCGTGCGGCGTCATCTGATAGACCCACTTCGCCACGCCGGTATCGGCATCGCGGGCGAAGACCGTCATCGACCATTTATTGTCACCCGGGCGCTGGGTCGGGTTCCAGGTGCTCGGGTTGCCGGAGCCGTAATAGACGAGGTTCAGCGCCGGGTCGTAGGAGATCCAGCCCCAGGTGGCGCCGCCGCCGATCTTCCACTGGTCGCCTTCCCACGTCTTGATCGACGAATCCTTGCCGACCGGCTTGCCCAGGTTGGTCGTCTTGTCGGGATCGAACAGGATCTGATCGTCCGGGCCTTCCGAATAGGCGCGCCAGACCTGCTTGCCGGTCTTGATGTCGTAGGCCGTCACGTGGCCCTGGACCCCGAACTCGCCGCCGGAGACGCCGACGAGCACCATGTTCTTCACCACCTGCGGCGCCGAGGTGCCGGTGGCGCCCTTGGCGGGATCCGCGTCCTTCACCGACCAGACGAGCTTGCCGGTCTTGGCATCGAGCGCCACCAGCGTCGCG
>DAIDKZ010000160.1 GCA_027449745.1 Acetobacteraceae bacterium | reverse complement strand
GAGAAGGGGGCCGCGATCTACGTCGAAACCAAGGCGGCCGAGTGAGCCGACCGCGCCCTTGACGCGGCAGAGCCGGAGCACGGGCAAACCGCCCGCTGTCTCCGGCCATCCGCAGCCGCTGGTTCCCACCAGCGCTGGCGTCCCGTACGGGATTCGAACCCGTGTTACCAACGTGAAAGGCTGGTGTCCTGGGCCTCTAGACGAACGGGACCGCGCGGACGGTTGGGTAGCGAAGCGCGGGGTAGGGGTCAAGTGAGGCCGCGCCTCCGGCCGGCGGTGGCGGGCGCGGCCGATGTCAGCGGCTGCGCCGCAGCAGGACGATGCGGTTCGTGTTCGTGCCGACCGCGTTGTTGCCGATGCCCCAGCAATGGGCGGTTTTCGTGAAGGGCTGCTTGTTGACGATGACGGCGAGGCGTTCGAACGGCAGTCCCGATGCAGCCTCCCAGACGAGCCGCTCGAGCAGCACGGTCCCGCGCCGGATTTCGCCGACCTCGAAGGCGACATGGCCGCCCGGGCGCAGCAGCCGGGCTTGCTCGGTGAGCGCGACGCGGACCATTTCGGTCCAGCGTGCCTCGCTCCGGTGCAGCGTCACCGAGACGGACCCGGCCTCGATCCCGGCAAACCAGCAGCGCAGCCAGTTGTCCGCTTCATATTGAACGACATCGAGAAATGGGGGCGACGTCACCACCAGCGCCACGCTGCCATCGGCGATGTGCGGGGTGGTTGAGGCCGGGCCGACGCTGAGACGCGCCGGCGGATGCGCGCCGGGCGTGCCGTCCTTCAGCAGGCTCAGGGTCTTCTTGCGGATGATGGCGGCGACGTCGCGCCGCGGCGGCACCTGGTTGCGCCGGGCATTGATCCTGATCTGCGCGTCGACCTGGACGGCCTGGTTGGGCGGCAGGGTGTAGACGGAGAAAAACCCCGGCGAATGTCCGGTCAGGCGGGTCAGGGCGACGGCGCGGATCCAGTCATCGACCGGATCCGGAGCGGTGCAATCGAGCGGGGCGCGCCGCAGCAGCCACGCGCGCAGGGCGGCAAGCTGGCGCAGCGTCTCCGGGTGGTAGAAGGCAAGCAGGTCGTCCCGCTCGGGCTCGCCCTCGTTCCACGGCACCTCGTCCAGCCGCGCCGCCACCTGCGCCGGCGTCGGAGGGGAGAGTCGCGGACGGGTCAGCAACAGCGACAGCGGGTTGATGTCGTTGCCGAGGGGTCTGCGGCCCATGAGCGCGGCCTGCAGCGGCGCCGTGCCCCGGCCCATGAACGGGTCATGCACCGCATCACCTGGCGCGGTGAGCCGGGCGATGAAGAACTCCGGCAGCTGCGGCTTGAAACAGGCGCGGTAGCTGACCTCCTGCAGGCTGTGAGCACGCCGCTGCGCCGCGGTCCAGAATTCGCTGACGTAGTAGGGGATGCCCCCTTCGACGACGTGGACCGTCGGCGTGCGCCGCGCCGAGAGGGCGAGGATGTCGTCGAGAAGCGCTCCTGCGGAGACCGTTGGGGTGGCACGTGCGGCCGAGGACAGCATGGGCTGCAACCGGGTTTGACGATTCGGGGCCGGACAAGCGCCCCGCGGCCCACGCTGCCACGCCGGGCGGTCCCGATGCCAGAGAGCTGGCTGCACTCGCTCTGCTTCACCTGAAGGCAGACGCGGCTCCGCCGGCCTGCGCCGCGTGGGCGAGCCCGAGCATCCCGCAAACCTCATTCCGGATGGAGGCTTGCGCTTTATGCTGGCGCTCAGAATAGTGATGAGGTCTCGCCCGAGCGCCGGCGCGGCGGGCGTCCAACGGTGGGGGATGAGCGATGCCGGCCAGAAGCCCGATCCTGATTGCCGGTGGCGGTATCGGCGGCCTCGCCGCCGCCGTCGGCCTGGCGGCGAAGGACCGCCATGTCATCGTGCTGGAGAAGGCCGCCCGCCTCGGCGAGATTGGTGCCGGCATCCAGCTCGGCCCGAACGCCTTCCACGCCTTCGACTATCTCGGCGTCGGGGACGCGGCCCGCGCAATCGCGGTCTATATCGACCGGCTGCGGCTGATGGACGCGATGGGTGGCGAGGAGATCACCCATATCGATCTCGGCGATGGCTTCCGCAAACATTTCGGCAATCCCTACGCCGTGATCCATCGCGGCGACCTGCACAGCGTGTTCCTCAAGGCCTGCATCGCAAGTCCGCTTGTGGAGCTGCGTACCAGCAGCGAGGTCGTCGGCTACGCGCAGGATGGCGCCAGCGTCACCGCGCGGCTGGCCTCGGGCGAGACCGTCACCGGTGCGGCGCTGATCGGCGCCGACGGGCTATGGTCCAACATCCGCAAGCAGCTCGTCGGCGATGGGGCGCCGCGCGTGTCTGGGCATACGACTTACCGCTCGGTGATCCCGACCGAGCGCATGCCCGAGGATCTGCGCTGGAACGCGGCCACGCTGTGGGCCGGGCCGAAATGCCATATCGTGCATTATCCGCTCCAGGGCTGGAAACTCTTCAACCTCGTGGTGACCTACCACAACGACGCCGCCGAGCCCGTGGCGGGCAAGCCGGTTTCCTTCGACGAGGTGATGCGCGGTTTCGAGCATATCCACCCGCGCGCCCAGGCGATCA
Source organism: Acetobacteraceae bacterium (assembly GCA_027449745.1). Taxonomy (GTDB): domain Bacteria; phylum Pseudomonadota; class Alphaproteobacteria; order Acetobacterales; family Acetobacteraceae; genus JAJZVV01. The sequence goes on along the minus strand of DAIDKZ010000160.1, from coordinate 3,120 downwards.
TCCGTCACGGCGCAGACTGGAAGCTGTGGGTGCTGTGCGACCGCGAACCGGTGACGAACTGGGTCGATGGACGCGTCGCCCTGCTCGGCGATGCGGCGCATCCGATGCTGCAATATTTCGCTCAGGGCGCCTGCATGGCGATGGAAGACGCGGTCTGCCTGGCGCACGAGCTAGCTGCGCACCCGGACGATATCGAACCCGCGCTGGAAGCCTACCGCGCGCGCCGCGTGCTGCGCACCGCGCGCGTGCAGCTGCAATCACGCGCGATCGGCGAGCACATCTATCATCCCGCCGGAGCCCATGCGCTGCTGCGCAATGCCATCATGTCGGCGAAGAGTTCCCAACAATGGTATGGCATTCTCGGTTGGCTCTACGGCGGCAACGGGCTCGGCGAAGGCGGATTCAGCGCGACTACGCCGCATCCCGCCACCGCCGGCAGACCCCTTGCGCAAGGAACACGCACCGATGGATGAAATTCAAACCTCCGCGGCGCCGGCCCTCGGCACACTCGAAGAACTGCCGGCGGAGTATCGCGCCGCCATGACCAGCGCGAATCTCGTGCCGCTGTGGCCGAGCATGCGCAATTTCCTGCCGCACGGCGCGCCGCGGCCACGCACGCAGCCGACGCTCTGGCGCTATCGCGACGTGCGGCCGCTGCTGCTGCGCGCAGGCGAACTCACCCCGATCGAAAAGGCCGAGCGCCGTGTGCTCGTCTACGCGAATCCCGGCCACGGGCTCGACGGGCTGCATGCCACCGGCACGATCTATGTCGGCATGCAGCTGATCCTGCCCGGGGAAACGGCGCCGAGCCATCGCCATACGCCGGTGGCCGTGCGCCTGGTCGTCGAAGGCGAGGGCGGCTGCACCATCGTCAACGGCGAGCGGCTGCCGATGCAGCGCGGCGACCTGATCCTGACGCCGGCGCTGCAATGGCACGAACATACCCATGCCGGAACCGGGCCGGTGGTGTGGATGGACGCGCTCGACCTGCCGCTGCTCGTTTCGATGGAAGCCTCCTACGCGCTGGAGGGCACGGCACAGCCGGTGTGCAACGCGCCGGACGCCTCGGCGACGCGCTATCGGCGTGCGGGACTGGTGCCGTACCCCGTCCTCGCCGCGCCGCGCGCGCCCTATCCGCTGCTGCGCTGGCCATGGGCCGAGGTGCGCGCGGCGCTGGAAGCGCTGGCCGGCGACACCGCCGCCGGCGTCCCCGTGCAACTCGGCTACGTCAACCCCGAGACCGGCGAGGAATGCCTGCCCACTCTGGGCTTTTCGGCGCTGATGTTGCGCCCGGGCGAAGCGGTGACGCTGCCGCGCGACAGCGCCTCGGCGGTGTTCCACGTCGTCACCGGCGGCGTGCAGGCGGAGGTCGGCGGCGTCGGGCTCGAGGCCGAGGAGGCGGATGTGTTCGCCGCGCCCGTGCACGCGCGCGTGCATCTCGCCAACCGGTCCGCGAGCCGGCCCGCCTTCCTGTTCCAGGTCGACGATGCGCCGCTGCAGCGCCGGATCGGCATCTACGAACGGTTCGCGGGCTGATGTTTCTCGTGCGCGCGGCGACGAAGCCGCCCGAACACCGATCGTTGGCTGGTTACCGGTCCGGCCCGCAACCGCGCCGCGGGAGAAGCCGGCGTAGGGTGGGGTGCGCTTCCGCACCCCACCATATTTCGGCACGATGGCAAACGCCGAGAGGCCGGCCGACGCAAGCGGTGGGGCGCGGAAGCGCACCCCACCCTACGCTGGCTGATCGAGGCCACCGTCGCCAACGACGACATCGGCTTCGTGCGGGAAGGCCAGAACGTCGAGGTGAAGGTGAAGACCTTTCCATTCACCCGCTACGGCCTGCTGCACGGCCGGGTGCTCGATGTCTCGCGCGACGCCGTGCGCCAGGACCAGGCGGAAGCCGAGCCGAGCGCCGGGCGACAGACGGTCGATGGCGCCGAATCGTCCGGCACGGCCGCACCGTCCAGCGGCTACGTCGCCCACGTCGCGCTCGAGCGCGCCAGCCTCGACGTGGACGGGCACGCCCAGAAGCTGGAGCCGGGCATGGAAGTGACCGCCGAGATCAGGACCGGACGACGAAGGGTGATCAGCTATCTGCTCTCGCCGTTGCAGCGCTATGCGCATGAGGGGATGAGGGAGAGATAGGGATGGGCCTTCTACGCGGGCTGCGCGCTTGGGGAGCGGTCGAAGAGCATGCCAGATGGCTGCATCGGATCAAGAACCTGATTGTTCTCGGGCAGCCGGTCGGATTCGGGCTCTCGGATCTGACTTTGGTGCATCTTCAGCATGACGACCCTGGGCGCCTGCAGGCAGCGGCGTGCTCCGTCCGATGGATCAATTCCCTGACGATGCCCCTGCTGCCGGCGCATATTTTGCGCTATATTCAAGATCATTGTGCCTCCCCCGACATTTCTGGCCATGTTGTTGCATATATTTATCTAATAACAAAAATAACTGACATAATTCCATTATCTTTATTACTATCGCTGATCATTACAATTCTATTGATATCAAAAAATGAACAGCAGATGAGATATTTGAACTCAAATGTGAATTGGAAACTAGAATATAAATACGATATACCAAACGTAAAATTGTCGCTAAAATGGGTATTTCTGGTATTTCCCGCCATTACATTGGTTATATTTGCAGGATTTTATCTTGTCTTCCAAACAGAATCATTATTATCAATCAATTTTAGAGAAGAATTTTGCATTACGTCCATTTTATGGATTGTGCTCCTTTATCCATTTGGATTATGCAATACAATCTACAGGCTCGGCCGTTTGCTATCCGGGTCTGACATCAACATCGGGGAGTCGAACCCATGAGCGCAACGCAGAATTCCGACCCGTTTAGTCTCTTTCAATACCCCGTCACGATCGGCGGGACCTCCGTCACGTTGGACGTGACTGCGCCTGACCTTGTCAACGGCATTCTTGCAGGCCAGAGCTCTTTGGCCGAAGTTCTTTCCTTGCCGTCTGAGAGTCTGTCTCGAATCGGGTTATCAACGTGCCAGCCTGCGTAGGAGCAGGATCGCGGATGCGGCGTAAAGGAACGCCTCGGCGGATCTGATGGTAGCTTCGAAGTCTTTGGCGAGGCGGCGATTGCGGTTGATCC
>DAIDKZ010000159.1 GCA_027449745.1 Acetobacteraceae bacterium | reverse complement strand
CGCCGCGGCAGCACGAGGGTCAGCGGCCCGGGCCAGAATGCCGCCGCGAGCTGCTCGGCGCGGCGGTCCGCGCGCCCGTCGGCGAAGGCGGCTTCAGCCGAAGAATAATGTGAAATCAGAGGATTGAAACGCGGTCTTCCTTTGGCGGCGAAAATTGCCGCGACCGCTCTTTCATTGGTGGCGTCACCGCCGAGGCCGTAGACCGTCTCGGTCGGGAAGGCGACCAGCACGCCCGCTTCGAGCAGTGTGCACGCCCGGGCGAGGCCGGCCGCATCCGGTGCCAGGCGCTCAGTCGGCATCGGGCCGCCGCCCGCTGCAGACGAAAGGCGGGTTCTCCCAGCCCGGCTTGCCATAGCGCAGCGGCGCGCCGTCGAGGCCGGAGACATGGCCGCCCGCCGCCTCCAGCACTGCCTGCGGCGCTGCCGTATCCCACTCCATGGTGCGGCCGAAGCGTGGGTAGAGATCGCCGGCACCCTCGGCCAAGCGGCAGAATTTCAGCGCCGAGCCGCTGCGCGTGATGCTGGCGACGTGCCGGCCGCGCAGGAAGTCGTCGAGGCGGGTGTCGCTGCCATGGTGGCGCGAGGCCAGCACGTGCAGTCCCTCGGGCGGTGGGCGGCGGGCGGCGATGGCGTGCTCGCCGGCGGCGTCGCGTTTCACCGCCCCGCGCCCGACGATGCCGGTGAACAACTCCCCGCTCGCCGGCAGGTAGACGGCGCCGAGCACCGGCCGCCCGTCGCGCACCAGACCGATATTGACGGTGAACTCATCGGTGCCGCGCGCGAACTCGCGCGTGCCGTCGAGCGGATCGACGAGCCAGAGCGCGGCGGTAGCGGCAGGGTCGTGGCCGGCGGCGATCTCCTCCTCGGCAATCACCGTGATGTCCGGGGTTGCCGCGCGCAGCCCATGCAGGATCAGCGCCTCCGCCGCGTGATCGGCGGCCGTTACCGGTGAGGCGTCCTCCTTGCGCAGAACCGAGAACCCCTCGGCGCGCACGGCGAGGATCGCCGCTCCGGCCTCGATGGCGAGGTGGGCGGCGAGGCGGAGCAGATCATCGTCGGACACGGCAGCGCTTCCGGTTTGGGGGAGACCGGCGCGGTGTGGCGGCAAATCGGGGCGGGATCAAGGCGCGGGCGAGCAGGCGGGCGGCATCGCGGCGAGCGAAGCCGCCCGCCCCCGGTTCAGCGCGGCGCCTGCCAGCCCTTGTATTGGGCGACGTTGTCGCGTGTGATCAGTTGCGGATCGAGCAGCACCACCGGCTGCGCGGGCTTCTTGCCTTGCAGCGTCTCGTAGCCGAGCCGCGCCGCGGTCGCCGCCATCATGTAGGGATCCTGCGAGGCCGAGGCGACGATGCGCGTGTTGGATTTGAGCGTCACCTCGATATCCGGCGCGCCATCCACCGAAGTGATGATCATCTCGTCGCGGTGCAGCTGCCTGGCGGCGAGGTCGGCGCCGATCGCCGTCGGGTCGTTGATGGCGAACACGCCGTCGATATGCGCGAAGCGCGTCAGCAGACCCTGCATCATCGCCAGTCCGCCGTCGCGCGAGCCTTTGGCGTCGAGATTGTCGGACAAAATCTTCATCGCCGGATGCTTGGCCAGAACCGATTTGCAGCCGTTGACGCGATCGACGACGGCGGAGACCTGCGGGCCGTTGATGATGACGATGTCGCCCTTGCCGCCGAGCTTGTCGGCGAGATACTGGCAGGCGATCTCGCCGGCCTTGACGTTGTTGGTCTGCGCGGTCACGTCCGCCCCCTTGGCCGAGACGTCGAAGGCGGCGACGATCATGCCGGCCGCGTGCGCCTTGGCGATGGTGGGCGCGATCGCCATCGGGTCGACGGCATTCAGCAGCACCATGCGGTCGCCGGCGGCGATGAAATTCTCGATCTCGGTCGCCTGCTTGTTGAGGTCGTAATCGGCCGAGACCGCCGTGACCCGGGCGGTGGCATCGAGCTTCTTCAGCTCCGCCTCGGCGCCCTTCACCGTGGCGACGAAGAACGGGTTTCCGAGCGAGCCGACCGACATGCCGACATTCAGCGGTTCGGCCGCGGCCAGGTGCGGGCCCAGGCCAACGGTCACGGCGATCGCCGCCGTGCCGAGATGATGCGCGAATTTCATGATGATGCTCTCCCCCAAATGGCGCTGATCATATCCACGTCTCACCGCTGCCCGCCGGTGCTCAGCCGGTAGCGATCGAGCGTGACGGCGCTGATGATCACCAGTCCCTTGATGATGAATTGCCAGATGTCCGAAACGCCGACGAGGGTCAGCCCGTTCGACAGCACGGCGATGATGAGGGCACCGATCAGCGTGCCCCAGATCGAGCCGATGCCGCCGACGAAGCTGGTGCCGCCCAGGATCACGGCGGCGATGGCGTCGAGCTCGTAGCTCTGCCCGATCTGCAGCCCGTTGGCCGCATAGAGCCGGGCCGCGGACATCACGCCGCCGAGCCCGGCGAGCAGGCCGGAGAGGGAATAGACGAAGAGCAGCACCCACCAGACACGGATCCCCGAAAGCCGGGCCGCATCCGGGTTGCCGCCGACGGCGTAGATGCGCATCCCGAGCACGGTGCGGCGGAGGACGAACCACGACACGAGAATGGTGAGCAGCGCGATCACCACCAGCCAGGGCACGCCGAGCAGCGTCGCGTTGCCGATGAAGGCGAACGGCAGATCCGCGTTGAAGACGGTGGTATCGCCGCCGAGCAGGCGGGCGACGCCGCGCACGGCGGTGAGCGAGCCGAGCGTGACGATGAAGGGCGGCAGCCGGACCAGCGCGATCAGGCCGCCATTGAGCATGCCGAACAGGAGTCCCGTGAGCAGGCCGCCGGCGATGCCGAGCATGCCGATGCCGGGCCAGAGCGAGACGATGACGGCGACCATCGCCGAGGCGGCGAGGATCGAGCCCACCGACAGATCGATGCCGCCGGTGAGAATGACGAAGGTCATCCCGGCGGCGAGCACCATGTTGATCGAGGCCTGCTGCATGACGATCGAGAGATTGCCCCAGCTGCCGAAGCGCGGGGCGAGCAGCTCGAAGCCGACGCCGATCAGGAGCAGCACCGGCAGCATGCCGAGCGTCTGCAGCGTGGAGCGCCAGGCTTGCCGGTCCGGCGCCGGGGCGGAAGCGCTGTCCGGCGCGCGGCTTTGCTCGGTGCTCATGGCGCCGCGCCCGCCGCCGCCGCCGCATGGGCGGCGCCGGTGGCCAGCGCGATGATCGTCTCCTGCGTCATGTCCCGAGCCTCCACGTCGCCGACGAAGCGACCATCGCGCATCACGATCGCGCGGTCCGCGATGCCGAGAATCTCCGGCAGCTCGCTGGAAATCACGACGACGCCAACCCCGGTCTTGGCCAGCGCATCGATCAGCCGGTAGATTTCCGACTTGGCGCCGATATCGACCCCGCGCGTCGGCTCGTCGAGCAGCAGCACGCGCGGGCGGGTTTCGAGCAGACGCGCGAGCAGCACTTTCTGCTGGTTGCCCCCGGACAGCGAGCCGACTTTCACCGTGTCGGCGGCGGCGCGAATGCCGAGCGTCTGGACCGCGGCGGCCGAACGCCGGCGCGCGGCGGCAAAGTCGCGCACGCCGCCCCAGCGCGCATCCTCCTCGACGATGTCGATATTGATGTTCTCGCGCACGGACATGTCCAGAAACAGGCCGAGGCGCTTGCGGTCCTCGGTGAGATAGACGATGCCCTGCGCGATCGCCTCGCGCGGGGAGCGGACCTCGATCGCCTTCCCGCCCAGCGCCAGGCTGCCCCGCGTGCGCGGATCGAGGCCGTAGATGAGCCGCGCCAGCTCGGTGCGCCCGGCGCCGACCAGCCCGGCGATGCCGAGCACTTCGCCCTCGTGCACATCGAACGAACAGCCATGCACGCGGCGATCGTCGGCGACGTCGCGCACCGCGAACAGGATGCGCCGCTCATGCGGATCCTTGTGTTCCTTGGTGTAGAACGAGGACAGATCGCGCCCGACCATCATCCGCACCAGGCGCTCGGCGGAGAGTTCGGCGCGCGACAGGGTGCCGACCAGCGCGCCGTCGCGCAGCACGCTGACGCGGTCGGCGAGCTGATAGACCTCGGCCATGCGGTGGCTGATATAGATGATGGCCAGGCCCTCGGCGCGGAGCTGGCGCACCAGCTCGAACAGCCGGTCGGTCTCGCGCGAGGAGAGCGAGGTGGTCGGCTCGTCCATCACCAGGATGCGCGAATGCGCCATCACGGCGCGCGCGATTTCGACCAGTTGCTGCTCCGCCGCCGAGAGCCGGCCGACGATCGTCTCGGGCGCGAACGCCACGCCGAGCCGCGCCAGCACCGGCCGGCAGGCGGCGGCGAGCGCGCGGCGGTCGAGCCGGCCGCTGCGCCCGGGCTCGCGGCCGAGCACCATGTTCTCGGCGACGGTGAGGTTCGGGGCGAGGGCGAGCTCCTGGTAGATGATGGCGATGCCGTGCAGGTGGGCGGCTGCCGGACCGCCGATGGCGACGGCGCTTCCGTCGACGCGGATCTCGCCGCCGGGGTCGGCTTGATAGGCGCCGGCGAGAATTTTCATCAGGGTGGATTTGCCGGCGCCGTTCTCGCCCATAAGAGCATGGATCTCGCCGGCCCAGGCCGAGAAGGACACGTCGGAGAGCGCGCGGATGCCGGGAAAGCTCTTGGCGATGCCGCGCATCTCGAGCACGGGCGTGGCCGCGAGGTCGGCGCGTGGCATCGCCATCGGGTTTCCTCCGCCGGTGCCGGGCACCGTTGTCGCGCTTGGTGCCACATTCCAGTGTGCCCGGCTAGATGCGGCTCGTGCAGGCCGTGGTGCGGCCGTTCCGGCAGGATCGAGCAAGCTGGCCCGCATCGCCGTATTGAAGTGGCCGCGCCACAGTGATGAACTGGTGCCGGGAGTAGGGGGGACGAAGCCATGGGCATCAGTGTCGAGGCTTGGAAAAAGACGCGCATCGAGGACGCGGAAGGTTCGGGGGTCGCCAAGGCGATCGTCCAGTTCGAGAAAGCCTGGCCGAAGAAATTGTCCGAGGTCGATCAGACCAGCGCGCCACCGGCTTTCGAGGCGATCAAGGTGATGCGCAAGGCGCTCACCACCGCCGAAGAGAAGTGCAAGAAGGCGGCAAAGGCCGACCCAAAGAAGCGCACCGCGACACTCAACCTCATCGGGAGCTGGCGCGGGGAGCTCGACGCCTACGAGGACGCCCTGCACCTCGCCTACGGCAAGGCGCTGACGACCAGGATCGCGAACCGGGTGATCGGAACGTTGGAGCAGGTCGTCCCCAATTCGCTCGAGGAGATCGAGTCCAAGACCAACCAATTCGAGGGGGCGCTGAAGCAGCGCGACCTGCTGAAGGCGTATAAGTGCCAGACGGATGCCAGCAAGAGCGTGCGCGTCCTGGCCGCGCAGCTGACCCCGAAGGGGGTGAAGGAGCAGATCGGCTACGCCTGCCGGGACCTCAAGCTGGACGTGAATGTCAATAACGTGCCCATGAAAGAATGCATGCCGAAGCACATGCAGGACTGGAAAAGGCAGCTCGAGAAGCTCGATACGCGATTCGAGTCTCTCGAGATCGTACTGGACAAGCTCGAGGCCAGCGATGATGGGGCGGATGCCGAAACGGCTGCGGGCAGCCCGGAATACAAGAAGAATCTCAAGCTGGTCATCGCCGACTATACTGGCGTCATCACCACCTGCCAGGAGACGATGGCCACGATTCTCGAAGTTCAGAAGCGCTTCACCAAACTCCAGGGGATGGCTGACCAAGCGCGGAAGGCCAACCCGAAGGGCTTCGACCAGGCGGTACAAAAAATGCGGGAGATCATCGACAAGCAAGAGCAACAAATGAAAACGGATGTGGAAAAAATCCGTACAAAAGATGGAGAGTTCGTGAAAAAGAAAAACAATCTCGGCATCACTGAAGAGGATACCAATAGATTTCTGGTTCCCATCCTGAACAAGATGTTTTCGAAGAACCTGCGCGCGATCAAGCTGATGTCGACATTGCGCAACGGCCTCGATGAGCTCGAAGCGGGCTGAGAGTCTGTCTCGAATCGGGTTATCAACGTGCCAGCCTGCGTAGGAGCAGGATCGCGGATGCGGCGTAAAGGAACGCCTCGGCGGATCTGATGGTAGCTTCGAAGTCTTTGGCGAGGCGGCGATTGCGGTTGATCC
>DAIDKZ010000158.1 GCA_027449745.1 Acetobacteraceae bacterium | reverse complement strand
CACGATGATTGCCAGTTCGCCCCGCCGCACGAATTCGCGGTCGCCGTGCCGTTGACGATGGCGCGCGTGCGGCGCGACGCTTACCAGGCCCGCGCCTGGCCGCGCGCGCTTGGCGCGCTCTTCGCCCGCAATGGCCTGGCGATCAGCGTGATCGCGGCGCTGAGCGTCGCCGCCTTCCTGCTCGGCTTCGCCCTGGCCAATGATCGCGCGGCGCTGTTCGCCGCGCGCAGCGGCCCCGGTGCGTTCTATGCGCTGATGCCGCACACCGCGCTGGCATTGCTGTTCTCGGCGGCGCTGCTCTACGCCATCGTCGCCATCGCGCTCGGCGTGCGCGCTTCCTGGCACGGCGGCACGATCGCGCCGGCGGCGTTGTGGCAGGCGGTTAAGGATGCCGCGACCCTGCGCTATCTCGATGGCGGCCGGCACGAGGATGGCGGCTGGGGCTGCGCCGAGGACGACGCGACGCGGCCGGACCGAAGGCGGCTGTGGCACCACGCCACCGCCTACGGGTTCCTGCTCTGCTTCGCGGCGACCTCGGTCGGCACGCTCTATCATTACGGCCTCGGCCGCGAGGCACCCTATCCGTGGTATGACGCGCCGGTCCTTCTCGGCACGCTCGGCGGCATCGGGCTGGTGATCGGCCCGCTCGGCCTGCTCGCCGAACGGCGCCGCCGCGATCCAGCGCGGCGCGACGCGGCCAGCCTGGGCATGGAACGCGCCTTCATCGCCATGCTCCTGGCCAGCGCCCTGACCGGCCTCGCCCTGCTGGCGTTGCGCGCGACGCCGGCGATGGGGCCGCTGCTGGCGCTGCACCTCGGCGTCATCTTCGCCCTCTTCGTGACCATGCCCTACGGCAAGTTCGTCCACGGCATCTACCGGTTCGCCGCCTTGGCGCGCTACGCCGCCGAGCAGCGCGCGGCGGGAATGCGGGGTGAGTGAGCGGTCCCGGTCAGCACCCGGGACGCGCCACTTCGCCGATCAGCGCCTGCAGCATCGGGTAGAGCGTGCCAGGGCTGATCCTGTAGTCGTGTCGCGACAGTTCCTCGATGATCCACTGGCCGTAGACCTCGCCCTCCGCCGCATGATGGAGCACATGCAAGCGCACGAAGCCGGCGAGCAGGTCGTGATATTGCATGGTCCGGGTTGCCATTATCGGAAATCGATATTACAAAAGCGGCGGCGGGTCGCGGCCGGCGCCACGTCTGCCCTGAGGCGGAAGACCGGAACGCCGACGATGCCACGATGTCTGGCCATACGCGCGGCGGGCAGGTCGAGCGTCTTCCGGCTGCCGGTGGGTCGCGTCGCCGTCCTTGCGGACGACGCTCGGAAACCGCCGGTTCCAGGCATACGCGGCGCGCGCCGCTTTGCCAACATCGGCGCGGCGCCCCCACACATCATCGCGCCGTGCCTCGGTCCGATGCCGCACGCCGTGCCCGCCGGCCAGGCGCGAGCGAGGCGATGAGCACCGGCGCGGCGCGGGGCCGGCGCCATTCCGGCTCGCCGCTCGACATCCTGCGGATTTTCGCCAAGCTCGGCGTCACCTGCTTCGGCGGCCCGATCGCCCATATCGGCTATTTCCGCGACGAGTTCGTGACCCGCCGCCAGTGGCTCGATGAGCCCGCTTTCGCCGACCTTGTCGGGCTCAGCCAGTTCCTACCTGGCCCGGCAAGCAGCCAGGTCGGGTTTTCCGTGGGGTTGATGCGCGGCGGCTATCTCGGGGGCTTGGCCGCCTGGCTCGGCTTCACCCTTCCATCGGCGCTCGCGCTGGTGCTGTTCGCCTATGGTGCCTCCGCCCTGCACGGGGCTGCGGGCGAGGGCCTGCTGCACGGGCTCAAGCTGGTCGCGGTGGCGATCGTCGCGCAGGCGGTGCTCGGCATGGCGCGAAGCCTGTGCCCCGACCGGCCCCGCGCATCGATCGCCACGCTCGCACTCGGCCTGATGATGGTCTCGCCGGGATCGCTGAGCCAGATCGCCGTGATCGCGCTCGGCGCCGGCGCGGGGCTGGTGCTCTGCCGCGGCACCGCGCAGCCGATCTCCGACAATGCCGCCATGCCGATCTCCCGCCGCATGGGCGTCGTGTTCCTGGCGCTGTTTGGCGCACTTCTCGCCCTCGCGTTCGCCCCCGCGCGCGACGGCGCATTCGCGCTCTTCGGCGCCTTCTACCGGTGCGGCGCGCTCGTTTTCGGCGGCGGCCACGTGGTGCTGCCGCTGCTGCGCGACGCCGTCGTGGCGTCGGGCTGGGTTTCCGACAGCGCGTTCCTGGCCGGCTACGGCGCCGCGCAGGCCGTGCCCGGCCCGCTCTTCACGTTCGCGGCCTATCTCGGCGCGCTGGCCAACATCCCCTCCAGTGGGCCACCCGGCGGTGCCGGCGGCGCCGTTGTCGCGCTGCTCGCCATTTTCCTGCCGGGCCTTCTCGTGCTGATGGGCACGCTGCCGTTCTGGCATGCATTGCGCGGGCGCGCGGACGCTCGGGCGGCGATGGCGGGGATCAACGCCGCCGTCGTCGGGCTGCTGGCGGCCGCGCTCTACAATCCGGTCTTCGCCAGCGCCGTGCATGGCGGGGCGGACTTCGCCGTGGCGGCGGCCGGGTTCGTGCTGCTGGTGGTGTGGCGGGCGCCGCCGCTGCTCGTCGTGCTGGCCGGCGCGGCGGCCGGCGTCGGCCTGGGACTCGCAGCATAGGCCGCGCCCGCGGCTTGCGGTGGGACGATTCCTGCGCCAAACCGCGCCGACCGCGGGCTGCCGCACCCCATCCGAGGCGCGATCCATCATGGACATCACGCAGGCACGAGCTGCCTCCGAACTTCTGCTGCGTCACTGGCGGGACGGCACCGTGCTCGACGCCCTGCCGGCGGCGCTGTGCCCGGCCGGGCGGGCGGAGGGCTATCGCGTCCAGGCACAGCTCGAAACGTCCAGCTCCCGGCCACTGACGGGCTGGAAGATCGCCGCCACCAGCGCCGCCGGCCAGGCGCATATCGGCGTCGACGGCCCGCTCGCCGGGCGGCTGCTGGCGGAAATGGTGCACGCGGATGGCGCCACCCTGCCGTTCGGCGGCAACCGGATGCGCGTGGCCGAAGCCGAATTCGCCTTCCGCATGGGGCGGGACCTGGCGCCGCGGACAGCACCCTACAGCGTGAGCGAAGTGCTCGACGCCGTCGCCGCCCTGCATCCTGCCATCGAGGTACCGGATTCGCGGTTCGCCGATTTCGCCACGGTCGGCGCGGCCCAGCTGATCGCCGACAATGCCTGCGGACACCAGTTCGTGCTCGGTGCCGAGGCGCCGGCGGTATGGCGCGGCCTCGATCTCGCCGCCCACCGCGTCATCGGCCGCGTCGGGATGCGGCTCGAGCGCGAGGGGCGCGGCTCGAACGTGCTGGGCGACCCACGCCTCGCGCTCGCCTGGCTGGCGAACGAGCTGTCGCGCTACGGCATGACGCTCGCCGCCGGGCAGATCGTGACCACGGGGACCTGCCTCGTGCCCCTGGAGATCGGCCCGGGCGATGCGGTTTCGGCCATGTTCGGCGAACTCGGGCAGGTCGGGCTTCGTTTCGCGAACGCCTGAGGCCCGCTGTGCGCGGCCGTATCACGCGCTTGTGCGCCGCCCCGGCCTCGCCGTAGTCTCCGGCCACCGCGTCGCAGGACAGACATGCCGGCGCGTCAAACCGGGGGAAACCATCCATGGCCATCGCGCTCCATCCTGCCGTCGATCACGGCATCAAGCCCGCCGTCGAAGGCTTTGCCGGCGGCTCGCTCGTCTGCAAATGCGCCAGCGACCCGGTCGAGGTCGTGATCAAGAGCCAGTCGGCGCACAACCACATGTGCGGCTGCACGCGCTGCTGGAAGCCGGCCGGCGCCGTGTTCTCGGTCGTCGCCGTGGTGCCGCGCGACAGTCTCAGCGTCACGCGCAATGCCCACAAGCTCGCCATCGTCGATGCCAGCGCCACCATCCAGCGCCATGCCTGCAAGGGCTGCGGCGTGCACATGTACGGGCGCATCGAGAATACCGGCCACCCGTTCTACGGCCTCGACTTCGTCCACACCGAGCTGTCGCCGCAGCATGGCTGGGCGGCGCCCGGGTTCGCCGCCTTCTGCTCCTCGATCATCGAATCCGGGTTCGATCCGGACCGCATGGGCGAGGCGCGCGGGCGTATCCGCGAGCTCGGGCTCGAGCCCTATGACTGCCTGTCGCCGCCGCTGATGGACTATATCGCCACGAAGCTCGCCGAGGCCTCGGGCAAGCTCCGGACCATGCACGTCGCCTGAACGCACCCCGATCCCGCCACGCTCCGGCTTCCCGGAGCGTGGCGTCGCCTCAGCGCCGCAGCAGGATCGCCGGCTGCTCGCGCCCGATCGCCGAGTGCGCGACCAGGTCCGGGAGATGGTCCGGCCAGATCCAGAGTTCGGCGCCGAACAAGGCGCGCATCGCGGCCAGATCGCAGTGGAAGGGCGGGCCGCCCTCGGTCCCGGTCTGCATGAACAGCGCGAACAGGCGCCCGCCCGGGCGAAGCCAACGGGCCAGCCGCGCCGCGTAGTCCGGCCACAGCGCCGGCGGCAGGGCACAAAGGCAGGTCTGGTCGTAGATCAGGTCGAACGGCGCCGGCGGCTCCCAGGTGAACAGGTCCGCGACGAAAGCCTCGGCGCCGGTGCCTTGCAGCCATTCCTGCTGCACGGCGACCGCGCTGGGAGCAGCATCGACGATCGTGACGCCGAAGCCGGCTTCGGCGAGGCGTAGCGGTTCCGGGCTGCGACCGGCGCCGGGCACCAGCACGCGGCCCGGCGGGGCGAGCGCGCCGCTGTCGCGCCAGGCGATGAAGCTCGGGTGCAGGCCTTGCCGCTCCCAGCCGGTGCGGCCGTCGCGGTAGCGGCCCTCCCAATCGATCGCCTGCGTCCTGCTCATCGCACCGCCTCCGGCATGGGATCAGCCGCCCGACAAGGATGGGCCCGGCGATGCCGCGGCCGGTGGCGATGTCGTCGGTGGCGATGTCGTCGGTGCTGATGTCGTCGGTGGGAATGTGGCCGGCGGGGATGAGGCCGGCGGCGGGCTGGCCGCATCGGCCGCGGGCGCGGCTGAAGCC
>DAIDKZ010000157.1 GCA_027449745.1 Acetobacteraceae bacterium | reverse complement strand
CGAAGCTGGTGACGGCGGCGGTGTGGGGAATGATGTTGACGCCGAATTCCGCGCCCTCGACGCTGTTCACCGTCAGCGACACCCCGTCCACGGCGACGCTGCCCTTGACGGCGATGAAGCGGGCGAGCGGGGCGGGGACGCCGAAGCGCCAGCGGGTCGAGCCATGTTCCGCCACCGAAGCGAGCGCGGTGCCGACGCCGTCGACATGGCCGGAGACGAGATGCCCGCCGAGCTCGTCGCCGAGGCGCAGCGCGCGCTCGAGATTGACCCGCGTGCCGACGCGCCAGGCGCCGAGCGTGGTATGCGCCAGTGTCTCCGCCGAGGCCTGGACGGCGAAGGCGCCGGTCCCGGTGGCGATGACGGTGAGGCAGCAGCCGGAGCAGGCGATGGAGGCGCCGAGCGGGATCGCGCCCGTATCGGGCCAGGGCGCGGCGATGACGAGGCGCATGTCCGCCGCGGCGCCGATCGGGACGATCTCGCGCACGGTGCCGAGCGCGCTGACGATGCCGGTGAACATCAGCCGTGCTCCCGGCGGAATTCGCTCAGCACGTCCTCGCCGAGCGGGCGAATGCGCTCGCGCACGAACCGCGGCATCGCGCCGAGCCGGTCGACGCCGAACCCCTGTGCCGCGGGCCAGCCGTCGGCGCCCATCACCGTCGGGGCATGGAACCAGGCCAGACGGTCCACCAGATCCTCTCTCAGCAATGCGGCCGCGATCTGCGCGCCGCCCTCGACCAGAACGGCGTTGATGCCTGCCTCGGCCAGCGCCCGCAAGCCCAGGGAGAGGTCGATGCCGGCATTGCTGCCCGGCACCTCGAACAGCCGTGCGCCGAGGGTGGTGATGGCGCGGCGTCGCTCGGGGTCGGCGCCGTCGCGGTGGAGCAGCCAGGTCGTCGCCGCTGCATGCGCCAGCACCCGGGCGGTGAGCGGCGTGCGCAGATGGCTGTCGGCGATGACGCGGATGCCGGCGGCGCGCTTGAAGCCGGCGAGGCGGCAGGTGAGCTCCGGATCGTCCGCGAGCAACGTGCCGACGCCGGCGAGCACGGCGTCGTGCTCGCCGCGCAGTGCGTGGGCGGCGCGGCGCGCGGCTTCGCCAGTGATCCAGCGGCTCTCCCCGGCATGGGTGGCGATGCGCCCGTCCAGCGTCGAGGCCAGTTTCAGCGTGACCATCGGACGGTTGCGCCGGACGCGGGTCAGGAACCCCGCGGTCACGTGCGCGGCCTCGTCGGCCAGCACGCCCTCCGCAACGACGACGCCGGCGGCGCGCAGCCGGCCGATGCCGGCGCCGTTCACGCGCGGATCCGGGTCGCGGATGGCGACCACGACGCGGGTGATGCCGGCCTCGATCAATGCCTCCGCGCAGGGTGGCGTGCGGCCGTGATGGCAGCAGGGTTCGAGCGTGACATAGGCGGTGGCACCGCACGCCGCCGCGCCGGCCATGGCGAGCGCCAATACTTCGGCATGCGGCCGCCCGCCCGGCGCCGTGACAGCCCGGCCGACGACGCGCCCTGCCTTGACGATGACACACCCGACCGAAGGATTGGGCCAAGTCTCGCCCAGGCCGCGCCGGGCGAGCGCCAGGGCGGCGCGCATCGGCTCGGCGTCCTGCTGTTGGCTTGGCATCGGTTCGGGCTCGGTCCTCGCGCGCGGGTGCCCCCGTTCATGCGCCCAGCGCGCACGCGAGGCAATCGGCACGCCGCCGGGGGAGGGGCGCTCAGCCGCCCGGCGCGGCGGGCGGCTCCAGCGAGCCCAGGAACGCCTCGAAATCCTTGGCTTCGCGGAAATCGCGATAGACGCTGGCGAAGCGCACATAGGCGACCTCGTCGACCGCCTTCAGCGTGTCCATCACCAGCTCGCCGATTTGTTTGCTGCTGACATCGCTCTCGCCGCTGGCTTCGAGCTGGCGGACGATGCCGTTGACAACACGCTCGATGCGCTCCTCCTGCACCGGGCGCTTGCGCAGCGCGATGCGCACCGAACGCGCGAGCTTGTCGCGGTCGAAGGGAACGCGCCGCCCGTCGGCCTTCACCACCGTCAACTCGCGCAGCTGGACCCGCTCGACGGTGGTGAAGCGCTGGCTGCAGCCGGGACAGAAGCGCCGCCGCCGGATCGCCGCCCCATCCTCGGCGGGGCGGCTGTCCTTCACCTGCGTATCCTCATGGCCGCAGAACGGGCAGCGCATGGCACCCGGTCAGCGGCGCCGATAGAGCGGGAAGCGCGCACACAGCTCCAGCACCCGCTCCGCCACCGCCTGTTCGGCGGCGGCATTGGTGCCGTCGTTGGATGCGGCCAGCCCTTCCAGCACCTCGTTGATCATCAGCCCGACCTGGCGGAATTCCGCGGCGCCGAAGCCGCGCGTCGTCGCCGCTGGGCTGCCGAGGCGGATGCCGGAGGTGACGGCCGGCTTTTCCGGATCGAACGGGATGGCGTTCTTGTTGGTGGTGATGCGCGCCCGCTCCAGCGTCGCTTCGGCCGCCTTGCCGGTGGCGCGCTTGGGCCGGAGATCGACCAGCAGCAGATGGCTGTCCGTGCCGCCGGTGACGATGGCGAGGCCCTGCTCCTTGAGCGTCGCGGCCAGCACGCGCGCATTCTCGACCACCGCGCGCTGATAGGCACGGAAGTCGGGCCGCAGCGCCTCGCCGAAGGCCACCGCCTTGGCGGCGATGACATGCATCAGCGGCCCGCCCTGCAGCCCGGGGAACAGCGCGGAATTGATCTTCTTGGCCAACTCGGCGTCGTTGGTGAGCACCATGCCGCCGCGCGGGCCGCGCAGGGTCTTGTGCGTCGTCGTCGTGGTGACATGGGCGTGTGGCAGCGGGCTCGGATAGAGGCCGGCGGCGACCAGGCCGGCGAAGTGCGCCATGTCGACCATGAAATACGCGCCCACCTCGTCGGCGACGGCGCGGATGCGGGCGAAGTCGATGATGCGCGGATAGGCCGAGCCGCCAGCGATGATCAGCTTCGGCCGCTCGCTGCGCGCCAGGCGCTCCAACTCCTCGTAGTCCAGCAGCCCGTCCTCGCGGCGGACGCCGTACTGCACGGCGTGGAACCACTTCCCCGACAGGTTGGGCGCAGCGCCGTGGGTGAGATGCCCGCCGGCGGCGAGGCTCATGCCGAGCACGGTGTCACCCGGCTTGATAAGGGCGAGGAACACGGTCTGGTTCGCCTGGGCGCCGGAATGCGGCTGCACATTGGCGAATTCGCAGCCGAACAGCGCCTTGGCCCGGTCGATGGCGAGCTGCTCGGCGACATCGACCTCGGCGCAGCCGCCGTAATAGCGTCGGCCCGGGTAGCCCTCGGCGTATTTGTTCGTCAGCACCGAGCCCTGGGCTTCGAGTACCGCCGCGGAGACGATGTTCTCGCTGGCGATCAGCTCGATGCCGTCCTGCTGGCGGTTGAGTTCGGCGCCGAGCACGGCAGCGAGCTCGGGGTCGGTGTTCGCCAGCGGAGCGGAAAAGAAACGCTCGAGGCTGACTGCCTCGGTCTGCTCGTTCATGTCGTCAACAGGCCTTTCAGAGGGACGGCGGGGAGCGGGGCGGCGGCATCGGTCACGGCATCGGCGGACCGATGCCCGTGTTGTTCTGCTGCAGTCCGCCGAACGGATTGAAGCCGCCGATATTGCCGAGAATTTCCTGGAGGAAGCTGCTATGCGCCCCGGGCGAGGGCGTGGTCGCCGCGACCATGCTGAGCGGCTGGCCGTCCTTGTCCTCGAGCTCGCGCAGTCCGCGCAGCACGCCTTTGTCGTCGAAGGTGAGGATCACGACCTCCTGCTTGCGCACCGCGGTGGTCTGCGCCACTCTCGGCTGCGTCACTTGGCCGATATAGATCCATTCATTGTCGTTGAAGCTGGCTTTCGCGGTTGGTGTACCAAGCAGGGAGGTCGCGTCGGCGCGGGTCGAGATGCCCGGAATCAGTTCCTGCAGATCGGCGCGGTCCACCATGTTGCCGCGGGTGGTCTGCTGCATCTGGAACAGGCTGCAGCCGCCGAGCAGGACGGCCACGATCACGGGGCCGGCCAGGCGAGCCAAGGGCGCGCGCGCCTTGGGCCGGCGGCGGGGCGGCAGGGCGCGGTTGGGGCAGTCGAGGCGGCGCACGGCGGTGGTCCTTGTGGCTGGGCGCGTCCCGGTCGCGGGCTCAGGGTGGCGCGGCGGAGACGCTCGCGCCGCGTTTGTCTGCTGCGCCGGTTCGGCCTATCTGATGTCCGTGTCACGATCACCGCGGTGTTGTCAACGACGTTCGCGGGCGGCGCGTGACGCGGCAGGGGAGGGAGACCCAGCGTGTTGACAAGTCTGCGCCGCGGCCGTCACGAGCGCGCCGGGTTTGCCCTGTACGCTGCGGCCGTCGCCGCCGCGCGGGCGCCGTTCCTGTATGCCGAGCTCGGCGTGCCGGACACGCTGGATGGTCGGTTCGATCTCGTCAGCGTCTATGCCGCCCTGCTCATCCGCCGCCTGCGTGCGGCGCCCGCTCCCGGCCCGGCGCTGGCCCAGGCGGTGTTCGACGCCATGTTCAGCGATATGGACGTGACCCTGCGCGAGCTGGGTGTCGGCGATCTGTCCGTCGGCAAGCGCGTGCGGACGATGTGGGAGGCGTTTCACGGTCGCGCCGCCGCCTATGAGCCGCTGCTCGCCGCCGGCGACGCCGCCGGGCTTGCCGCGGCGCTGGTGCGCAATGTCTGGCGCGGTGCCCCGGCGCCGGGCGCGCCGGCGCTGGCGCGGCGGATTCTGGCCGAGGATGCCGCCCTCGCGCGCCAGGCGCTGGAGCCGCTCGCCGCCGGCGAGGTCACGTTCCTGCCCCAGATCGCCGAACCCGGGACGGAGCGGCCGTCATGACCCCCGAATTCTCCCGCCCGTTCCTCGTCGCCAACCTGCCCCCGGGCGGCAGCTCCGTCACGGTCGAGGCGGATTCGGGCGAACGCGCGGGCCTGGCCCGGCGCATGGGTGTGCCGGAGATCGCCGCCCTCGTCTGCTCGTTTCGCCTCACCCCGGAATCCGGTGCGGCGCCGGGCGGCATCATCGCAGAGGCGCGACTCGTCGCCCGGCTGACGCAGACATGCGTCGTCACGCTCGAACCCTTCGAGGCCGAACTCGACGAACAGTTCCGGATCCGCTTCGTCCCTGCCGGCGCCGAGAGCGAGGACGACGACCCGTTTGGCATCGACGAGATTTCCTGGCAGGGGCCGGCGCTCGATCTCGGCGAGGCCGCCGCCGAGCAGCTCGGCCTCGCGCTCGACCCCTACCCGCGCGGCCCCGCCGCACCGCCGCTCGGCGCGGAGGCCGCCACGGCCGCCGAGCACGGCCCGGAGCCCGGATCCAGCCGGGCAGCGCATCCCTTTGCTGCCCTTGCCGCACTGCGGCGGGGCTCCTGAGCCACCCCGATGCGCTCCAACCCCGTACCGGGCGTTCGCGCGCCCTTGCCCCCTGCGGTCGGCTCTGCTAGACGGCCCGGCTCTTGGTTTGACCTGATGGTGACCGCCCCGCGGCTTGTTTCGCGTCCCGGCGCCACAGCGATCGGAGGGATGCGGTTCCATGGCGGTTCCGAAGAAGAAGACCTCGCCGTCTCGGCGGGGGATGCGGCGCAGTCATCAGGCGGTGCGCATCGAGGCGCATGCCGAATGCCCGAATTGTGGCGAGGCCAAGCGTCCGCACCATGTCTGCAGCCATTGCGGGCATTACGACGGGCGCGAGGTCGCAGCCGCCGGCAAGCCCCTGAAGGGCGTGGTTCGGCTCTGAACGGGACGGCCGGCGTGATCGGGATCGGCGCTCGGTGAGCGCGACGTTCACGCTGGCGGTGGATGCGATGGGGGGCGATCACGCTCCGGACATCGTCGTTGCCGGCCTCGACATCGCCGCGGAGCGCCATCCGGGCGCGCGGTTCCTGCTCGTGGGCGACGAGCCGCGACTGGCGCCGCTGCTGTCGCGCTACCAGCGGGCGGCGCGCCTGTGTACGGTCCGGCACGCGCCCGACGTCATCGGCAACGACATGAAGCCGACCGCGGCGCTGCGCTCGCGCAACGCCTCGATGCGCGTGGCGATCGACGCCGTCGCCGCCGGCGAGGCGGAGGGCGTGGTGTCCGCCGGCAACACCGGCGCGCTGCTGGCGCTGGCCAAGATCGTCATCAAGACGCTGCCCGGCATCAGCCGCCCGGCCATGGCCGGCATCACCCCCTCGGCGCGGGGCGACGTGGTGATGCTCGATCTTGGCGCCAATGTCGCCTGCGATGCCCGCAACCTGGTCGAATTCGCGGTGATGGGCGATGTCTTCGCCCGCGCCGTGCTCGGGCTGACGGCGCCGAGCATCGGGCTGCTCAATGTCGGCTCGGAGGAGCAGAAGGGGGACGACCGCGTCCGCCAGGCCGCCGAGGTGCTGCGGGCGAGCCCGATCGCGGCGCAGTTCGCCGGCTTCGTCGAAGGCCACGACATCACCGCGGGCACCACGGACGTGATCGTCACCGATGGCTTCACCGGCAATGTCGCGCTCAAGACCGCCGAGGGCGCGGCCAAGCTGGTGGGCGAACTGCTGCGCCAGGTGTTCCGCTCCGGTGTGCTCAGCCGCATCGGCTATGTCTTCGCCCGCGGCGGGCTGGAGCGGCTGCGCGAATGGCTGGATCCGCGCCGCTATAACGGGGCGGTGATGCTGGGGCTGAACGGCGTCGTCGTGAAATCACACGGCGGCACCGATGCCGAGGGCTTTGCCCATGCCATGGATGTCGCCATGGACATGGTGGTGCACCGGTTCAACGAGCATATCCGCGAGGGGCTCGCGCGCGTCGTCGGCCCGATGGCGGTGGCCTCGGCGCCGAACGGCAGCGCTGTCGCCCCCGCGGGCTAGGGGGTCGCATATGGTCATCCGTTCGCTGCTCGCCGGTGCCGGCGGCTATCTTCCGACCCGTGTCGTCGGCAACGACGAGCTGGCGCGGCGGTTCGACACGTCCGATGAATGGATCCGCGAGCGCACCGGCATCGGCCAGCGCCACATCGCCGGCCCGGAGGAGACGGCGGCGATGATGGGCGCGGCGGCGGCGCGCGCGGCGCTGGCCGACGCCGGCGCTGGACCGGAGGAAGTGGACGCCGTGCTGCTCGCCACCTCCACGCCCGATCAGGCCTTTCCCGCCACCGCGCTGCGCGTGCAGGCGCTGCTCGGGATCGAGCAGGGCTTCGGCTTCGATCTGTCCGCCGCCTGCAGCGGCTTCATCTACGGCCTCTCGATGGCGGACGCGCTGATCCGCACCGGGCGGGCGCGCGGCGTGCTGGTGATCGGCAGCGAGGTCTATTCCCGGATCCTGGACTGGTCCGACCGCTCCACCGCGGTGCTGTTCGGTGACGGCGCCGGCGCGGTGTTCCTGCGCGCGGGGCGCGGCGAGGGTGGGCCGGGGGATCGCGGCGTGCTGTCGACCCATCTGCACGCGAACGGCGCGCTCGGCGATATCCTCTACATCGACGGCGCCGTCGGCCGCCGGGATCGGCCCGGCACGCTGGCGATGAACGGCAAGGAAGTGTTCCGCCACGCCGTGACCAAGCTCGCCGAAGCCGTGGACGAGGCGCTGGCCGCCAATGGGCTGGAGCGCAGCGAGGTCGACTGGCTGGTGCCGCACCAGGCCAATCTGCGCATCATCGAGGCGATGGGGCGCAAGCTCGGGTTGCAGCGTGAACGCGTGGTGGTGACGGTGGACCGCCACGCCAACACCTCCGCCGCCTCGATCCCGCTGGCTTTGGCCGAAGCGATGGGAGATGGGCGGATGCGCCGTGGCGAGCTGGTCCTGATGGAGGCCCTCGGCGGCGGGCTGACCTGGGGATCGGCGCTGGTCCGCCTCTGAGCGCCTCGCGGCTTGCCTTGGAGTGCCATGGCAAGCCCCTGATCCTCCAAGATTTTCTTGACGCGCGTGCGGCGCGTGCCTAGCTTTGCGGCATGCAAACGGTAACGCGGGCCAATCTGGCCGAAACGATCTATACCGAGGTCGGTCTGTCGCGCAACGAATCGGCCGAGCTGCTGGAAACGGTGCTCGGCCATATCGCGCGCGCGCTGGAGGACGGAAAATCCGTCAAGATCAGTGGGTTTGGAACGTTTTCTGTGCGCCAGAAGGGGCGGAGGATCGGCCGCAACCCCAAGACCGGCGTGGAAGTCCCCATCCTCCCGCGCCGAGTGCTGGTGTTCCGCCCGAGCCAGGTGCTGAAGGCGCGCATCAACGGGTTGCCGTCGCCGGCGGGAGAGGATGAATGAGTAGCGACGACCCGCGGCACGGCGCGGCGCGCGCGCCGGAGGCCGTGGATGGGGCCGCGGAAGTTGTGCCGGCCGGCGACCATGGCCGGCCGCGCAAGGCGCCGAACGCCTATCGGACGATCAGCGAGGTCGCCGACGATCTGCACATCCCCCAGCACGTGCTGCGGTTCTGGGAGACGAAATTCCCCCAGGTAAAGCCGCTGAAGCGCGGCGGCGGCCGGCGCTATTACCGGCCGGACGATATCGCGCTGCTGCGGCGCATTTCGGATCTGCTCTATATCCAGGGCTATACCATCAAGGGCGTGCAGCGCCTGCTGCGCGATGGCGGCGGCAGCCTTGCCGACGACATTCCACCCCCGGCGCCGGAGGAACGCGCCGTGCCGGGCGTGGACCCGGCGGCCGAGGAAGCCCAACTGCCGATGCCGGGCCTCGTCGCGCCGGCTTCTCGGCCCGGCCCGCGCGATGGGCGTCCGCCGGCGGCGGCCGAGCAACTCAAGCTTGAGGCCGAGAACGCCCGGCTGCGCCGCCTGCTCGGCGACGTGCTGGCCGAACTGGAAGCGCTGCGCGCGATGCTGGCCTGAGCCGCACCCGAGCGGCGGCGCGTTGCCTGGATCGGCCGGCACTGCTAAACCCGGGGCGTCGGAGCGTAGCGCAGTCTGGTAGCGCATCAGTCTGGGGGACTGGGGGTCGTGGGTTCGAATCCCGCCGCTCCGACCATTCGAGGAACGGGCTGCCACTCGGCTCACCCGCCCGGCATTAGTGGATTGTTCCGAGAATCCTGCTAATCCAAGAGAACAGCGTGACAGCTCTGTGTGGGCATGGAAACGGTCGAATTGGCGCGAGGTTCCGGGCGTATCCCTCAATTGCCGGCTTTGACCGCGATCCGCGGACTGGCAGCATGGTGGGTCGTTCTCTATCATTTTCGTGAGAATTTTCCAGACTACGTCCCCAATGTGCTTATGAGCGTAATCAATAAAGGTTATCTTGGCGTCGATCTATTTTTCGAGCTGAGCGGTTTTGTAATTGCATTAAACTATTACGATCGATTTGATCGTGACCTTTCGCTCGTTCGTTATGGAAAATTTCTTCTTGTCCGACTCGCGCGCGTTTATCCGCTGCACGCTTTCATGATGTTCGTCTTCATCGCCAACCCACTGGCGATATGGCTGTTTTCGTCGCATCGGATCGAGAGCGGAGCCTACGGGTTGGGCTATTTCATCCTCAGTCTGGGCCTCGTCCAGAACTGGGGTTTCGTCGATCGGCTTGCATGGAACATTCCGGCGTGGTCGATCAGCACCGAATGGTTCGTTTATCTAATATTTCCGATCATCGTGCTGGTCTCGGAAAGATTTGGCCGTTCGAAGGCGGTAGTCGGGCTGGCGATTGGGCTGCTCCTGTCGCTTCTGGCGGTGGGCGGAGCGATAGCCGGTGGCCTCGGTGCCGATATACCTCATTTCGGACTGATCCGTTGTGTTCTCGAGTTTGCCGCCGGGGTCCTTCTGTTCCGCATGTCGGCCGCGCTCTCGCACAACGGTCCCGCGCTGCTTCCCGGCGCGCTCGCGGTGGTGGTCTTTGCCCTCTATTCTACATTTTCTCCCCCCGACTTTGCCGTCGTCCCGTTGGGGTTCGCGCTCCTCATTGCTGCAATCGTGCCACAGTCCGGATTGCCTGCCCGTTTGCTGTCGGTGCGGGTCATCGAGCAGATCGGTCTCGTTTCCTATTCGACCTATCTGCTTCACTTCTTCGTGCGTGACTGGGTCAAATTCCTTATGGTCTCGCCCGGGCGGCAGCCCTTGGCGCCGACCCTCGTCTATGTCGCCGCAACCCTTATTGGCTCGGTCGTCCTTTATCGGCTGATCGAGATGCCCGGACGGAGGGCGCTGAGGCGCCTGGTCGAGCGCGGTGGCGGGACACCGGTGCGGTCATCCGGTCCGCTCGAGGCCAGCCCGAGCGGACAAACCCGCATGTGCGCCGGCGCCCGGGGCAGGGATGTTGCCGCGCGCTAATACACGACGTTGCCCGCGCAGCTTGACGCCGCTTTCAATGGCACGCCGGGTGTATTCTCGGAGCGAGACCGTCATCGCAAACAGAAAATAGTACATCGGCTGAAACCCGACGCCGATGAAGGCGCTACAGGCGACGAAGGTCAGAAGCGAGCCCTGCAAGGCCCGCGCCATGCCGAGCGACCATGCCAGGTCGGGACGGTCGCGGGTTCGCTTCACTAGACGGCGCAGCGTCACGAGGGTCGAGCCGATCAGACCCAGGAACAGGCCTAGGCCGACCCAGCCTTGTTCGCCGAGCACTTCGAAATAGGCGCTGTGAAAGGCGATTGTGTGCGGTGGCGCGTCGGCAGGCTCGTTCGGGAAGTGGATGCGATCAATGCGATAGACATCGAACCCACCGCCGAGCGGATGGTGAAGGGCGTAGTCGAGGGTCCACTTCCATACCAGGATGCGCCCCAGCGCAGAACTTTCGGAATCGAAGGTCTGCACGGTGGACATGCGCTCGATCCAGCGCTGAGAGGTGATGCCGCCGACGGCGAGCACCGTCATCACCGCAACGACGCCGAAGAACAGCTTGCGCCGTGCGTGCCACCAAAGGTGCCCGCCCATCACCATCGCACCCACCAGGGCGGTGCGCTCGTAGGTCCCCACCGCCGCGGCGATCGATAGCGCGACCGCCCCGATATAGCCGAGCGAGGTGAGCGCCGAGCGCGGAATGATCCGCCCGTGCTGGCGGAGGAAGATGAAGATTGGCACCATCATGAGGCTGATCGCGGCCAGAGTGGAACCCTCGGCGAACCCGGAATTCCCGGCGACGAGGCCGAGCGCGTGGCCGTAGCCGCCGCCCGACAGAATCGTCTTGGCACCGACCGGTAAGGTGTTGGCGCTTAGTGCCAGCAACCAGATCAACGCGAAGGATTCGATCTGGATCGAGGAACGAAACACATAGGGGATGAACGCCGAGAAGACGATCGTCTTGAACGCCCAGTTCCATTTGACCCAGGCTGGATCAGGTACTTCGGCCCAGGTCGTGGTCAGCGTCACCCAGATCGCGAACAGCAGTGTCAGGACGAGTTGCGCCGAAGGTTTCGGCGGAAATCGGCGGTCGAGTACAAGATATCCACCGATCGCAGCGACCGCCATGATCATGGAAACCGGCAGCTCGGTCAGGATCGAGTAGCTGACTTCCTGTGGCCTGAACCCGTCGACCCAGATGTAACCCAGACTGAAGACGAATGGCGCAGCAAAGCCGGTGGCGAGAAATGTCACAAAGACGAAAAACAGCAGAAGGCTCCGGATCACCGTTCCAGATCCCTTAGCAGACCCGACCGGGAACGCTTTTTCTGCGACCTCGCTCGAGGTTCTGACTTGCGCTTCGCAGTATCGTCGTCGCCGGCGCCGCCACCGTGCTCGGGTGTCCCGACGGGGTCGAACCAACCCATCTGGCGATCGAGCAGGATCGCGCGCACGACTACCCATAGAACCAGAACGACGTTCGAGAGGATGACAAGATTATCAATCATTCCCACGGACCAGCGAAGTTGGCGACGGCATCGCTCCGGCGGAGCAACTTCCTCCCCGTCGACCCATCATGCGGCCGAAGGGTCAAGTTTCGGTTCACTGCGCGCCGATGTTCCACATTGGGTCCGGCGGAGGCGCCTTGGCTCCGAGGGAGGGCGCATTCTCGTTCAGCCAGTTGAGTGCGCGCCTTGCTGCCGGCGAGCCTGTCGCGCTCACTGCCGCGCCCAGAGCCGCCTTGTCGAGCGCGAGGATCATCGGCGTCGCGCTGCCCCATTCCGTGCCGCTGCCGCTGCGCTTGCTTGTTACTTCCATCCGCCCTACTTCCGCCCAGGTCGTATAGGGGTGGAACTGGTCCCCGGGGTAGGGGTATGTGAACAGGATATACTCGGCCCCGTCCTTGGCGTGGAAGCCTTTGTCCTCGCTCAGGAAGCGTCCGGCAAGAAAATTCGTCTGCCACTCCAGCAGCTGCTTGGCGCCGGGAACCTGTTGGCGCGCGGCGAGGGCAATCGTCGTCACCAGGTAATCCTGCTGCCACGGTGCAATATAGCCGTGATCGTCCCCGTAGGTCCCAAGTACCCAGCCATGTACCTCGCCCTGCTTGGAGTGTGCCGCCTGGTCGAGCAGGTAATCGATATTGTTCTTCGTGATCTCGACGAAATACCGCTTCATCGGCGAATCGTCGGGGTTGGCGAAGGCCGCTTCGACGATTTCGCGCAGGCTCCATGCGCTGGCGCGCACCTGCGACTGGAAATTGGCGACGATGCCCTTGCCGTTCAGCCGCGGCGCGTTCCAGGCGACGACGATCGACCACGAGGCCTGGGCGTTGAGCTGGTCGAGCCGGTAGCGGCTGCCGGTGAGAAGGTAGGGGACGTAGCTGAGATCAGGCTGGTGCGCCGGATCGGGACTCCAGCCCGTACCTTTCTCATCGTACTGCTGCGTCAGCGCCTCCGAGCCATTGCCGGGCCCGGCGCGCCCGTCCGCCCACAGGGTCGGGTGTTCCGTCAGACGGATATAGGTGCCGACGCGGGGATCGTAAAAATGCCACGGCACGCTGCCGGCGCCGTCGGACTGCGCCAAGGCGTAGCGGGCCGCGGCGTCGTCCTGGGTCATCAGCCAGATCGTGTTGGCGCGCGTCGTCGGGCCGATGTCCGGCCGTCCGCCGGTCATCGGCATGTAGGTGGTGATGCCGGCATTGCCGAGCACGCCGAAGCCCGGCCCGGCCATCTGCTTGGCCTCCTCGGCGATCAGGCGGCCATCGACGCCCGTCGTCAGGTCGTAGGTCTGGATCGCCCCGGTCCGCTCCAGATGGGCGATGTCCTGGACGAAATTCACGTGCGGGCGGCCGGCGCTCCAGTATTCCAGGTGCCAGGTCTGGTACTGGAACTGCTTGATCGGCCCGGTGTGGTAGGCCTTCTGACCCTTCACCGTGATGTCGAGGTCGTAGGTGACCGGGCCGCCTTCCTTCTGCAAGGCGATGTCGTTGTTGAACTGCACGTCCGTATAGGCACTGCCGTCGGCGTAGGCGCGGACGTCGAACACGAGGCGGAAGGCCCGCTCCACCGGCACCTCCACGCGCGTCTCGCTGGCCAGCGGCCCGTGCATCCAGTAGGTGACCCTGCCG
>DAIDKZ010000156.1 GCA_027449745.1 Acetobacteraceae bacterium | reverse complement strand
GGCAGATCATCCTCGCTGTAGGCGTTCATCAGGAACCCGACCGAGCCGCAATTCATGCCATAGACGGGGAGATTCCGGCTGAGCAGCAGGTGCAGCGTCTCCAGCATGAAGCCGTCCCCGCCCAGCGCGACGACGACGCCGGCCTCGTCGAGCGAGGCTTCCCCATAGCGCGCCAGCAGCCGCGCCCTGCTCTGCGCGGCGAGATCCGTGGGCGCGGCGAGAAAGGCGATCCGCGGCGCGGCGACGCTCATGCCAGCTTGCGATGGTCGAGCACGGGCATGTCCGCGCGCACCCGCGCGGTGCGGACGGGGTCCAGCCGGGCGCTGCTCCAGCCGGTGCCGTCGGACGCCTGCGCCACCACCAGGCCCCAGGGATCGCAGATCAGCGAATGGCCGTAGGTGAAGCGCGGCTCGCCGCGATCCTCGTGCCGCCCCCAGGTTGCCGGCGCGGCGAGCCAGCACTGGGTCTCGATGGCGCGGGCGCGGATCAGCGGCTCCCAATGGTCCTTGCCGGTCTGCAGGGTGAAGGCCGAGGGCAGCAGGATCAGCTCCGCCACGGCCCGGCGCAGGGCGAGGAACAGCTCCGGAAAGCGGAGATCGTAGCAGATCGCCAGCCCGACGGTGACCTCCCCGGCGGTGAAAGTCACCACCGTCTCGCCCCCGCCATAGACCCGGCTCTCGCGGTAGCCGGTGCCGTCGGGCGCGACGATGTCGAACAGATGGATCTTGCGGTAGCGCGCCAGCTCGGCGCCGTCGCGGCCGAACACGATCGTCGTGTTGAACAGGCGCTCGCCGTCGAGTTCGGCCAGCGACCCGCCATGGACGATGACGCGCCGGCTGCGGGCGATCGCGCGCAATGCCTCATAGGCCGGCCCGCCCGGCAGGTTCGAGCCGGCCGGCGGCAGGGTCTCGGCCTCGCGGAATTTCTGCGCCCGGTCGCCGCCGAGGCAAGTCCACATCTCCGGCAGCGCGACGAAGTCCGGCCGGTCGGCATCGAGCGCGGCGCCGATCAGCGCCTCGGCCTGGGCGACATTGGCGGCCTTGTCGGCCCCGGGATTCATCTGGACGACGCTGATGCGCATGGCGGGATCAGCGGCCGAGACGCGGTTCGGCGCGGCTGGCCCGGGTCGCCGCCTCGCGCCCCGCCCGCAGCGGAGAGGTCTCGCTGACCGCGCGCGGCGCGCGCTCCGGCGCCGGTGGGATCGGCGGACGGGCGGAGAGTGCCTCGGCACGCCCGGGCTCGGACAGCTCTGAATCCGGTTCGGTGTAGAGCAGAACCTCGTCATGGGCGGTGCCGCGTATCGGCTCCGGCAGGCGCAGGGCCAGATTGCGGATTTCGCCCTGGATCTCGTCGAGGCGCGCGTCGATCATCTCCAGCCGCCCCTTCAGGCCGATCACGCTGAACGGCATCATCAGGAAGGCGAGCACGTAGAGCAAGGCGACGACGAGGACGGCGATCGGCACCCACCAGGGCAGCCAGGGCGGCAGGGCGAAGGGCAGGGTCATGAACGGACTCTAGCATCGCGGGGCGCTGCAGGCGATTCCCCTCCCCGCCCCTTGGCACCACGCACCATCGCGACGATCCTGCTGCCATGAACGGCACACTCCTGGTGATCGGGCTCGGCTACAGCGGCACAGCGGCGGCGCTGGCGGCGGCGCGCGCCGGCTTCGCGGTCTGCGGCACGAGCCGGCGCCCCGCCCCGCCCGGCATCACCCGCCTCGGCTTCGAGCAGGCGGCGCCGGCGCTGGCGCAGGTGACGCATCTGCTCGTCACCGCCGCGCCGGACGAGGCCGGCGACCCGGCACTGATGCGCCACGGCATAGCGATCGCCGCGGCACCGGCGCTGCGCTGGATCGGCTATTGCTCCACCACCGGCGTCTATGGCGATCGGGACGGCGCCTGGGTCGATGAGACCTCGGCGCCGGTGCCGGGCTCCGACCGTGCCCGGCGGCGACTCGCCGCCGAGCAGGCCTGGCGGGAGCTGGCCGCGGCGAAGGGCTGCGCGCTCGACCTCATCCGGCTCGCCGGCATCTACGGGCCCGGCCGCAGCGTCCTCGACGATCTCCGCGCCGGCGCCGCGCGGCGGATTCTCAAGCCCGCCCACGCCTTCGGGCGCATTCATCGCGACGACATCGCCGGCGGCATCCTCGCCGCCATGGCGCAGGCCCGGGCGCCGGGCGCGCGGGTGCTGAATTTCGCCGACGACGAGCCGGCCGAGAGCGCGACGGTGCTGGCCTACGCGGCTGCCCTGCTCGGCCGCGAGCCGCCGCCCGCGGTGCCGTTCGCCGAGGCGGTGGCAACGATGAGCCCGATGGCGCGGAGCTTCTGGGCCGAGAACCGAAAGGTCGCCAGCGTGGCGACCCAGGCCGCGCTCGGAAGGCGCTGGCGCTACCCGAGCTATCGCGAGGGGCTAGAGGCGATCCTGGCCGAGGAGCGGGGCGAGCGTCCGGCGTAGCAGCGCCAGATCCTGCGGCCGCGACAGGCGATGGTCGCCATCCTTGATCAGGGCCACCTGCACGTCCGCGGACTGCAGACGCTCGCCGAGGCGGAGCGCCAGCTCCCAGGGCACGTCCGGGTCCGCCTGGCCGTGCAGCAGTCGCACCGGGCAGATGATGGGGATCGGCGCGTCGAGCAGCAGATGCCGCCTCCCCTCCTCGATCAGAGCCAGCGTGATCGGCGTCGGCGGGCCGTAGCGGCTCGGCACCGTGATCATGCCCTGCGCCCGCAGCCGGTCGCGCTCCTCGAAGCTCATCGCCGCCCACATCAAGGCCTCGGTGAAGTCCGGCGCGGCGGCGATGCCGAGCAGCCCGGCCACACGCTCGGGACGGGCCAGGGCGACGAGCAGCGCGATCCAGCCGCCCATCGACGAGCCGGCCAGAACCACCGGCCCCTCGGCCTCGGCGTCGATCACCGCCAGCGCGTCGTCGGTCCAGCGGCCGATCGTGCCATCCTCGAAGCGCCCGGAGCTGGCGCCATGGCCGGAATAGTCCAGCCGGAGCATCGCCTGGCCGCTGGCGCGGCACCACTCGGCCAGCGCGGTCGCCTTCTCGCCGGCCATGTCGCTGCCGAAGCCGGGCAAGAACACGAGGGTCGGCCCCCGCCCCGGCAGCCGGCGCCAGGCGATCTCGACCCCGCCGGCACGCGCCAACCGTCCCGTCCGCTCGGCCATCGACCCCTCCTCTGCAGTTTGGCCCATGCTATAGCGCCGCGCATGGCGGGACACACTCAAAACGCGGGCGGCAGCGGCCGCGTGCTGCTGGTGCTGCCGGCCCTCGAAGCCGGCGGGGTCGAGCATGTGGTCGTCGAGATCGCCGAGGCGCTCGCCGGGGCTGGCCTGCCCGGCCTCGTCGCGTCCGCCGACGGGGGCATGGTCGCCGCGATCGAGCAGGCCGGGCTGCGCCATGTCGCCCTGCCGCTCGACCGGCGCGGGCCGGGCGCGATCTGGCGCAATGCCGGGGCGCTGGCGCGGCTGATCGCCGCGGAGCGGATTACCCTCGTCCACGCCCACTCACGCGCCCCCGCCTGGTCCGCCTGGCTCGCCTGCCGGCGCACCGGCGCGCATTTCGTCACCTCCTACCACAGCCCCTACAACGAAACCGTGCCCGGCAAGCGCGCCTACAACGCCGTGATGGCCAAGGGCGAACGGGTGATCGCGGTCAGCCGCTATGTCGCCGAGCTGATCGGCACCCGCCACCGCACCGAGCCGACGCGGCTGCGGGTCATTCCGAACGGGGTCGATCCGGCCCGCTTCGATCCCGCAACCGTCGGCGCCGAGCGGCTCGCCGCGATCCGTGCCG
This sequence comes from Acetobacteraceae bacterium, assembly GCA_027449745.1. GTDB lineage: Bacteria > Pseudomonadota > Alphaproteobacteria > Acetobacterales > Acetobacteraceae > JAJZVV01. Next base: position 560 of record DAIDKZ010000156.1, on the reverse strand, counting down.
CCTGGACCGTGCCGCCGGAGGCGAAGATCGTCCTGCTCCCGGGCCGGCTCACCGGCTGGAAGGGCCAGCGCGTGCTGATCGCCGCGCTGGCGCGCCTGGCGCGGCGCGACACGGTCGGCGTGCTGGTCGGGGCCGAGCAGGGCCGTCACCGCTATGTCGCGGAACTGCGCGCCCTCGCCGCCTCGCTCGGGGTCGCCGACCGGCTGCGCATCCCCGGACCGACCGCGGACATGCCGGCCGCCCTGCTCGCCGCCGACATCGTCCTCAACGCCTCGACCGACCCCGAAGGGTTCGGGCGCACCATCATCGAGGCGCAGGCGATGGAGCGGGTCGTCATCGCCGCCGATCACGGCGCGGCCCGTGAGACGGTGCGCGAGGGCGAAACCGGCTTCCGCGTTCCACCCGGCGACGCCGCGGCGCTGGCCGCCGCGCTCGATGCCGCGCTGGCACTGCCGGAGGGGGCGCGGGCCGCGCTCGGAGCCCGGGCGCGGGCCCTGGTCCGTGGCGAATACTCCATCGCCGCGATGCAGGCCGCACACCTGGCGGTCTATCGCGAGCTG
>DAIDKZ010000155.1 GCA_027449745.1 Acetobacteraceae bacterium | reverse complement strand
GACCTGGTCCCCCAGCCATTGTGTGAAAGCCCTGACCTTCGGCGCGATCGCACGATGCTGCGGAAGGACGACAAAGTAGGCATAGCTCGCGCGCGCGCTGTCCGGGAACAGCCGGACCAGGCGCCCCGCTTCCAGCTCTTCCTGGACAAGGTGGCCCCGGGCAAGGGCCACGCCGTGACCGGCCGCGGCCGATTGCAGAAGCAGGCCGGCGTCATTGTAGCTCGGGCCGCGGTCGGGCTCGCTGGCCGCGAGCCCCGCGGAGCGGAACCAGTCCTCCCAGGGTTGGCGCACGTCGCGCAGCAGCGTCACCCGGAGCAGGTCCGCGGGCTCGTGGACGGGATGGCGGTCAAGGAAGCCCGGGCTGCACACGGGGAATACCTCCTCGTCCATCAGCTTCTCGCTGGCCAGACCTGGCCAGCAACCTGGGCCGTAGCGGATCGCCACGTCCGCCTCGTCGCGCGAGAGGTCCGCGAGCGCCGGCGTCGCCCGCAGCACCACGTCGATCTCTGGATGAAGGGCGTAGAACCCGGCCAGCCGGGGCAGCAGCCAGTGCGCCGCGAAGGCGGGCAGCACGCTCACGGTCAGGATTCGCCTGGCCCCCTCAGCGCCGCGCACGTCGTCCAACCCGCGCTCCAGCCGGGCCAGTGCGTCGCGCACGTGCAAAGCCAAGCGCTGGCCGGCGTCGGTCAGCAGCATGGCATTGCCCTTGCGGCGGAACAGCGGCGTGGCGAGGTCGGCTTCGAGGTTCCGCAAGGAGTGGCTGACCGCACCGTGGGTCAGGTTCAGCTCCTCGGCCGCGCGGCTGAAGCTGAGGTGCCGCGCCGCCGCCTCGAAAGCGCGAAGCGCGTGCATCGGCGGGAGCCTCGGTTTGCTCATGCTGGGCCGCTAATGACACTCACAGTGCTTGTGAGAACTGATCGTTGGTCTGTCAGGCTTGGCGGCGCCTAGAACCATGGCGTTCGACGCATCGCGCTCACATCCTACCCGGGACGACGCGGAGCGCAACAGGAGCCAATCATGCGCCAGAGGCCCTCCCGCCGGCCTGCCTCGCCGGATCTCCAGGACATCCATCCGTGACCCGCGCCTTCACGGCGCTGGCCTTCAGCCAGGCGGTCAAGGATGCGCAGCTCCGCTACGGTACGCGGGAGTTCTGCACGGCGGTCGAAGCCAAGGACCCGCCCAACGACGCGCTGACCGAGTTGACGGCGGACTACATTCGCGGGTGCGACAGCTTCGTCATCGGCACTTCCAGCCGCGAGGGGTGGCCGCATGTTCAGCACCGTGGCGGGCCGAAGGGCTTCCTGCGCATCCTGGACCCGCGCACGCTCGCCTTCGCCGACTACGCCGGGAACAAACAATACATCACGGTCGGCAACCTCGCCGAAAACGACCGGGTGTTCCTGTTCCTGCTCGACTACCGGCAGCGGCGCCGGCTCAAGATCTGGGGCCGCGGCGAGGCCGTTGAGGGGGACCATGAGCTCCTCGCCAGGGTCGAGGACCCGCGATACCAGGCCCGCATCGAGCGCGTGATCCGCGTCCGGGTCGAGGCTTGGGACTTCAACTGCCGCCAACACATCCCGCGGCGCTACGCCGACGGCGAGCTGCCGGAGGTGGCCGCCGAGTATGAGCGGCGCCTGGTGGCGCTGCAGGACCGTTACGACGCTACCCTGGACCTGCTCTTCAGCCATGAGTGACCGATCAGCCCGCCTCGCGGCCGCGCCGCTCTCGGCTCCCGCCGTGCGCTCCACAACGCCGCTCTGGATCGTTGCCGGCCTCGCCATGTCGCCGGCCGTTGCGCTCGGCCTCGGGCGCTTCGCCTACGCCCTGCTGCTGCCGGCCATGCGGGCCGACCTTGCCTGGAGCTACGCCGACGCCGGCGCGATGAACACGGCAAACGCTGCGGGCTATCTAGCCGGCGCTCTCGCGTTCGCACCGGTCACGGCCCGGCTCGGGCCCAAGCGAGCCTTCGTCGCCGGGCTGCTGGTCACAGCCGCGGCCCTGGTCGCATCCGGCCTGGCTGCCTCCTTCCTCGCATTGCTGATGCTGCGCCTCATCGCCGGTGCCGCCGGGGCGGTCGCCTTCATCGCCGGGGCAGGCCTCACGGCGGCGGCGGGGGCCGGCGGCGGGCCCGGACGCGCGCCGCTCGCACTCGGCATCTACTTCGGCGGGGGCGGGCTCGGCGTGGTCGTGTCTGCTCTGGCCGTGCCACCGCTGCTGGAGGCGCACGGCTGGCGGGGTGGTTGGGTCGTGCTCGGGGCGCTCTCCTTCGCGGCGACGCTGCTGGCCGTGCCCGCCGTCGCCCGTGCTCCGGCCCCGGCACCACGGCCCGCCAGCACGGAAGGTGTGGGTCGGCGCGTGACCGTTCTCGTACCCACCCTGGTCAGCTACGCACTCTTTGGCGCCGGCTACATCGCCTACATGACCTTCATCGTGGCGTACCTGCGCGGGCAGCAGGGCTTCTCGTCCCGCGACGTCTCGCTGTTCTGGGCAGGCTTGGGCGCCGCTTCGATCGCGGCTGTCTTCGCCTGGGCGCCCGTGCTCGGGTGGCTCCGGGCCGGTTGGGGCATCGTCGCGACCACGGGTGCGGTGACGATCGGCGCCGTGCTGCCGCTCGCCTCAAACGAGCCCATAGTCGCCTATCTCTCGGCGGCGCTGTTCGGCGGCTCCTTTCTGGCAGTGATCGCGGCCGTGACGTCGGTCGCGCGCAGGGCGACGCCGCCGCACGCCTGGACCGCTGTGATCGGTCTGCTCACCACGGCCTTCGCGCTTGGACAGTGCGTCGGCCCGGTGCTGGGCGGCGTGCTCTCGGATGGACCGGGCGGAGTCCGTGGCGGCCTGCTGCTCTCCAGTGCCATCCTGGCCGCCGCGGTCGTCATCGCCGCTTTTCAGCGTGAAACAGGAGACCGGAAATGAGCGAGGCGGCCAGGGATATCTATGACCAGCGAACGGCCTGATTGGCCAAGCGGCCTGCCCTCGCGCTGGAAGACCAGGACAGCCAAGCCGAACATAGATGTTTACCGGAGCGCAGGCAGTAACCACTTCGGGCCGGTGCGGCTGCTCGACACCGTTTCCGCCCTAGCACGAAGGTCCGCAGGGTGATGGCGATAAAGACTCGTGCGGTCACAGTAGCGTCGTCTTCACGCCGAGCGCGGGTCCGGCCTCGCTGAGCCGCCGGTCCAGCGTGCAGAGGGTTGCGCCGTGATCGGCGCAGATCGCGAGATGCAGCGCGTCACCGGCCCGCAGGCCGAGCGCGTGCTGATCGGCGAGTCGCGCTGCGGTGCGGAACTGCGCGCCGGAAATCGGCAGCCGGCTGAAGGTCTCCACGCTCATCGTGGTGAACATCGTGAGCGCATCCGCCCGGTGCTGCGGCTCGATCTCCCCAGACCGCAGCTTGATCGAAAGTGCCGAGGAAAACTCCGTCGTCACCCAATCACTGATCGCGAGCAGCTCCGAATTCTGATCGTCCAGCCAGCGCTGCATGCGCGCGGTCTTTGCCTCGCGCGTCAATGTCGCGACCAGCACTGAGGTATCGAGATAGAGGATCAATAACGCGCCTCGTCGCGCATGCGGCGGATGAACTCGCCCGCTGGCTCCGCCTGCATCGGCATCTTCTCGACCATCGCGCGCAGGGCTGCGATGTCGATGCGCTTGCGCGGCGCCTTGGCGGCGACGATCTGCGC
>DAIDKZ010000154.1 GCA_027449745.1 Acetobacteraceae bacterium | reverse complement strand
AGGTGGCGGCGGTTCGGGCGGCGGCGGCTGCGGCGGTGGCGGCTCCGGCGGAGGCGGTGGCGGTGGCTCCTCCTTCGGCGGCTCGACCGGCTTGGGCGGCGGCGGCAGCTCCACCATGTGGACCTGCACGACGGGCTTTTCCGGCGCGTCGGTGGCGGCCTCGAAGAGGCTCGGGTGCGTGATCAGCCAGAGGCCGACCCCGACCTCCAGCACGGCGGCGGCAATCAGCGCCAGCGCGAACCGGCCCCGCCCGCCCTCGTGCGGGAAGCTCGGTGGCACGGCGCTCTCCAGCACCGCCTGCTCGGCGGGCGCGGCTATCTGCTCGGCTGGCATGATGCGCCGGGCTCAGCCGGCGACCGGCTGGGTGGCGATGCCGATATCGCTCACGCCGGCCTTGCGGCAGGCGTCCATGACGCGGACGAAGAACTCGAACGGCACGTCCTTCGAGGCCGCGATCGTCACCTGCGTCTTCGCGGTGTCACCGTCGTTCTGCAGCATCGCGATGAAGGCATCGACCGTCATGGTCTCGTTCTTCACGACGATGCTGCCATCGGTGGTGACGTTCACGGTGAATTCCGGGTGCGGCAGATGCTCGGCCTGGGCCGCCTGCGGCAGCTGCAGCGCGAGCCCGGAATCGGGGATCATCTGCAGCGTGACGATGATGAAGAAGACCAGCAGGAACAGCATCACGTCGATCATCGGGATGATCTCGATGCGGCCGCGGCGGTGCTCGAAGTAGCGGAGCTTGGACATGTCAGCGGCGCGCCTCGCGCAGCGGCCGCGCGGCCTCTTCGGTGCGCGGCAGGGGAACCGGCGCCCGGGCGCCGAGCGGCACCAGCGGCGCCCCATCCAGACGGTTCAGCAGCATCATCTTCACGGTGTCGAGCTGCAGCAGGATGGTGCGGATCTGGTTGTTGAAGCCGTTGTAGGAGAGCAGCCCGACCATGGCGATGAAGATGCCGACCGCGGTGGTCACCAGCGCGTCGGCCACGCCGCCGGTGATCGCGGTCGGCGGCGCGCCGGGCCGGGCCAGGGCACCGAAGGCGTGGAACATGCCGAGGATGGTGCCGAACAGGCCGAGTAGCGGCGAAAGCGTGACGATCGTGTCGAGCACCCAGAGCCGCCGATCGAGCGTCGGCGCCGTCAGCATGATCGCCTCGTCGAGCCGGTTGGCGAGCGCCTCGCCATGCGCCTGGCCGTGATGGCGCGCGGCGGCATCGATGATCGCGGCTTCCGGCAGCCGCCCGGCGGCACGGCGCAGCAGCTCGATCTCACCCGGATGCAGTTCCGCCAGCCGCGACAGGCCACGGACGACGCGCGCGCCGCCGACGATGCTGCGGCGAAGGAACCAGAACCGATCGAGCATCACCGCCAGCGCCAGCAGCATCAGGGCGGCGAGGGCATAGATCACGCCATCCGAATAGGCGGCGAGGTGGAGGAGATAGTCTGTGTCCATCGTTTGCTTCTTTTCCGTCACAGCCGGTCCCGGGTCGGCGATCCGGGCAGAAGGGTGGCTTGCGCCGACACGAACTCGGCAGCACGACCGGACGCACCGACGGCCCGGGCACGGATGACCGCACCCGCCCGAGCCGGATCCATGAAATCGAAGGTAAGTCGCTCCAGACTCGTCGGTTTTCAGAGCACGCGCGTCCGACCGGATGCTGCCATCAGGTCGGACCGTCCTCTAGACGAGCCCGCCCGGCCTGTGTGCGACAATTTTGTGACGTTGCGCACACAGGGCCGGCCGGTTGCTCTCAGAAGCTGATGCCGATCGAGCCATAGGCGGTGAACGGAGACCCAGGATAGGCGAGCGTGTAGCCGCCGTTCGCCGTATTGAAGTAGCCGCCGCTCGAAATGAACTCGTAGGTGTTATATTTCCCGCCGCCCATGTTGAGAAGCGCCAGGTTGAGATCGACCGTCCTGGTCTTGCCCAGCACCTGAAGCGGGACCTTGGTATCGAGCGACATGTTGATCGTGCCGTAGCCCGGCATCGTCTGCTTCGACGGCGCCCCGGTCATGTTGTTGAAGATCGACTGGGAGCCCGTGTAGCTGTACCACAGCGTCGGCGTCACGACCGCCTTGTCGTAGACGTTGAAGGCATAGTCGGCGCCGATGTTGAGCGTCACATTCGGCACATACGGCACCGGCAGCTTGTTGTAGTTGAAGCCGCCGTTGGCGCCGGGGACGTTCTGGGTATTGTAGCTCTGGTAGTAGGAGTCGATGTAGGCGGCGTCCAGGAAGGTATGGATATTGTAGATCGGCTTGTCTTCGAAATACAGATTCATACCCTGGTAGATCGACGTGCCCTTCGCCGTGATGAAGTTGCCGGCATTGCCGACTCCGACATTGATCTCCTGGTCGGCTAGGCGCGTATGGAAGTAGTTGACCTGCATGAGGAAGTTGTTGAGGAAGTATTGCGGCTTGTTGTCGACATGCGCCTTGAAGCCGATCTGCGCTTCCTGCGACAGGACGAGGCCGTAATAGCTGGGATCGACCTTCTGGAACAGCCCGCCGCCGCCGCCGACATTCGGCGCGCCGTAGGCCTCGTCATAGCTGCCATAGACCGAGAGCCAGGGAGTGATCTCGTAGTTGACGTCGAGCGAGGGCTCGATGCCGGTCCGGCTCTGCGCGTCGGAGTAGATGCCCGCCTTGAGGCCCTGATTGCCGCCCGGGTTCACCACGAACGCCTGCGGGAACTGCTGCTGCGCGCCCATCGTGTACTGG
>DAIDKZ010000153.1 GCA_027449745.1 Acetobacteraceae bacterium | reverse complement strand
CCGATGGGGCCGCCGCCGATGGGGCCGCGGGAGGGGCAGCCGGGGCGGCCGCGTGCGCGCCGGCGGGAGCGGCGGCCTCCAGGGCCCGCAACGTGGCGATCACACGCGCGCGCTCGGCCGGGCTTTCGAGCACGCGCAGCGCCTGCTCGATCTGCTCGCGCGAGAGCATCGGCAGCGGTGCCGGCGTCGGCTCGGCAGCGGCGCCGGCCAGGGGCCGCACCGCCAGCAGGATCACAAGCATGAGCACGCGCATCATCGGCACCGGCCACCTCCTGGATGAGGAACCATAGGTCCACGCTCGGGCCCGGCAAGTGCGCGGCGGCCACGGCCGGCGTGGCGGGGAGGGGCGGAAATCGCGCCGGGCGGGGTGCGCGCGCCGCCGATCCGGCCTACATCACCGTCCATGCGCGGGTTTTTCACGGTGCTTCTGTTCCTGGCCATGGCGGCGACACTCGGGGTGTTGTTCGCCGGCCTCATCGGGCTGGCGCGGGGGAGCGATCCGGCGCGGTCGAACCGATTGATGCGCTGGCGGGTGATCCTGCAAGGCGTGGCCCTCCTGCTGCTGCTCGTTCTGCTCTCGCTATGGCGCCAATGAGGCGGCCGAGCGGCGCGGCCAGCCCACCGCCGCGGTTTGACAGCGCCGCCCGCGCCTCCGTAAGGTCGGACGCAGTGTGCAGAAGCGGGCCACCATGCCGGGTGCTGCCCGCCGGTCCGTGTCACGCCATGGCAGGAACCTGAGCGAGGAACCGATACGCCGATGAAACTGCTCGTGCCCGTGAAGCGGGTGGTCGACTACAATGTCAAGGTCCGGGTCCGCGCCGATGGCTCGGGGGTCGAAACCGCCGGCGTCAAGATGTCGATGAACCCGTTCGACGAGATCGCCGTCGAGGAGGCCGTCCGCCTCAAGGAGAAGGGCATCGCCAGCGAGGTCATTGCCGTCTCGCTCGGCGTCGCGGCGTGCGGGGAGACGATCCGCACCGCGCTGGCCATGGGCGCCGATCGCGGCATCCTGGTCGAGACCGATGCCGAGCTGCAGCCGCTGGCGGTGGCCAAGCTGCTGCGGGCGATCGCCGAGCGCGAGCAGCCGGGGCTGATCATTCTCGGCAAGCAAGCGATCGACGACGACATGAACGCCACCGGCCAGATGCTGGCCGCGCTGCTCGGCTGGCCGCAGGGCACCTTCGCCAGCAAGCTCGAGATCGCCGGCGAGACCATCGCCGTGACGCGCGAGATCGATGGCGGGCTGGAGACCGTGTCGCTCTCGCGGCCGGCCATCGTCACCACCGATCTGCGCCTCAACGAACCGCGCTATGCGAGCCTCCCGAACATCATGAAGGCGCGCAAGAAGCCGATCGAGACGCTGACGCCGGCCGCCCTCGGGGTCGATCCGGCGCCGCGGCTCGCGCTGGTGAAAGTGGTCGAGCCGGCGAAGCGGCAGGCCGGCAAGAAGGTCGGCTCGGTCGCCGAGCTGGTGGCGAAACTCAAGACCGAGGCCAAGGTGATCTGAGCCATGACCGCACTCGTTCTGCTCGAACATGACGGCCATGCCGTCAAGCAGCCCTCGCGCAGCGCGCTCGCCGCGGCGGCCCGGCTCGGCGGCGAGGTCCACGCGCTGCTCGCCGGCAGCGGCCTGGCCGAGGTTGCCGTCGCCGCCGCACGCCTGCCGGGCGTGACGAAGCTCCTGGTCGCCGATGCCGAGGCCTATGCGCACGCGCTGGCCGAGCCGCTGGCGGCGCTGTTGGTGGCGCTTGCGCCCGGCTACACCCACATCCTCGCCGCCGCGACCGCGATGGGCAAGAACGTGCTGCCGCGCGCCGCCGCGCTCCTGGACTCGCAGCCGATCAGCGACGTCTCGGAGGTGATCGACGCCGATACGTTCGTGCGCCCGATCTATGCCGGCAACGCGCTCGCCACCGTCCGCTCGGCGGACGCGAAGAAGGTGATCACGGTGCGCGCGGCCAGCTTCGACCCGGTCGCGGCCGAGGGCGGCAGCGCCGCGGCCGAGCCGGTCGAGGCGCCGGCTTCGCAAGCGGGCTCGCGCTTCGTCTCCGCCGAGCTGGTCAAGAGCGAGCGGCCGGAGCTGACGGCGGCGCGGGTGGTGATTTCGGGCGGGCGAGGGATGCAGAACGGGGAGAATTTCCATCTCCTCGAACGCGTCGCCGACCGGCTCCATGCCGCCGTCGGAGCCTCGCGCGCCGCGGTCGATGCCGGGTTCGTGTCCAACGACATGCAGGTCGGCCAGACCGGCAAGATCGTCGCGCCGGAGCTCTACATCGCCGTCGGCATCTCGGGGGCGATCCAGCACCTGGCCGGCATGAAGGACAGCAAGGTCATCGTCGCCATCAACAAGGATGAGGAGGCGCCGATCTTCCAGGTGGCCGATTACGGGCTCGTCGCCGATCTGTTCAAGGCGCTGCCCGAACTCGCCGACGAGCTGGAGCGCGGCGCGTGAGTGCCGCCTTCGGCGTGGCCACGGCCGGCCCCCCGGTCGAGCCGACGCCGATCAATTCCGTCGGCGTCATCGGCGCCGGGCTGATGGGCAACGGCATCGCCCATGTCTGCGCGCTCGCCGGCCTGCCGGTGGTGCTGCTGGACGTGAAGCCGGAGGCGCTGCAGCGGGCGATGGCCACGATCGCGCAGAATCTCGACCGGCAGATCAGGGCCGCGACCATCACGCCGGAGGAGAAGGACGCAGCGCTGGCGCGCATCACGACAGCGACCGACTACGGCGCCTTCGCCGAATGCGACCTGGTGATCGAGGCGGCGACGGAGAAGGAGGACGTCAAGCGCGTCGTCTACCAGATGCTGACGCCGCACCTCAAACCGGCCTGCATGATCGCGTCGAACACGTCCTCGATCTCGATCACGCGGCTCGGCGCCAGCACCGACCGGGCCGAGAAGTTCATCGGCATGCACTTCATGAATCCGGCACCGGTGATGCGCCTGATCGAGGTGATCCGCGGCATCGCCACCGACGAGGCGACCTTCGCGGCGATCGTCGCGCTCGCCGGGAAACTGCACAAGACCGTCGTCGTTGCCGAGGATTTTCCGGCCTTCATCGTCAACCGCATCCTGGTGCCGATGATCAACGAGGCGGTCTACGCCCTCTACGAGGGCGTCGCCTCCGTCGCGGCGATCGACACCGCGCTCAAGCTCGGCGCGAATCATCGGCTCGGTCCGCTTGAGCTGGCCGATTTCATCGGTCTCGACACCTGCCTGTCGATCATGCAGGTGCTGTATGAGGGGCTGTCGGACAGCAAATACCGGCCCTGTCCGCTGCTGATCAAATATGTCGAGGCCGGCTGGCTCGGCCGCAAGACCGGGCGTGGGTTCTACGACTACAGCCAGACCCCGCCGCGCCCGACACGCTGAGCCGCGCCGCGGCGCCCCATTGCGCCGTTCACACTCTGGCAAGAACCGGGTGCTTATGCTCTCATTTCCGTGAGCGGGGCCTGTCCCTTCCGCTCCAATGGAGGGCGGCGGAGCCATGGCGGCGACGTACAGGGAGGAGGCAGCGCGCTTGCAGGCCCTGCACGACCTGCGCGTCCTGGACTCGCCGGCCTCCGAGGCGATCGAGCGCATCACCCGCATGGCCGCCTGGAGTTTCGCCGCTCCGGTCGCGTTGGTGACATTGGTCGATGCGCAGCGCCAGCGCCTCAAATCACGCTTCGGCGTGACGGTCGACGAGATCCCGCGCGAGCATTCCTTCTGCACCCACGCCATTTGCTCCGATGAGGTGATGGTGGTGCCCGACGCCAGCCGGGACCCGCGCTTCGCCACCAACCCGCTCGTCGTCGGCGACCCCGAAATCCGCTTCTATGCCGGCGCGCCACTGATCCTGCGCGATAATATCCGCCTCGGGACGCTGTGCGTCATCGATCGCGTGCCGCGGCCCTTCACCGCCGATGACGGGCGCATGCTCGCCGATCTGGCTGCGCTGGTGGTGGTGGAGCTGGAGAAGCAGGCGGCCGAGATGCGCGAGGCCGATGCGGCGGCCCGCCCGCACCGCTACGAGTTCGAGTCATTTCTCGAGTGCGAGGCGCGGACGCGTCCCGGCGAGGCGGCGCTGGCCGTGATCGCGGACATGAGCACGCCGGGGCAGTTGCGGAGCCTGTTCGCCGAGCTCGGCCCGGCCTGGTCGGAAGCCGTGGCGCTGCACGCCAGCCAGACGATCGCCGAGAGCCTGGGCGCGCGGGTGAGCCTGCACCGCGTCGGCTATCTCTGCTTCGGCTTTCTGCTCGACGATGGCGAGGAGACGCCGACGCGCGCGCTGCTGGCCGCGCTCGCCGAGCGCCTACGCGAGCCCTTCGAGTGCGAGGGCATCCCGTTCCTGCTGGCCCCGGCGATCGGCGCGGTGTCGCTGCGTCTCGGCGAGGATGCCGCGGCCAATGTCCTGCGCCGCGCCTTCGCCGCCGCGCAGGAGGCACGGGCACGGCACGCCGCCTTGGCCTGGCATGGGGCGGGGATGCGGTGGAGCGAGAGCGAGGCGCGCGGGCTCGTACTGCTGCGCGAGTTGCGCCGGGCCCTGCAGAAGGGCGAAGGGCTGAGCCTCGACCTGCAGCCGCGCATCGACCTCGCCACTGGCGAGTGCGTCGCGGCCGAGATGCTGCTGCGCTGGCGCCATGCAAGGCTCGGGTCGATCCCGCCGGGGGACTTCATCGCGCTGGCCGAGCGAACCGCGCTCGCCCGCCCGCTCACCGACTGGGTGATCAACGCGGCCCTCGCCGCCTCGGCGCGGTTGGCGGCATCGGGGCTGCCGCTCCGCCTGTCGATCAACGTCTCCGCCGTCAATCTGGACGAGCCTGATCTCATCGACCGGCTGGCCGGCGCGCTGCGTCGCTACGGCGTGCCGCCGCAGCGGCTCGAGCTCGAATTCACCGAGAGCGCGCTCGCCGACAACGCGCCGCAAGCGCTGGCCCGTATCGAGCAGGCGCGCGCGCTCGGCGTCACCATCGCCATCGATGATTTCGGCACCGGCTACAGCAATCTGACCTATCTGCAGCGGATTCCGGCCGGCATTCTCAAGATCGACCAGAGCTTCGTGCGCAGCCTGCCATCCTCCTCGCGCGACCGTGTCCTGGTGCGGACGATGATCGCCATGGCGCACGAGCTTGGCTACCGCGTCGTCGTCGAGGGCGTCGAGAGCGACGAGATCCGCGGCCTCGCCGCCGCCTGGGGTGCGGACGAAGCGCAGGGCTACGGCATCGCGCGGCCGATGCCCGAAGGCGCGTTCGAGGCCTGGCTGCGGCGCGAACGCCAGGGCGCGGCGGCGCCGGCCGTCGCGCTGCCGGTGCGCGCGCCCGCCGCGGTGGCGGAATAATCAAGCGCCCGGCGCCGCCTCGGCGAGCACGAACGCCGCCTCCAGTCGCCGCCACGGGCGGTCGAGTTCGCGCCCGTCCGGCGCGGTGCCTGGGGGCTGTTCTGTGAAGTCGCGGATCAGCGACTGTTTCACCGCGAACACCGCGTCGCTATGCAGATAGGCGTCGCCGGCTGCGAAGATGTGCGTCACCAAAGTCGCGTGGCCGGGCGCGGCGAGGCGGAAATGCACGTGCGCCGGGCGGAAGGCGTGGCGGCCGGTGGCGCGCAGCATTTCGCCCGCCGGACCATCCACCGGGACCGGATAGGATCGCGGCTGGATGGTCCAGAACCGGACCCGCCCCGCCGTGTCGGCATGGAACCGCGCCCGCAGTGCCGGGCCGGGCCGGTCCGGGCGCTGTACGTCGTAGAACCCTTCGTCGTCGGAATGCCAGACATCGACAGTGGCGCCGGCGAGCGCCGCGCCGTCGCGCCCGGCGATACTGGCCTCGACGAACAGGGGCTCGCCTGCCAGCCCGGCGGAAATGTCGGCCCCGTTCGCCCGCTCCGGCGCGCCCTCGACATAGAACGGGCCGAGCACGGTCGATTCTGTGACCCCCGACCCGGCCTGGTGGGCGAGGGCGTCGACCAGGATCGAGACGCCGAGCGTGTCGGACAGCAGGATGAATTCCTGGCGCGTCCCGGTGCAGGCCTGGCCGGTGCGGGTGAGGAAGTCGATCGCCGTCGCCCATTCCGCCTCGGTCAGTTCGACGTCGCGGACGAAATCGTGCAGGTGGCGAACGAGGCTGGTCATGATGCGCCGCAGCCGAGGGTCCGGGGTGGCTTCGAGCCGTTCGATGACCGAGGCGGTGATGCCGCGTTCGTCCACGTCGCGCATGGTCCGTTCCTCCCTGAACTCCCTCGGTGCGCCGATCGGCGCCCTTGCGGCGTGCAGCATAACGCTCCGGCGGCGCGGCGGTCAGCCCGGCCGCCGCAGCGGGTGCCAGGCGGCGTCCTCGACCGGGCGGAGGTCGCCCATCTGGGCCTCCATCTCGCGCGGGACGCCGATCATGTTGACGGACACGAGGTTGGGATAGCGATTTTCGGCCAGCCCGAAGAAATTGGTCGCGCTGTACAGCGGCGGCAGATGCCACCACAGCCGGTAGCCGGCCGCGTCGAGCCAGGTGATGAGCGGCTGCGACTGCTCGAAACGGTCATTCTCGACATAGAGCAGCGGCCGATGCCGCGCGAGGGTCGCCGTGGCGCCCGCGAGCACCGCCAGTTCCTGGCCCTCGACATCGATCTTGATCAGCGCGATGCGGCCCTCGCCCGCCCAGTCGTCGAGCCGCACGCGCGGGACGGTCTGGGCGCCGGCCCCGATGCCGGCCGTCATCTCGACGGCGCCGAAATTCCCCACCGCGGCGTAGTCCGGCGGCGCGAAGGCGACTACGCCCGGCTCGGCGCCGCAGGCGAAGGGCCAGGCCAGCACGTTGGCCAGCCCGTTCAGTGCCAGATTGGCACAGAGCATCTGGAACACGACCGGCTGTGGCTCGAAGGCGATCAGCCGCCCGCCGCGCTCCGACAGGGCGCGGGCGAGGGGCACTGTGTGCGCCCCGATATTGGCGCCGATCTCGACGACGTCGCCCTGGGTCTGGCTCACGAGCGCCGCCAGCGCCTGCCATTCGGGCTCGGAATATTCGCCATAGGCGATGATCGCCTGCCCGACGAAATAGTCGCGCGGATTGACCAACATGATGCCGTGACGCGCGTTGACGAGCTGGGTTTCGAGTTTCGTCACGGTACCGTTCCTTGGGCGGCCGGCGCCGAGGGCAGACAGGCCGTGCGCTTGGCTGTATATGCCAGCGAAATGGCTCGGAAGGAACGCCCATGACCATGCCGCTCCAGGGGTTGGCCGCGAGGCCGCAGGCCGACGCAGAGCGCCGGCTCGAACTGCTCGGCGCGATCGAGCGCAAGCTGCTCTGGCTGTCGGCATGGATGATCCACCACGCCAACCATATCCGGCCCAATCGTGACGGGCTGAAGGTCGGTGGGCACCAGGCCTCCTGCGCCTCGGTCGTCTCGATCATGACGGCGCTGTATTTCGACATTCTGCGCCCCGAGGACCGGGTCGCGGTGAAGCCGCATGCCGGGCCGGTGTTCCACGCCATCAACTATCTGCTCGGCCGCCTTCCGCGCGAGCGGCTGACGACGCTGCGCGAGTTCGGCGGGCTGCAGCCCTATCCTTCGCGCAGCAAGGACGGGCCGGAGGTGGATTTCTCCACCGGCTCGGTCGGGCTCGGCGTGGCGCTGACCAGCTTCGCCAGCCTGATGCAGGATTATGTCCGCCTGCACGGCTTTGCCGGCGCCGAGCGCCCGGCCGGGCGGCAGATCGCCATCGCCGGCGACGCCGAGCTGGACGAGGGCAACATCTACGAGGCCCTGCTCGAAGGCTGGAAGCACGACGTCCGCAATGTCTGGTGGATCGTCGACTACAACCGCCAGAGCCTCGATTCGGTGGTGCCGGACCGGCTGTTCGGCCGCATCGAGGGCCTGTTCCGCGACATGGGCTGGAACGTCGTCACCATCAAATACGGCCAGAAGCTGCAGGCGGCCTTCGCGCGCGAGGGCGGCGAGGCGCTGGAGCGCTGGATCGATGATTGCCCGAACAGCCTCTATTCGGCGCTCACCTTCCAGGGCGGCGCCGCCTGGCGCCAGGCGGTGCTTGCGGACCTCGGCCGCTCCGCCGGGGTGCGGGGGCTGATCGACCGGCTCACCGACGACGAGCTGGGCGCGCTGATGACCAATCTCGGCGGCCACGACATCGCCGCCGTCGGCGAGGCGCTGCGCAGCGCGGCCGGGCAGGGGGACCAGCCGACCTGCTTCATCGCCTACACGATCAAGGGCATGGGTCTGCCCTTCGCCGGCCACAAGGACAACCATGCCGGGCTGATGTCGAAGGAACAGATGGAGCGGTTCCGCGCCGAGATGCGCATCCGCCCCGGCTTCGAGCTCGACCCGTTCGAGGGGCTGGACGTGCCGGCGGGCGAACTCGCCGCCTTCATCGACAGCGTGCCCTTCGCCAGCCTGCTCAGCCCAGTGGGGCGGCGGCTCAGCGCGCCGGCCGTGGCGGTGCCCGAGACGCTGCCGATGCCGCGCACGGCGGGGCGGAAAATGTCCACCCAGAGCGGCTTCGGCGACATCCTCGCCGAGATCGGCCGCGGCCAGGGGGCGTTCAAGGAGCTGGGCGAGCGCATCCTCACCACCAGCCCGGACGTGACGGTCTCGACCAGCCTCGGCCCGTGGGTCAACCGCCGTGGCGTGTTCGATCGCCACACCCGCAACGACGTCTTCCGCGACGCCAAACTCGCCAGCGCCCAGCGCTGGGGCATGACGCCGGAGGGACAGCATATCGAACTCGGCATCGCCGAACAGAACCTGTTCCTCATGCTCGCCGCCGCCGGGCTGCAGCACGCGCTGAACGGCGCACGGGTGCTGCCCATCGGCACCGTTTACGATCCGTTCGTCAATCGCGGGCTCGATGCGCTGATCTATGCCTGCTACCAGGATGCCCGCTTCCTGCTCGTCTCCACGCCCTCCGGCATCACCCTGGCGCCGGAAGGTGGGCAGCACCAGTCGGTGAACACGCCGCTGATCGGCATGAGCGCCGACCGGCTGGCGTCGTTCGAGCCGGCGCATGTCGACGAGCTCGGCATCCTGCTCCGCCACGCCTTCGCCCATATGCAGGCCGAGGACGGTTCGGCGGTCTGGCTGCGGCTTTCGACCCGCGCCATCGCCCAGCCGCAGCGCCCGCTCGACCCGGCGGCGGTGATCGCCGGGGCGCACTGGGTGGTGCCGCCGGCGGCCGGCGCGCGGCTCGCGCTCGCCTATCAAGGCCCGGTCGCGCCCGAGGCCGAGACCGCCTTCGCGGCGCTCGGCGAGGAAGCCCCCGGAGCCGGGCTGCTGGCCATCACCAGCCCCGACCGGCTCCACGCCGGCTGGCTCGCCGCGCAGCGCGCGCGGCAGGCCGGGCACAAGGCGCAGGCCCATATCGAGGCGATTCTCGCCCCGCTCGCCCCGGGCGCGGCGCTGGTGACGGTGCTGGACGGCCATCCGGCGGCGCATGCCTGGCTCGGCGGCGTGCATGGGCACCGGGTGGTGCCGCTCGGCGTCGATCATTTCGGCCAGAGCGGTGACATCCCGGATCTCTACGCCGCCTACCGGCTCGACGAGGCCTCCATCCTGGACGCCTGCGCCGCCGCTCTGCTCGGGTAGCGGGCGTGGCCGTCCAGCGCCTCACCGCCGAGCTGGGCCGGTATCCGGATCTGGTGATGATCCTGCTCGGCATGCGCGTAAACGCGGTGAGCGGCCTGCGCACGCTGTTCGGCTTCGGCCCGCGCATCGCCGCCAGCGCCAAGTCGATGCCGGACGGGTTGCTGGCGCACGAGACGTTCCTGTGGTCGCTGGTCCCGCCGCATGTCGGCATTCGTCAATATTGGCGCGATTTCGCCTCGCTGGAGGCCTGGGCGCGCTCCGCTCCGCATCGCGCGTGGTGGACCAGTTTCCTGCGCGAGTCCGGCGGCACCGGCTTCTGGCACGAGACCTATTTCATCCGCGGCGGCGTGGAGGCGGTGTTCGACGACATGCCGAAGCCGGTCGGCCTCCTGCGGTTCGCCGACCCGATCCCGGCGCGCGGGGCGATGTTCACCGCCCGCCAACGCGCCCGTGCAACCGGTTCTGCCGGCCTTTCCGGCAGCGCCGAGCTGGCGCCCGCGCTGAGCGAGAGCGAGCTCGACGATCCCGGCGCATGAGGGCCGGGGCGCACGCGGGCGCAAAAAATTCGCCGTCCTTGACCTAAATCAACGCCGCTCCCGCGGTCTGCGCCTAGAAACGTCCTCGCACGCTTGGACGAGTTCCCGAGCTGTCAGCCGGACGCGGTAACCCCCCCCTTCCTCCCGCCGCGTCCGGCTTTTTTTTCCAGACAGTCCGTTCTCCACCAAAACGCCGCGCCGGCTCGCTTCGGCCGTTCAGTCGGCGATCGTGACCAGCACGGGCACGTGGTCCGAAGGCTGGTCCGCCGCCCGCTCGTCGCGTTCGGGTTCGGCCGCGACTAGGCGTTCGGCGAGCGTCGGCGACAGCAGCGCGTGGTCGATGCGCAGGCCGAGATCGCGGGCGAAGGCGGCGCCCTGGTAGTCCCAGAACGAATAGATCGGCGCGTGCGGATGCAGCGCGCGCACCGCATCGGTGAAGCCGAGCCAGAGCAGGGTGCGGAACCGGGCGCGGCTTTCCGGCCGGATCAGCGCGTCGCCTGGCGGCAGCGCGCCGGGCGCAAGGTCGGCGTCGGTCGGGCAGATATTGTAATCGCCGGCGAGAATGGTGGGCGTGTCGGCGGCGAGCAGGGCGCGGGCCCGCGCGGCCAGCCGGTCGAGCCAGTCCAGCTTGTAGGCGAAGCCGTCCGGGCCGCCGGAATTGCCGTTGGGCGCGTAGAGATTGCCGATCGCGATGCCGCCGGCCTCGATTTCGAGATAGCGCGCCTGCGGATCGTCACGCCCGGGCAGGGCGCGCAGCGTGACGGTGAAGGGCAGGCGGGAGAGGATGGCGACGCCGTTGTAGCTCTTCTGGCCGACCACGGCGCTGCGATAGCCGAGCGCGGCGAAGGCGGCGGCGGGGAAGGCGTCCTCCTCGCACTTGATTTCCTGGAGCAGCAGTAGGTCCGGCGCGACCCGTTCGAGAAAGCGGACGACATGCGCCTGGCGGGCGCGGATGGAGTTGACGTTCCAGGCGGCGAGTCGCACCGGCTGCGGCTCAGTCGATGGCGAAGCTGGTTCCGCAGCCGCAGGAGCTGGTCGCGTTCGGATTGCGCACCGTGAAGTAGCTGCCCATCAGGGCGTCGGTGAAATCGAGCTCGGCGCCGGCGAGCAGTTCGAGGCTGGCCGGATCTACCACCACGCTCGCGCCATCGGCGCTGATGAAAACGTCGTCCGGCTGTCGGTTCGCGTCCAGCTCGAAACGGTACTGGAAGCCGCTGCAGCCGCCGGCGAGCACGGTCACGCGCAGCGCCTGGCCGGGCGCGGTGGCGATCTCGGCGATGCGCGCGGCGGCGCGCTCGGAGAGGGCGAACAGCGGAATGGCGGAATATTCGTTCATACCGCCAAGATAGGACCGATCGGGTCCGGATTGAAGGGTGCGCGTGGCAGTTGCAGGAGGGCCAGTAGCGAACCGAGCACCCGCCATGCTAACCCCTCGCGGGTCATGACGACCGAATTCGCCTCCCAGCATCCGGCCGAAGCCGGCCTCGCGCCGTGGGCGGTGCGCACCGAAGGCGCGCGCGGCCGCCAGCACGCCGAGCCGGAGGCGGCCAGCCGCAGCCCGTGGCAGCGCGACCGCGACCGGGTCATCCACAGCGCGGCCTTCCGCAAGCTGCAGTACAAGACCCAGGTCTTCGTCAACCACGAGGGCGATTTCTATCGCACCCGCCTGACCCACTCGATCGAGGTGGCGCAGATCGCCCGCTCCGTCGCCCGCGCGCTCGGCCTCAACGAGGACCTCACCGAGGCGCTGGCGCTGGCGCACGATCTCGGCCACCCGCCCTTCGGCCACGCCGGGGAGGACGCGCTGGCGCAGGCGATGGCGGCGTTCGACGGGTTCGACCACAACGCGCAGTCGCTGCGCGTCGTCACGGTGCTGGAACAGCGCTACGCCGGCTTCGACGGGCTGAACCTGACCTGGGAGACGCTGGAGGGGCTGGTGAAGCACAACGGCCCGCTGCACCGCCCGCCCGCCTTCGTCGCCGAATTCGACGCGCGCTACCCGCTGCAGCTGCACCACCACGCTGGCGCCGAGGCGCAGCTCGCGGCGCTGGCCGACGACATCGCCTATCACAGCCACGACCTCGATGACGGGCTGCGGGCCGGGATCCTCGCCGCCGAGGAGCTGGCGCCGCTGCCGGTGATCGGCGCGGCGCTGGCCGATGCGCGCGCCGTCTGCCGCGACGCTCCGCCGGGCCGCTGGCGCCATGAAATGATCCGCCGCGTCATCGATGCCTTCGTGAGCGATCTGATCGCCGCCAGCCGCGCCCGTCTCGCCGCCCTGGCCCCGGCGGATGCGGACGCGGTGCGCGCCGCGCCGCAGCCGGTCATCAGCTTCAGCCCGGCCATGGCCGAGGCCAACCGCGCCATCAAATCGTTCCTCTTCGCGCGGCTCTACCATCACTGGCGGCTGAACCGCATGACCAGCAAGGCCCGCCGGCTGACCGGCGAGCTCTTCGCCCTGCTGCACGCCAACCCGGCGCTGCTGCCGGGTGACTGGCGCACGCAGGCGGGCGAGGCGGGCGGATCGGGCCGGGCGGCGCGGGCGGTGTGCGACTATATCGCCGGCATGACCGACCGCTTCGCGCTGGACGAGTACCGGCGGCTGACCGACCTTTCAATTTCGGGCTGAAACGACATGAGCGTGAATATCTACGCGCGGATGCGCGAGAGCGTGCTTGCCGGGCTGCGCGGCATCGTGCCGGACCTGCCGGAGGCGATCGCGGCGCGTGTCGATGCCGGCCCGACGCGCGAGGCGGAGCATGGCGACGTCGCCACCAACGCCGCGCTCGTCGCGGCCAAGGCGGCGCGGATGCCGCCGGCGAAGCTCGCCGCCGCGCTTGCCGCCGCGCTCGCCGCGGACCCCGATATCGCGGCGGCCGAGCCGGCGGGGCCGGGCTTCGTCAATATCCGCCTCCGCCCCGCGGCCCTGCACGCCGAACTGCCTTCGATCCTGCGCGCCGGCGAGGCCTATGGCGAAAGCCGCGCGGGGGCGATGCGGCGGGTGAATGTCGAATATGTCTCGGCCAATCCGACCGGGCCGATGCATATCGGCCATTGCCGCGGCGCCGTGGTCGGCGATGCATTGGCCAATCTGCTGGCCAAGGCGGGCTATCGCGTCATCCGCGAATTCTACATCAACGATGCCGGGGCGCAGGTCGCCGCACTCGCCTGGGCCGCCTATTGGCGCTACCTGCAGGCGCTCGATTCGCCCCTGGACGAGGCGGCGTTCGATGCCGCGACCCCGGGCGGGCTGCAATATCGCGGCGACTATCTGATCGAGGTCGGTGCGGCGCTGGCGCGTAAACACGGCGCGACGCTCGCCGCGCCCGGTCTCGGCATCGCCGATCCCGCGCTCTGGTTCGACACCGTGCGCGAGACCGCGGTGGCGATGATGATGGCGGCGATCCGCGAGGATCTCGCCGCCCTCGGCGTCGTCCACGACGTGTTCACCTCCGAACGCGCCCTGCTCGCCGCCGGCGCCGTGGATGCCGCGATCGAGCGGCTGGCCGGCGCGGATCTGATCTACGAGGGCGTGCTCGAACCGCCCAAGGGCAAGCTGCCGGAGGATTGGGAGCCGCGGCCGCAGACGCTGTTCCGCTCGACGCGCTTCGGCGACGACGTGGATCGCCCGCTGCGCAAATCCGATGGCTCCAACACGTATTTCGCCAACGACATCGCCTGCCACGCGGACAAGATGGCGCGCGGGGCGGAGATCATGATCGATGTGTGGGGCGCCGATCATGGCGGCTACGTGCCGCGCATGCAGGCGGTGGTGAAGGCGCTGGCGCCCGACGGAGGCGCGAAACTCGAAGTCGTGCTCTGCCAGATCGTGCACATCCTCAAGGGCGGCGAGCCGGTGCGGATGTCCAAGCGCGCCGGCACCTTCGTCACGCTGCGCGATCTCCTCGACGAGGTCGGCCGCGATGTCGTGCGGTTCATCATGCTGACGCGCAAGAGCGACGCGCAGATGGAATTCGATCTCGACGCGGTGCTGGCGCAGACGCGCGAGAACCCGGTGTTCTACGTGCAGTACGCGCACGCCCGCTGCCGTTCGGTCCTGCGCCTCGCCGCCGAGCAGCTCGGCGCCGAGGCGGTGGCGCCCGAGCGTCTGGCCGAGGCACCGCTCGGCGCGCTTACCGATGCTGGGGAACTGGGGCTGATCCGCCGCTTGGCCGGGTTCCCCCGCCTCGTCGATGCCGCGGCCGAGGCGCGGGAACCGCATCGAATTGCGTTTTTCCTCTATGACTTGGCCGCTGATTTTCATACACTGTGGAACCGGGGACGGGATGACGCCGCGCTCCGCTTCCTGCAAGCGGAGGATCCCGAAGGCACGCGGGCGCGATTGGCGCTGGTGGCGGCGACGGCGGTGGTGATCCGTTCCGGCCTGTCCGTGATGGGGGTGACCCCGGTCGAGGAGATGCGCTGATCGATGGCCAGCGAAGTCCGTAGAACACCGCGCTTTGCGCCACGCCTGACGGGCGCGGAGCTCGATATTCCGCCACCGTCCTATCGCCGGCCGGGACGGCGCGGGCTGGACCCGACGAGCCGGCGGCTGGTGCTGATCGCCGGCGGCATCGGCGCCGCGCTGCTGGTGGTGCTTCTCGTCGGCAGCTTCGGCGGGCGGCAGCGGCAAGGCGTGCCGGTGATCGAGGCGAGCAGCGCCCCGATCCGGGTGAAGCCGCAGGATCCGGGGGGCATGAAGATCGCCGACGAGGAGGAGTCGATCGTCTCCGGCGCCGCCGAGTCGGGTGGGCCGGGACAGTCGCCACCGGCCAGATTGGCGCCGCCGCCGGAGGTTCCGGCCCCGCAGGCGCTGCGGGCCGAGACGCCGCCGGCGCCCGCCGTCGCGGCCCC
>DAIDKZ010000152.1 GCA_027449745.1 Acetobacteraceae bacterium | reverse complement strand
CCCTTGGCGATGATGGTGAGCATGACCTCGTCGGCGCCGCCGCCGATCGAGGTCAGCCGGCCGTCGCGATACATCCGCGAGATCTCGCTCTCGCTCATGAAGCCCATGCCGCCCCAGTATTGCAGACAGCTGTCGGTGACCTCGCGGATCAGCCGCCCGGCGGTGAGCTTGGCCATCGAGGCGAGCTGGGTGACATCCTCGCCGCCGAGCATGGTCTCGACGGCGCGATAGATCAGTGAGCGCAGCAGCTCGACCTTGGTCTGCAGTTCGGCAAGGCGGAAGTGGACCACCTGGTTGTCGAGCACGGAGCGGCCGAAGATCATCCGTTCGGCGGCATATTCGGCGGTCATGGCGATGGCGCGCTCCATCTTGCGCAGCCCTCCGGCCGCGCCCCAGAGCCGCTCGATCTGGAATTGCTCCATCTGATAGATGAAGCCGTGCCCCTCCTCGCCGATGCGGAAGCGGCGGGGGACGCGGACATCGTCGAAATGGATCTGGGCCGTGTCCGAGGCGCGCATGCCGAGCTTGTCCAGCTTGCGCGCGACCGTCACGCCCTTGGTGCGCATCGGCAGGCAGATCAGCGACTTGTTCCGGTGCACCGGGCCGTCCGACGTGTTGGCCAGCAGGCACATCCAGTCCGCCTGGGTGCCGTTGGTCGTCCACATCTTGCCGCCATTGATGACGTAGTCGTCCCCGTCGGTGCGCGCCGTGGTCCTGATGGAGGCGACATCGGAGCCGGCGCCGACCTCGGAGACGCCGAGGCAGGCGACGGACTCGCCGCTGATGGAGGGCGCGAGAAACTCGCGGCACAGCGCATCCGAGCCGTGCCGGGCCAGCGCCGGCGTCGCCATGTCCACCTGCACGCCGACGGCCATGGCCACCGAGGCGGTGCGCACATTGCCCAGCGCCTCGCAGAACGCCAGGCCGTAGGAATAGTCGAGCCCGAGCCCGCCATAGGCCGCCGGCTTGGTGACGCCGAGGAAGCCCTGCTCGCCCATTTTGCGGAACAGAGCATGGGCGGGGAAGATGCCCGCGGCCTCCCATTCCTCGGCGTGCGGGTCGATTTCGCTCTGCACGAAGCGGGTGACGCTATCCATCAGCGCGCGGTGCGCCTCGGTATAGATCATCGGCGTCTGCTCCCCTGGCGGGCGGGCTGGCAAAGGAGGGCGCCGCCGCATAGAGTTTTTCGGTCGCGTTGCGTCCATAATGAAGGGAATGGCTGGTTCATGCAAGACGCCGCCACACCGCCGATCAGTGCAACCACGCTGCGGCCGCCGCGCGGCCGGCCACGCGATCCGGGGCTGGAAGCGCGGGTGTTCGATGCCGCGGTCGCACTCTATGCGGAGGCCGGCTGGCCCGGGTTTCACTTCGACGCGGTGGCGCGCGGCGCCGGCGTCGGCAAGGCCGCGCTCTATCGGCGGTGGGGAACGCGGGGCGCGCTGCTGCGCGCAACGCTCGAGGCGCGCTGGTATGCGGTCGCCCAGATCGATACCGGGTCGCTGCGCGGCGACCTGCTGGCGCTGGCGCGGATGTGCTTCAACCAGCTCACCGGCCCGTATGGACGGATCGCGCTGCACCTGCATGCCGATGCCGAGCGGTTCGGCGAGATGCGCGCCTCGACCGGCCCGTGGGGCGAGACGGTGGTGCGCCAGAGCCGGCTGATGGTCCGCCGCGCCATCGAGCGCGGCGAGATTCCGGCCAGCGTCAATCGCGGCCTGATCATCGATGCCGTGGTCGGTGGCGTGACCAACCACGTCGCCGCCACGCCGGAGCGGCTGCGCCCGGCGATGCTGGCACAGGCGGAGCGCTTCCTGGACGAGCTCGTGGCGCTCGTGGTGCGCGGGCTGGGCGGCTGAGGCCGTCGTTCCGGCCATTAACCAAACGAACATCCGCCGATGGTGGAATGATCCCCTGCGAAGTGCCGCTCGGCCGCGCCGGGAATAGCGACCGGGCATCGATGGGGACAATGATGCCGCGCTGGTTGAAGGACATCCTGCCGTCGCTGCTGCTGAGCCTGTTCACGGCCATGGCGCTGGCGCTGCCGGCCACGGTTCCGGGAGCGATGCCGGATCGGCTGGTGGCGGCAATCTTTCCGCCGGGAACCGCGCCCACCGCGGTGCTGGATGCCGTTACCGCGGCGCCGCCCGAGTGGCGCCTGATCGGGTTCGGGCCTGCATGGCCGGTGCGCGTGGCCGTGCTGGCCCGCGAGGCGGCGGGCGGCAGCGCGGATGGGGTTGAGACATTGCGCCGGGCGACAGGGGCCTGGTTCACCGTGGAGGCCGGCGCGATCGCGGGCTGCCTCGGCTGGCATTCTGACGGGAGCAAGTGAGTTATGGACCTCTCAATCGTCCGCGGCCGGGTCGGCCGTTTGCTACAGGTGGCCTTGTGGGGGTTCGTCCCGCTGGTCTTCGTCACCGGGCTTCTGGCCGGCACGTCGGCAGGCCTTGCCGCCGGCGTCGCGGCGGTGGCGGCGGTGGCGGCGACCCTCGCCGGCTGGCGTGATCCGGGCGCGGTGATCGCCCGCAACACGGCGGCGGCGGCGCTGGTCGCCTCGGTTTCGACCCTGGTCTGGGTGGCCCCGCCGGCGCTGCGGCTGGACATGCACATGGCCTATTTCGCTGGCCTGGCGCTGCTGGCCGGCTTCGTCGACATCCGCCCCATTGCGGTGGCGACGGCCGCCACGGCGCTGCATCACCTCGGGCTGGGGCTGCTGCTGCCGCTCGCCGTCTTTCCCGATGCGGACGGCGTGCTGCTGCGCGTCGTCGTCCACGCCGTGATCCTGCTCGCCGAGGCTGGCGCGTTGGCCTGGGTGGCATTTTCCATCGCGTCCGCCGCCGATGCCGCCGTCGGCATTGCCGACCGCCGCGCCGAACAGGCCAGGCGGGAGGGCATGCAGGCCACCGTTGCGGCCCGCGAGGCCGAAATCGCGGCAGCCGAGAAGGCCCGCGCGATGCGTCTTACGCTGGCGCAGCAGGTCGAGGTCGAGCTGGGCGGGATCGCCGGAGCGCTGGCGGACACGTCCGAGCAGCTCGCCGGGGCGACGAAGACCCTGACCTGCGTCTCGCAGGTGGTCGAGCGGGAGAGCGAGACAGCGCTGACGGCGGCCAGCGGCGCGGCGGTGGATGTTGATGCGGCGGCCGCCTCGGCGGAGGAGCTGGCCGCTTCGATCGCCGAGATCACCCGCCAAGTGACGCGCGCGACGGGCGTCGCGCGTCGCGCCGTCGAGGAGGTGCGGGCGACCGATGCGACGGTCGGCGGCCTGGCCGAAGGGGCGCGCCGGATCGGCGATGTCGTTCGGTTGATTTCCGAGATCGCAGCGCAGACCAATCTCCTGGCGCTCAACGCGACGATCGAGGCGGCGCGGGCCGGGGAGGCAGGAAAGGGCTTCGCCGTGGTCGCCTCCGAAGTGAAGAACCTGGCCACCCAGACGGCGCGCGCGACCGAGGAGATCACCAGCCAGATCGGCGCTATCCAGAGCCGTACCGAGGAAGCCGTGACCGCGATCCGCAGCATCGGCGAGGTGGTCGGCGAGGTCGAGGAGACCGCAGCCGCGATCGCCGGCGCGGTCGAGGAACAACGGGCGGCGACGCAGGAGAGCGCCGGGGCTGTGGCCCGCGTCGCCGAACGCACCCGTTCCGCCTCAGCCGCGGTCGAACGCGCCAATGCCGGGGTGCAGGACGCGGCCGGCGCGGTGGCGACGCTGGGCCGCGCCGCGGGCGATGTGCAGCAGCGCGGCGAGGCGCTGCGGGGCCAGCTTGTCGCGGTGGTACAGGGGCTGCGCGCGGCCTGAGGGGCGCGCGGCCTGAGCGGCGCGTAGCGCCTACACGCGCCGGCCGGGCATGCGATGACGGAAGGCGAGGGCCTCGGCGACGTCGCTGCGCCGAACCGTCTCCGCCGCGGCGAGATCGGCGATGCTGCGCGCCACGCGCAGCACGCGGCTGAAGCCGCGCGGCGATAGGCGCAACTTCTCCGCCGCCTGCTCGGCAAAGGTGCGCGCCTCCGGGGTGAGCGCGATGCGGGTGGGCTCGACCTCGGCGTTGGTGAACGGGCCGTCCTCGCCACCGCGTCCGCGTTGCAGCGAGCGCGCCCGACCGATGCGCTCCGCGACCGTGGCGCTGGGCTCGCCGAGAGGCGCGCGCGACAGTTCGGCAGGCGGGATCGGCTGCACTTCGACGACCAGGTCCATGCGGTCCAGCAGCGGTCCGCTGATGCGGTTCTGGTAGTCCTCGCCGCAGCGGGGCGCGCGGCCGCATTCGCGCGCGGCATCGCCGAGATAGCCGCAGCGGCATGGGTTCATCGCCGCCACCAGCTGGAAGCGTGCCGGATAGGTGACGTGGGCGCTGGCGCGGGCGACCGTCGTGCGGCCGGCCTCCATCGGCTGGCGCAGTGTCTCGAGGGTCTGGCGCGGGAACTCGGGCAGTTCGTCGAGGAACAGCACGCCGCGATGGGCAAGGCTCACCTCGCCAGGCTTGGCGCGCTGGCCGCCGCCGGTGAGCGCGGCCTGGGACGCCGTATGGTGCGGCTCGCGGTAGGGCGGGCGCATCACCAGCCGCCCGCCGTCGAGCAGGCCGGCGACGGAATGGACCATGCTGACCTCGAGCGCCTCCATCGGCGTGAGGTCCGGCAGAAGCCCGGGCAGGCGCGCGGCGAGCATCGATTTGCCGGCGCCGGGCGGACCGATCATCAGCAGGTTGTGCCCGCCGGCAGCGGCGATCTCGACCGCGCGCTTGGCCGTCTCCATGCCACGGACGTCGGCCAGGTCCGGCTGGCGGCCGAGTTCGGCCAGCCCTGCCGGCTCCGGCGGGGTCAGCACCTGGGTGCCGCGGAAATGATTGATCAGGGCGAGCAGGTCCGGCGGGGCCAGCACGTCCAGCGTGCCCGCCCAGGCGGCCTCGCCGCCCTGGGCTGCCGGGCAGATCAGCCCGAACCCGCGCGACGAGGCGGCGATGGCCGCGGGCAGCACGCCGGCGACCGCGTTCAGCGTGCCGTCGAGGGAGAGCTCGCCGAGCGCGGCAAACCCGAGCACCTCCTCGCGCGGCAGCACCTCCATCGCGGCGAGCACGGCGATGGCGATCGGCAGGTCGAAATGGGACCCTTCCTTCAGCAGGTCGGCTGGGGCGAGATTGATCAGAACCCGCTTTGGCGGCAGGGCCAGGCCCATGGCATTGAGGGCCGCGCGGACCCGCTCGCGCGCTTCGCCCACGGCCTTGTCCGGCAGGCCGACGACGAGGAAGCTGGGCAGGCCGCTGGCGATCTGAACCTGGACCGCAACCGGCACGGCCTCGATGCCGGCGAAGGCGAAGGAGGCGACCTGCGCATTGATCATGCCGCGGCGTTCATCGGGTATCGGTCATCGCGCCGCGATCATGGCATGGCAACGCGATGTCGGCCAACCGGATCTGTCAGCCGACAGGGATGGCATCGGACGCACCGATCCAGCGGTTCGGGGCGGCGACGGCGAAAGCGGAGGGGGGCGAAGTCCCGTCCCGCCGCGAGGGCGGCGGGGCGTCTCAGGAGATGCGGATCAGAAGCCTTCGCGCTCCAGGCGCTTGCGCTCCATCTTGCGGGCGCGGCGAACGGCCTCGGCGGCCTCGCGGGCGCGGCGCTCGGACGGCTTCTCGTAATGGCGGCGCAGCTTCATCTCGCGGAAAATCCCCTCGCGCTGCATCTTCTTCTTGAGCGCCTTGAGCGCCTGGTCGACATTGTTGTCGCGGACGAGAACCTGCACTTGGCTGCACACTCCTCTCACTGGTCGCGGCCTTGCCATCAGGGCCGCAAAACGGACGCCGCGCCCGACTCGCGCCGCGCGGCGCGCCGCTATAGCATAGGGCCCAAGCGCGGCGAAAGCCTTTCCCCAGCCCGCGCGCCCCGGTTTCGATCACGGATTCGTCATGGCCATCCTGAAGATCGCCCGCATGGGCCACCCTGTGTTGCTGCGGCGGGCGGATCCGGTCGATGATCCGGGCGCCGCGGAGGTCCGCCGCCTCGTCGCCGACATGATCGAGACCATGCAGGATGCCGGTGGCATCGGCCTGGCAGCGCCCCAGGTGCATGTGCCGCTGCGTCTGTTCGTGTTCCAGGTGCCGGCTGGGCGGAGCAGCGGCGAGCCTGACGATCAGCCGACTTCGGTGCGGGTCCTGATCAACCCGGTGGTCGAGCCGGTCGGGGAGGATGTTCGCCTGCGCTGGGAGGGGTGCCTGTCCATTCCGGGCCTGCGCGGCGCGGTGGCCCGACCCTGGCGCGTGCGCTACCGGGGCGTGGATTGCGACCGGGTTCCAGTGGCGGCCGAGGCGGCCGGTCTGCACGCCGGGGTGGTCCAGCACGAAAACGACCATCTCGATGGGGTTCTCTATACAATGCGCATGCCTGATCTCTCGCTGCTCGGCTTCACCGAGGAAATGGCCCGCTTCGCCGCGCCCGGCGGGCAGGTATGAGCGCTACCCCCGAGCGCAGCCCGGAGCGGGATGCGGCGCTGGCCGCGCTCTTGGCGCAGTCGCCGTTTCCCGGTTGGAGCCCGGCCGCGCTCGGCGCGGTGCTCAAGGCAGAGGGCGGGTTCGCCGAGGATGCGGCGCTGCTGTTCCCGGATGGCGCCGCGGGGATGCTGGAGGCCTTCGCCGACCTCATCGACCGGGAGATGGTGGCGCGGGCCGAGGCCGCCGGATTGGAGACGATGCGCGTCAGCGCGCGTGTGCGGGCGCTGATCGTCGCCCGCCTGGCGGTGCTGGCACCGCACAAGGAGGCGGCGCGCCGGGCGCTGGCCGTGCTCGCCCTGCCGGTCAACGCCCGGGTGGCGGCGCGCTGCGCGGCCCGGACCGCCGACACGACCTGGCACGCGGCCGGCGATAAGGCGGTCGATTTCAGCTGGTACACCAAGCGCGCCATTCTGGCCGGGGTGATCACGGCGACATTGCTCTATTGGCTGCAGGATGCGAGCGAGGACGACGTCGCGACGCTCGGCTTTCTCGACCGCCGGCTGGCCGCGGTCCGCCGCGTCGGCGAGATGCGGCAGCGTCTGAGCGGCGCCCTTGCCCGATTGCGGCCACGCTTTCTGCGCGAGGTCTGATCCGCGTCACCCAGGCTTGAGTATGTCCGGGCTTGAGCCGACCAGGGTGGATGCCAATGTCGTCAAGGAAAGGGCGTCACCGTCGCCTCGCGAGGGGCGGTGCGCCAGGTTGCCTCGTACGACAGGGACATCGCCATGGACATCGAGAAATTCACCGACCGCGCCCGCGGCTTTCTGCAAGCGGCGCAGACCATCGCCATCCGCGAATTCCACCAGCGGATCGGGCCGGAACACTTGCTGAAGGCGCTGCTCGACGACGAGGAAGGCGCGGCCGCCGGCCTGATACGCGCGGCCGGCGGGCGCCCGGAGGCGGCGAAGGCCGCGGTCGAGGCCGAGATCGCACGTCAGCCCAAGGTGCAGGGCGGCGGTGCCGGCCAGCCGCAGATCACGCCGGACCTGGTGCGCGCGCTCGATGCCGCCGAGCAGGCGGCACGGAAGGCGGGTGACGAATTTGTCGCCCAGGACCGGCTTCTGGTCGCGCTCGCCAGCGTGGACAGCGCCGCCGCGCGCGCGCTGCGCGAGGCCGGCGCGAGCGCCCAGGCGCTGGAGCGGGCGGTGACGGAGATCCGCAAGGGCCGGCGGGTGGACAGCGCCAATGCCGAGGCCAGTTTCGACGCGCTGAAGAAATTCGCCCGCGACGTCACCGCCCTGGCCCGGGAGGGCAAGCTCGATCCGGTGATCGGGCGTGACGAGGAGATCCGTCGCACCATCCAGGTGCTGGCGCGGCGGACCAAGAACAATCCGGTACTGATCGGCGAGCCTGGCGTCGGCAAGACGGCGATCGTCGAGGGTCTGGCGCTGCGCATCGTCAATGGCGACGTTCCGGAGGCGCTGAAGAACAAGCGCCTGCTCGCGCTCGATCTCGGTGCCATGGTCGCCGGCGCGAAATATCGCGGCGAGTTCGAGGAGCGGCTGAAATCGGTGCTCAAGGAGATCGAGAGCGCCGAGGGGCAGATCATCCTGTTCATCGACGAGATGCACACCCTCGTCGGCGCCGGCAAGGCGGATGGGGCGATGGACGCCTCCAACCTGCTCAAGCCAGAACTGGCGCGCGGGGCGCTGCACTGCGTCGGCGCCACCACGCTCGACGAATATCGCAAGCATGTCGAGAAGGACGCCGCTCTGGCGCGGCGTTTCCAGCCGGTGTTCGTGGGCGAGCCGACCGTCGAGGACACGATCAGCATCCTGCGCGGTATCCGCGAGAAATATGAGCTGCACCATGGCGTGCGGATCACCGACGGCGCCCTGGTCGCCGCGGCGACGCTATCCAACCGCTACATCACCGATCGTTTCCTGCCCGACAAGGCGATCGACCTGGTCGATGAGGCCGCCAGCCGGCTGCGCATGCAGGTGGACAGCAAACCCGAGGAGCTGGACGAGCTCGACCGGCGGGTGATGCAGCTCAAGATCGAGCGCGAGGCCCTCAAGCGCGAGGACGACCCCGCCTCACGCGAGCGCCTCGGCAAGCTGGAACGGGACCTGGCCGAACTCGAGGAGAAGTCCGCCGCGCTCACCGCCTCCTGGCAGGCGGAGAAGCAGCAGCTCAATGAGTCGCAGAAGATCAAGGAGCGGCTGGACCAGGCGCGCAGCGAGGTGGAGGTGGCGCAGCGGCGTGGCGATCTCGGCCGTGCCTCGGAGCTGCTTTACGGTGTGATTCCGGATCTCGAGAAGAAGCTCGCGGCGGCGCAGTCCGGCGGGCAGTTGGTGAACGAGGCGGTCACCGACGAGCAGGTGGCCGCCGTGGTGGCGCGCTGGACCGGCATTCCCGTGGAGAAGATGCTCGAGGGCGAGCGCGGCAAGCTGCTGCGCATGGAGGACGAGCTCCGCCGGCGGGTGGTCGGCCAGGAGGAGGCGCTGCGGGCCGTCGCCAATGCGGTCCGCCGGGCGCGCGCCGGGCTGCAGGACCCGAACCGGCCGATCGGCAGCTTCCTGTTCCTCGGCCCGACCGGCGTCGGCAAGACCGAACTCTCCAAGGCGCTGGCCGAGTTCCTGTTCGACGACGAGCGCGCGATGGTGCGCATCGACATGAGCGAATTCATGGAGCGCCATGCGGTTTCGCGCCTGATCGGGGCGCCGCCGGGCTATGTCGGCTATGACGAGGGCGGCGTGCTGACCGAGGCGGTGCGCCGCCGGCCCTACCAGGTGGTGCTGTTCGACGAGGTCGAGAAGGCGCACGAGGACGTCTTCAACGTGCTGCTGCAGGTGCTCGACGACGGCCGGCTCACCGACGGGCAGGGGCGGACGGTGGATTTCCGCAACACCATCATCGTCCTGACGAGCAATCTCGGCAGCGACATCCTCGCCGCTCAGCCGGAGGGCGAGGATGCCTCGATGGTCTATGGCCAGGTGATGCAGGTGGTTCGCGGGCATTTCCGGCCTGAGTTCCTCAACCGGCTCGATGAGACAATCCTGTTCCGCCGCCTGCAGCGCGCCGACATGGCCGCGATCGTCGATATTCAGCTGGCCCGGCTCCGCAAGCTGCTGGGCGAGCGCCAGATCACGCTCGAGGTTGATCGTGCAGCGCTCGATTGGCTGGCGGCCGAGGGCTACGACCCGGTCTATGGTGCCCGCCCGCTCAAGCGGGTGATCCAGCGGGCGCTGCAGAACCCGCTGGCGGGATTGATTCTCGAAGGCGCGATCATCGAAGGCGAACCCGTGCATGTCAGCGCCGGTCGGGAGGGGCTGACGCTGAACGGCCGGCTCGCGGAAGCGGCTTGAGAGTGTGCGGCGCCGATGACGCGGGCCATCGGCGCCGCCGAATGCGCCATGCGCTTTCCGCATGGCTTCACTGCGCGGGCGTGAGACACGCTGCCTGCTGTGCCGCGGGCGCGGGCGGACCTCTTTAGGTCATTGATTTGTAACCGAGTTTTCCCGCCGTTTTGGGTCCCACGCGGCCGGGAAGATCAGGCGTTGACACCACTCGCCGCGCTGCGTAAAAGCCGCGCCTCGCCGATGGTTGATCGGGCGAGGCCGCCGCGAGGCGGTTAGTTCATTGAAATTGGAATCTGGATGGAAGGGATACGTTGGCGGTGCCCTTAGGCTTGTTTTGTTATCGTGAGTGGTAGCGGGACGGGTGGTTTAGGGCTGTTGTTTTGGGTTTGGGGTGTTGGGTTAGTGGCCTGATCTTG
>DAIDKZ010000151.1 GCA_027449745.1 Acetobacteraceae bacterium | reverse complement strand
TGCCATGGACTCGTGACGATAACGCTCCTTATTATCGACGCGGAGGCCGAATATGCCCGAATTCACCCACGACGTGATGCTCTATCTCCATGACGTGGCGCATCTGTTGCGCATTGCCGCGGACAAGCGGGCGCGTCAATTCGGCATGACCCGGGCGCAGTGGTTCATCATGCTGCGGCTGGAGCGTCAGCCCGGCCTGTCGCAGAAGGAGCTCTCCGAGCTGCTCGAGGTCGAGCCGATCACCGTGGCGCGCCTGGTCGACCGGCTGGAGCAGCGCGGCCTGGTCGAGCGGCGGCCGGATCCCAAGGACCGCCGGGTATGGCGTCTGCATCTGCTGCCCAGCGCCGCCCCGCTGCTGGAGAAGATCAAGGCCGAACGGGCGGAACTCATCGCCCTGCTGACGACCGGGTTCGATGCCGAGACCCTGGCGGTGATCACCGACGGGCTGGCGCGCATGAAGGCGACCTTGTGCGGCGCGCTGCGCTGCAACCGCCGGGACGACGCCGCCTGCGAGAGTGCGGAGGGCGCGGCGGAGGAAGCCGCCTGATGTCGCAGCTCAGTCCGGCGATCGCCGCACCGCGCGTCAGCGACGAGATCCGCGCGGCGAACCGGCTGTCGCGCCGTGTGCTGCGCTTCGTCCTCATGGTCGGCGGCGTGATCGCGGTGGTGGCGCTCGCGTTGGGAGCCTGGCTG
This sequence comes from Acetobacteraceae bacterium, assembly GCA_027449745.1. Taxonomy (GTDB): domain Bacteria; phylum Pseudomonadota; class Alphaproteobacteria; order Acetobacterales; family Acetobacteraceae; genus JAJZVV01. The sequence continues at coordinate 26,259 of DAIDKZ010000151.1, read as the reverse complement.
CATGGCGGGCGCTATTCGACGACCAACGACGCCTACACCGATGCCGACAAATTGCCGGTTTCGACCGACGTCTCCGGCATCGTGAAGTCGGTGGACGTCACCGAGAACCAGCCGGTTCGCAAGGGCCAGCTGCTGTTCCGCCTCGATCCCGAGCCGTTCCAGTATGCGGTGGACAATGCCCGCGCCCGGCTTGGCGATATGGTGCTGACCGTCAACGCCATGAAGGCCGACTACCAGCGCATGCTGCGCGACATCGCCGCCGAGGAACAGCAGTTGCGTCTCGATCAGGCCAATCTGGAGCGCTATGCGGCACTCGTCAGCCGCGGCGGCGTCACCCGGCTCGATTACGACAATGCCCGCTTCAAGGAGGCCGCCGCCCAGCAGACGCTGGCCAGCCTGAAGCTGCAGGCGCAAGTCCAGCTCGCCAAACTCGGCAGCGCCGATATCGCACCGGAGGATTCCTTCGACTACCGCCAGATTCTGGCGCAGCTGCGTGAGGCCGAGCGGCAGTTGCGGCATGCCGAGGTCCGCGCCCCCTTCGATGGCATCGTCACCGACGTCGCCAAGTTGCAGCCCGGCCAGTTCCTGGCCGCCGGCACCGGGGCATTCGGCTTCGTCGCCACCGATCATGTCTGGGTCACGGCTTTCGCCAAGGAGACGGACCTCACCTGGGTGAGGCCGGGTGACCCGGTGACGGTGTGGATCGACACCTATCCCGGACGGACCTGGGACGGCCGGGTGGCGAGCCTCAGCCCCGCCTCCGGATCGCAATTCTCGTTGCTACCGGCGGAGAATTCCTCTGGCAACTGGGTGAAGGTGGTGCAGCGCATCCCGGTCCGCATCGAGATCGTCCGCCACGAGGGCGATCCGCCTCTGGCGGCGGGCATGAGCGTCGAGGTTTCGATCGATACCGGGCACCGGCGCAGCTTGGCGAGCCTGCGCAGCGAGCTCCTTGGCTGGTGAGCGCGGGGCGATGACGATCGCCTCCGGGTCCCAAGCGTCCGTGGGCCATCGCGGCATCATCACGCTCTGCGCGATGGTCGGCACCTTGATGCAGGCGCTCGATTCCACCATCGCCAATGTCGCGCTGCCCTACATGCAGGGCAGTCTCTCGACGACATACGATCAGATCACCTGGGTGCTGACCTCCTACGTCATCGCCGCGGCGATCATGACCGCGCCCTCCGGCTGGCTCGCCAACCGGTTCGGGCGGAAGAACGTATTCCTGGTCTCGGTCGCCGGCTTCACGATCGCGTCGATGCTCTGCGGCATCGCCGCCTCGATCGAGCAGATGGTTGCGTTCCGCCTGCTGCAGGGGTTCTTCGGCGCCGCGCTGGTGCCGCTGTCGCAGGCGACGATGCTGGACATCTACCCTCCCGAGCGGCGCGGCGCGGCGATGGCTTTGTGGGGCATGGGCGTGATGATCGGCCCCATCGTCGGCCCGACGCTCGGTGGCTATCTCACGCAGGCCTATGACTGGCGCTACGTGTTCTTCATCAACCTGCCGTTCGGGCTGCTGACGCTGGCGGGTCTGGCGCTGTTCATGCCGCGCAGCGTGCGCCAGCCATTGCGGTTCGACTGGACCGGGTTCCTCGCGCTCGCGCTGGCGCTGGGGGCGTTCCAGATGATGCTCGACCGCGGCGAACTGCTCGATTGGTTCGGCTCCTACGAGATCATCACCGAGGCGGTGCTGGCCGGGCTCGGTGCCTATCTTTTTCTCGTCCACATGGCGACGGCAGACAATCCGTTCATCCCGCCGGTGCTCTTCCGGGACCGGAACTTCGTTGCCGGCATCATCATGATGTTCGCGATCGGCATGGTGCTGCTCTCTTCGGCCGCGCTGCTCGCACCCTATCTGCAGAACCTGGCGAACTTCCCGGTGGACACGGCGGGGCTGATGATGGCGCCGCGCGGCATCGGCACGCTGTTCGCCATGATGGCCGCCGGACGGCTGACGGCGCGCATGGACCCGCGCCCGCTGATCGGCGGCGGCGTGCTCGTCATCTCGGCGACGCTGTGGTGGATGACGCAGTGGACGCCGGACGTGTCGCAGACCGAGATCGTCGTCGTCACCGTGATCATGGGCATCGGGCTGGGGTTCGTGTTCGTGCCGGTGCAGGTGGTCTCCTTCGCCACCCTGCCGGCGACGCGCCGCAATGACGGCACCGCGATCTACAGCCTGCTGCGCAATGTCGGCAGCGCCATAGGCATTTCCGTCACCTCGACCCTGCTGACCGAAATGCAGCAATTCAACCATGCGGAGATCGCGCGCGCGGTGACGCCGTTCAACCGGGCGCTGACGGCGAACCCGACGGCGATGCATTTCCTCGATCCGACGACGGCGCACGGCGCGACGCTGCTCAACGTCGCGGTGAACTACCAGTCATCGATCATCGCCTATGTCGATGATTTCCAGTATATGATGATCACCACGCTGCTGTCGTTCCCGCTGGTGTTCCTGATGCGCCGGCCACGGACCGTGGTGGTGGACTCCCACGCCGCCGTGCTGGATTGATCGGTCCCGCCGGGCTACCGCCCCGTCAGGATCCGCTCCACCAGCTGGCGCACCGTCGGCACGTAGCCGTTCGAATAGAACGGGTCGGAGCCGAAGCGGAAGGCGTTGTGGCCGCTGAACATGAGGTTGTCCTCGACGGCGGCGGCGTCGTTGCCCGAATGGCCGATCGTCTGCAGCGTCTTCTGGATGCAGAAGCTGCGCGGGTCGGCTTTCTTGCCGGTGGTGTAGTCCGGCCCTTCCTGGCTCCAGTTGGAGAAGCGGCACTGGCTGAGGCAGGCCATGCAGGCGGTCTGATCGGCGAGAATCTCGCGCGCCTTGTCCGGAGTGACGAAGATCAGCGTCGAATCCGGCGTGCGCATCGCCTCACTGAAGCCCTCCGCTTCCCAGCCGCGCGCGCGTTCGGCGTCCGGCTGGGTCAGGAACACGATGCGCTTGCGCGGCCCGACGCCGTATTCCGCGACATGCTCGCCCACCGGCTCGGTGGTGTAGGCGACCTGGCGGTCGTTGCGCTCGCGCAGTTCCTGGATGAAGCCGTTGTTCACCGCGCTCGAATAGAACCCGGTCGGGCTGAAATGGTTGAGGAATATGTCCCCCTCCTTCAGCGTCAGCAGCCGGCGCTTCCACGCCTCCCCGATCGGGCTCTCCTGCGTCAGCAGCGGGCGCGTGCCGAACTGGAAGGCGATCGGCCCGAGCTCGGGATTGTCGATCCAGTCCTCCCACTCCTCCAGCCACCACACGCCGCCGGCCATGATGATCGGCGTGTCGCCGAGGCCGAACTCGCGCATCAGCTTGCGCAGCGCGTGCACGCGCGGATACGGGTCCTCCGGCTTCTGCGGATCCTCGGTGTTGGAGAGCCCGTTATGCCCGCCGGCGAGCCACGGATCCTCGTAGACGACGCCGCCGAGCAGGGCGGCGGCCTTGTGGTAGGCGCGCTTCCACAGCGCGTTGAACGCGCGCGCGGAGGAAACGATCGGGTAGTAATGGACGCCGAACTTGGCCGCGATTTCGGAAAGCCGGTAGGGCATGCCGGCGCCGCAGGTCAGCCCGTTGATCAGCCCGCGCGCGCCTTCCAGCACGCCGGTGATGACGCGCTCGGCGCCGGCCATTTCCCACAGGATGTTGGCGTGCACGCGCCCCTTGCCGGCGGCGATCTCGTAGGCCCGGCGCGCCTGGGTGATGCCGCCGCGAATGGCGTAGGCGATCAGCTCCTCGTGGCGGTCCCGCCGCGTGCGGCCGTGATAGAGCTGCGGGATCCACGTGCCGTTGTCGTCGTAGCTGTCGGCGTTGACAGCGCTGAACGTGCCGACGCCGGAGCCGGCGGCCCAGTGGCCGGCGGAGATGCCGTTGGAAATGGCGACGCCCTTGCCACCCTCCACCACCGGCAGCACGTCGACACCCCCCATGCGGATCGCGTTGATCGCCCTCATCGCCGTCCTCGCCCCCCCGGCTGTCCGCTGTCCGCCGTCCGCCGTCCGTGCGCGGCGGATTACTCCGCCGCGTTCTCCTCGTCACGCCGCCCGCCCTTCGGGCCGACCTGAGCGGAAATATCCGCTCCCGTGGCCTGGTCGACGACGCGCATCGACAGCTTCACCTTGCCGCGCTCGTCGAACCCGATGACCTTCACCTTCACCTGGTCGCCGACATTGACCACGTCGTTGGTCTTGGCGACGCGCCGGGCGGCCAGCTCGCTGATGTGCACGAGCCCGTCGCGCGAGCCGAGGAAGTTGACGAAGGCGCCGAAATCGGCCGTCTTCACCACCTTGCCGTTGTAGATCACGCCGAGCTCCGGCTCGGCGACGATGCCGCGGATCCAGTCGATCGCCGCCTGGGACTGCGTCTCCGACGTCGCTGCGATCTTGATCGTGCCGTCATCCTCGATGTCGATCTTGGTGCCGGTCTGCTCGACGATCTCGCGGATCACCTTGCCGCCGGTGCCGATCACTTCGCGGATCTTCTCCTTGGGCACGTTGATCACGGTGATGCGCGGCGCCGTCGCGGCGACGTCGTCGCGCGCGCCGGTGATCGCCTTGGCCATCTCGCCCAGGATGTGCAGCCGCCCCTCGCGCGCCTGGCCGAGCGCGATTTCCATGATCTCCGGCGTGATCGAGGTGATCTTGATGTCCATCTGCAGGCTGGTGACACCGGCCTCGGTGCCCGCGACCTTGAAGTCCATGTCGCCGAGATGGTCCTCGTCGCCGAGAATGTCGGAGAGCACGGCGAATTTGTGGCTCTCCTTGATCAGCCCCATGGCGATGCCGGCGACCGGCCGCTTCAGCGGCACCCCGGCATCCATCAGCGCCAGCGAGCTGCCGCACACCGTCGCCATCGAGGAGGAGCCGTTGCTTTCGGTGATCTCGCTGACCACGCGCAGCGTGTAGGGGAAAGCCTCCTTCGCCGGCAGCAGCGGATGGATCGCCCGCCAGGCGAGCTTGCCGTGGCCGATCTCGCGCCGCCCCGGGCTGCCCATGCGCCCGGCCTCGCCCACCGAGTAGGGCGGGAAATTGTAGTGCAGCATGAAGTGCTCGCGATATTCGCCGCCGAGCGCGTCGATGATCTGCTCGTCCTGGCCGGTGCCGAGGGTGGCGACGCACAGCGCCTGCGTCTCGCCGCGGGTGAACAGCGCGCTGCCATGCGCACGCGGCAGCACGCCGACCTCGGCGACGATCGGGCGCACCGTCCTGGTGTCGCGCCCGTCGATGCGCAGCCCGGTATCGAGGATGGCGTTGCGGACGATGTCCGCCTCCAGCTCCTTGAACACCGCCTTGGCACGCTCGGTATCGAGCCCTTCCTCGGCGAGGGCGGCGAGCGTTGCCTTCTTCGCCGCCTCGATCCGCGCGTGGCGGGCCTGCTTCTCGCGCTCGCCATAGGCGGCGGCGAGATCGGCGCGGGCCAGCGCGTCCACCCGGGCGGCGAGCGCCTGCTGCTCGGCGGAGGGCTCGGGCAGCGCCCAGGGCTCCTTGGCGGCGTGCTCGGCCAGCTCGATGATCGCCTGGATCACCGGCTGGAAGGCGGCGTGGCCGAAGGTGACGGCGCCGAGCATGATCTCCTCGGACAGCTCGCGCGCCTCGGATTCAACCATCAGCACGCCCTCGGCGGTGCCGGCGACGACGAGATCGAGCCCAGAGCTGGCGAGCTGCTCCGGTGTCGGGTTCAGCACGTAGGCATCGCCGACGCGCCCGACGCGGGCGGCGCCGATCGGGCCGAAGAACGGGATGCCCGAGAGCGTCAGCGCCGCCGAGCACCCGACCATGGCGACGACCGCCGGGTCGTTTTCCAGGTCGTGGCTGAGCACGGTGGCGATGACCTGGACCTCGTTGCGGAACCCGGCGGGGAACAGCGGCCGGATCGGCCGGTCGATCAGCCGGCTCGCCAGCGTCTCGAACTCGCTCGGCCGGCCCTCGCGCTTGAAGAACCCGCCCGGGATCTTGCCGGCGGCGAAGGCCTTCTCCTGGTAGTGCACGGTAAGCGGGAAGAAATCCTGGCCCGGTTTGGCGCTGCGGGCGCCGACCGCGGTGCAGAGCACGATCGTGTCGCCATAGCTGACCAGCACCGCGCCATCCGCCTGGCGGGCGATCTTGCCAGTCTCGAGCACGAGCTTGCGCCCGCCCCAGTCGAGCTCCTTGCGGAAATAGTTGAACATCGCGTCCATATCCTCGTGGGTCCTTGTGCGACCGCGACGCGGGCGGGCGGCGGACGGCAGCGCCGGGGCCTCCCTTGGGCGGGGGCCGGCATCTCGGGCGGCACGGGGGGCTGGGCCGGGGGCCGCAGCCAAGGAACCATGTCGCCGAAGACGCCGATGCCTGGTCCCGCATGCTCAAGGGGGGTGCCGGGTCGGCCGTCAGTCATCCCGCCGCGTGCGCGACGACCGGGGTTGCATCGCCCCGGGGCGTTACCCCGCGCCACCATGGCGCGGAGAGATGCCGAGGCCGCTATATAGCGACGGCCGCCGGCGAAGCCATAGAAAAAGCGCCGCGAATGCGCCGGCCCGCCGCTTCAGCGGCGCAGGCCGAGCCGCCCGATCAGCGGCTCGTAGCGGGCGGCGTCCTTGGCCTTCAGATAGTCCAGCAGCCGGCGGCGGCGGCCGACCATCATCAAGAGGCCGCGGCGGGAGTGGAAATCCTTGGCGTGGGTCTTGAGATGCTCGGTGAGATTGCCGATGCGCTCGGAGAGCAGGGCAACCTGCACCTCGGGGCTGCCGGTGTCGGCGGCGCCGGTGGCGTAGTCCTGGATGAGCGCAGCCCGGCGCTCGTCGGTGATCGACATCGGCATGTCTCCGTACAAGAGGTTGCGGATCGCGGCCCGCCTGCGCCCGGCCCGCCGGGGGGCGGCTAGAGCAGACGTTCGGACTTGAGCCAGCCATCATCCAGCCGGCACAGGCCCAGCACGCGGCTCCCCGCCATGGCGCGGACCAACCCCCCTTCGGGATCGGCCGTCCGCGGAATCCGGCCCATCAGCGCGACCAGGCTGATCGCCTGGCCATGCAGCAGGTCGGCGGCCTCTGCCGCGGTCAAGGCCAGCGCCGGGATGTCGGCCAGCGCGGTCGCGACCGGAAGCAGCAGGTCCGGGGAAGCCGGCGCCGTATCGTCCTGTTCGCGCAGTTTGTCCAGCGGAATCGCCTGTGCCTCGGTGAACGGGCCGACGCGCAGGCGGCGGAGCGCGGCGATGTGGCCGAAGCCGCCGCAGGCGATGGCGAGGTCGCGCGCCAGGCTGCGCATATAGACGCCCTTGCCGGATTCGACCTCGAACACGGCGCTGTCCGCATCCGGGCGCGCGATCAGGCTGAAGCGATCGACCCGCGCCTGGCGCGGCTCCAGCACCGGGGCGCGGCCTTCGCGGGCCATGTCGTAGGCGCGCTCGCCGGCGACCTTCACCGCCGAGTAGGCCGGCGGCACCTGCAGGATGGTGCCGGTGAAGGCGGGCAGGGCGGCACGCAGCGCCTCGTCGCTCGGCCGCACGTCGGAGGTCGCCGTCACCGCGCCGTCGGCGTCATCGGTATCGCGCGCCTCGCCGAAGCGGAGCGCGAAGCGGTAGAGTTTGGTGCCGTCCATGACATAGGGCACCGTCTTGGTGGCGGCGCCGAAGGCGATCGGCAGCACGCCGGTGGCCAGCGGATCGAGCGTGCCGCCATGGCCGGCCTTCTGCGCATCGAACGCGCGGCGGACGCGGTTGACCACGTCGGTGCTGGTGAGGCCGGGCGGCTTGTCGATGATGAGCCAACCGTCGAGCGCGCGGCCGCGGCGTCGGCGCATGGCGTTGTTCCTCGTGCGATGAGCCGGGGCGCATAGCGCAGCGGGGGGTGGGTAGGCAAGGCGGGGGGCAGGCGGAACGGCTGGCCAGGCGGCTTGCGATCGATCAGGCCGTCAAGACCAGCGGCGTTGAACTTCATCACCAAGTCACGCACGACCTGCAGCGTGACGCCGCCGTTCTTGCTTGCATCTGGCGTGCGGCTGCCCTATGCGCGGGAAGCACAACCATACAGGAGCGTGGCAAATGATGCCCTATCGGCCCGCGGTCCGCATGGTGCCGGGGCCGCTTTGGCAGCGAAACCTCCGAAAGGGTCGTTTCATCCCAACATCCCGATGGGACAAGATCAAAGCTGGGGTTTTCGATCAACACGGCCTGACTTGCCAGACATGCGGTAAGGTCGAGACCGAACAGAAACGCCTCAACGTTCATGAAGAATGGGAGTATCTGACCGACCGCCGGCCCGCCATTGCAAGGCTGACGGGATTAAAGATCAGTTGTTGGCATTGTCATATGATCGAACATTTCGGCGTTCTCGAAAACATGGTCCGTTCCGGTGAACTTACCCAACAGGCCATTGATAACACAGTCGAGCATTTCTGCCGTGTCAATAAGGTTGGCCGCGACGAGTTCAATGAGCACCTGGCCAGAGCGAAGACCGAATGGGCGCATCTCAACCAGTTGAAATGGGAAGTGGACTGGGGCGAATATGCGGCTGTCGTCGAAGAAACCGCTCTAAAGCGGAAACAGCGGGGGCGGCGATGCGAAGAAGATCGGGGCGAAGAAGACGAAGATCAAGCCCTCTATCATTGGCCTTATCTCCACTCTGGAGAACCTTGGTAGCAAGCATAGCAACCGTAGCAACCATTAAGGTTGTTCCGGGCTCGGCACCCCACCCTACGCTGGCGGTGCGCACTACGGGTTTCGGCACGACGGCAAACACCGAGTCAGAGTAGGGTGGGGTGCGCTTCCGCACCCCACCTCTTGATCCCCATCCGAGCGCAGCGAAGAAATCACGTCCGCTTCCGCTTCATCCCGCGGATGCCTCCCTCTCCCCGAAATCGCCCGCGTCCCCGTCCCGGAGCGCCCAGGCGGCTGGATAGGTCCCACGCGCGACCGCGTGGCGGAACGATGAGTAAGGCCATTCGGCTGCGCTCGCCGCCAATCCGTGCTTGACGGGATTGAAGTGGACGTAATCGACATGCCGCGCGAAGTCCGCGTCATCGCGCACCGTGTGTTCCCAGAAGCGGCGCTGCCAAAGCCCGCGCTCTCCCTTGGTTGCGCGGGAGGCCGAGCGGGCCTCGCCCGGCGCTATCGCGGCCGAGAACCAGCGTTTGATCAACGCCCAGCGCACGGAATAGGCGGCGTCCCCTTCGGGCAGGGTCCAAACCGCATGCATGTGCTCCGGCAGCACCACCCAGGCGTCGATGCAGAACGGATGCAGGCGTCGCGTGCGCGCGACGGCCGCGCGCAGCGCCGCAATCTCGCGCAGCAGCAGGTCGCTGCGCCGGTCCGCCAGGGCGAGGGTGAAGAAATAGCAGCCACCCGGGACGCGGTGACGGCGATAATCAGGCAAGGATGTCTGTCATCACGGCGCCCCGGATCGCGACCCGATGGTGGGGTGCGGAAGCGCATCCCACCCTACGTCGGAAGGTCTGGCGTTGCGCGCGATGGCCCGCATCAGCCGTGAAGCGTCGGGGCCTCAATGCCCGATCATCCAGGGCCGCCCGCCGGACGAAGCAGCCCGCGGCGCGTCGGCGCTGAGGGCCGTTTTCTTCGGCCCGCAGCAGCCGCAGCCGGCGGCGTGGCTGCGTTGCGGGGCATTGGCGCTGCGTTCGTTGGTCGCCTGGGCCACGCGGCGGCCGGCATCCATCGTCGCCAGGGCGGGGACGGTGAGCAGCGCGCGCGGCGCGGGGACGCCGCAGCCCGGGCAGGGCTGCGGCGCGGCGAACTCGGCCATGGGGCGCGTCTCGGTGAACGCGCCGCAGGTCTCGCACAGATAGTCGTAGACGGCCATGAACGCCCCTTACAGGTCCGGCGCCAGCGGGATGTCGATGCCCGGCGGCACCGAGCGTTTCGGCCCGGCGGCGCCGGGGTTGATGTCGAACTCGAAAATCTCCGTCGGCAGCCACAGCGTCGCGCAGGAATTCGGAATATCCACCACGCCGCTGATATGGCCCTGCACCGGCGCGGTGCCGAGAATGGCATAGGCCTGCGCCGCCGAATAGCCGAACTTCTTGAGATACTCGATGGCGTTGAGGCAGGCCTGCCGGTAGGCCACGTTGACGTCGAGATAGTGCTGCTCGCCCTGCTCGTCGACGGAGATGCCCTCGAAGATGAGATAGTCGCTGTAGGCGGGCTTGATCGGGCTCGGCTTGAAGATCGGGTTCTTGATGCCGTATTTCGCCATCCCGTCCTTGAGCAGCTCGACCTTGAGATGGATCCAGCCCGGCATCTCGATCGCGCCGCAGAAGGTGATCTCGCCGTCGCCCTGGCTGAAATGCAGATCGCCCATCGAGAGCCCGGCGCCCTTGACATAGACCGGGAAGAACACGCGCGCACCGCGCGAGAGGTCCTTGATGTCGCAATTGCCGCCATGCTCGCGCGGCGGCACGGTGCGCGCGCCGGTGGCGGCGGCCTGCGCACGCGCGTCGCCCTTCATCCGGCCCATGTGCGCCGTGGTGGGGAAGGGCGGGTTCGCCAGCGGCGGCACGCGGGTGGGGTTGGTGGCGATCAGCGCCGTCTCGCGTGCGTTCCACTTCGCCAGCAGATCCGCCGAGGGCAGGCAGCCGATCAGCCCGGGATGGATCAGCCCGGCGAAGCTCACGCCGGGCACGTGGCGCGAGCGGGTGAACATGCCGTGGATGTCCCAGATCGATTTCTGCGCCTGGGGAAAATGCTCGGTGAGGAAGCCGCCGCCGTTCTTCTTCGAGAAGAAGCCGTTGAACCCCCAGGAATTATGCGCGAAGGCGCCGATGTCGAGGATGTCCACCACGAGGAGATCGCCCGGCTCCGCGCCCTCGACGCCGATCGGGCCGGAGAGGAAATGCACGATCGAGAGATCGATGTCGCGCACATCCGCGGCCGACTCGTCGTTCTTGATGAAGCCGCCGGTCCAGTCGTAGCACTCCAGGATGAAGTCCGCGCCCGGCTTCACCGTCGCCACCATCGGGATGTCCGGATGCCAGCGATTATGGATCATGTCATTCTCGTAGGGGGATTGCGACAGATCCACCTTGACGATCGTATCGGTCATGCCTGTTGTTTCTCCTCTGAGGTTTTCGGCCTTTGTCGTTACACGGCCCAGTGTCGTTACACGGCCCAGTGTCGTCACACGGCGAGGAAGCGCGACACCTGCTCCTCGTCCAGCTCGGCGCGGGTCGCGCTGTGCACGACCCGGCCGCCCTCCAGCACGATCACCCGGTCGGCGATCGCCAAGGCGAAGCTCAGCACCTGCTCGGACACGACGATCGCCAGCCCGCGCTCGTCGCGGATGCGCCGCAATGTACGCCCGAGTTCGAGAATGATCGAGGGCTGGATTCCCTCCGTCGGCTCGTCGAGCAGCAGCAGCCCGGGCCCGGTGGCGAGCGCGCGCGCGATCGCCAACTGCTGCTGCTGGCCGCCGGATAGATTGCCGCCGCGCCGGCCCTTCATCTCCGCGAGCACGGGGAAGAGCGCGTAGAGATCCTGCGGAATCGCGCCGCCACCGCGGACGACGAGCCCGGTGGCGATATTCTCCTCCACCGTCATCGCCGGGAAGATCATCCGCCCCTGCGGCACATAGGCGATGCCGCGGGCGACGCGCTGGTTCGGCTTCAGCGCGGTGACGGGATCCTCGCGCAGGCGGATCTCGCCGCCGCGCGCCGGGATGAGCCCGATCAGCGCCTTCATCAGCGTGCTCTTGCCCATGCCGTTGCGGCCCATCACCGCGACGATCTCGCCCGCCCCGACGGCGAGATCGATGCCGTGGAGAACCTCGCTCTGGCCGTAGCCGGCCCTGAGTCCCGAAACATTCAGCACCGCCGCCTCCTCAATGCCCAAGATAGACCTCGACCACTTTCGGATCCGATTTCACGTGCTGCATCGACCCTTCCGAGAGCACGCGGCCCTGGTGCAACACGGTGACGCGATGGGCGATGTCCTCGACGAAGCCCATGTCGTGCTCGATCACCAGCACGGCGCGGTCGCGCAGCACCCGGCGCAGCAGCTCGGCCGTCTTGCGCCGCTCGCTGACGCTCATCCCCGCCACCGGCTCGTCCAGCATCAGCAGCGCCGGATCCTGGATCAGCAGCATGCCGATCTCCAGCCACTGCTTCTGCCCGTGGCTCAGCGCCTCAGCCCGTTCGCCCAGCATCGGTTCGAGAAAGATCAGGCTCGCCACCTCGCGCACCCGCTCGCGCACCGCTTCGTCGCGGCGGAAGGCGAGCGCGCCGAACACCGAGCGGCCGCGCGGGAACGAGATTTCCAGGTTCTCGAACACCGTGAGGTCTTCGTAGATCGAGGGTGTCTGGAATTTCCGCCCGACGCCGGCCTGGACGATCTGGTGCTCCTTGAGCCGCGTCAGCTCGCGTCCGCGGAACCGTACCGATCCCGCGCTCGCCCGCGTCCGCCCGCAGATCAGATCGAGCACCGTCGTCTTGCCGGCGCCGTTCGGGCCGATGATGACGCGGATCTCGTTGGCATCGACATAGAAGGAGAGGTCGTCCACCGCCTTGAAGCCGTCGAACGACACGGTCAGCCCCTCGACCGCGAGGAGGAAATCGGCCGGTTCGGTCATCGCACGGCTCCCTGCTTGGGTGCATCCACCGTGGCCGATGGCACCGGGCGCAACCGCGGGCGCAGCCGCGCCAGCAGCGGGGCTACGTTCTCCTGCACCAGGCCGGCGAGCCCGTTGGGGAACGCGACCACCACGGCGATGAACAGCGCGCCCATGGCGAGCAGCCAGAGCTGCGGCAGATCTTCGGAAAACGTCGTCTTCGCCCAGTTCACCAGCAGCGTGCCGTAGAGCGCGCCGAGCAGCGAGGTGCGCCCGCCGACGGCGGTGAAGATCACCAGCTCGATCGAGGGCACGATGCCGACGAAGGAGGGCGACATGAAGCCGACCTGCAGGGTGAACATCGCCCCGCCGATCCCGGCCAGCGCGGCGGCGGCGCAGAAGACGAAGATCTTGAAGTTGGCGACGTCGTAGCCGGAGAAGCGCACGCGGTCTTCGCGCTCGCGCATCGCCACCAGGATGCGCCCGAGCTTGCTGCGGCGGACGAGCTGGGCGAGGAGCAGGCAGGCGATCAGCAGACCGCCGCTGATGAAATAGAGCACCAGCTTGGCGTGGTCGGTGCGGATGTCCCAGCCCAGCAGCGTGCGCAGGTCTGTGATGCCGTTGACGCCGCCGGTATAGCCCTGCTGGCCGATGATGAGAATGGTGAGGATGGCCGCGATCGCCTGCGTGATGATGGCGAAATAGGTGCCGCCGACGCGCCGCTTGAACATCGCCAGCCCGATGACGAAGGCGAGCAGCGCCGGCACCAGCGGCACCGCGGCGATGGTGAAGGCGAGACTGTGGAACGGGCGCCAGAACCAGGGCAGGGCGGTGAGCTGGTTCCAGTCCATGAAGTCCGGAATGCCCGGCGTGGACTGGATCTTCGTCGCCGCCGGCGTCGAGGCTTCGAGCTTGAGGAACATCGCCATGCAGTAGCCGCCGAGGCCGAAGAAAATCCCCTGGCCCAGGCTGAGGATTCCGGCATCGCCCCAGCACAGCACCAGGCCGAGCCCGACGAAGCCGTAGGTGAGATACTTGCCGACCAGATTGAGCCGGAACGGCTCCAGCGCCAGCGGCAGGACGATGAGGATGAACGCCGCGAAGATCAGGACGGCGATCATATCCTTGCGGGAGAAGGAACTCTCGGTCATCGCGCGGCTCCTCAACGACGGACTTTGAGAACGAACAGACCCTGCGGGCGCAGCATCAGGATGCCGACGACGCTGAGCAGAACGAGAACCTGCGCCATCGACCCGCTCAGGAAGAACTCCATCGTCGACCGCGCCTGGGAGATGGTGAAGGCGGAGGCGATGGTGCCGATCAGGCTCTGCGCGCCGCCGAAGACGACGACGAGGAACGTATCGACGATGTAGAGCTGCCCGGCGGTCGGGCTGGTCGAACCGATCATGGTGAAGGCGCTGCCCGCGATGCCGGCGATGCCGCAGCCGAGGCCGTAGGTGAGCCGGTCCACGCGCTCGGTGTCGATGCCGACGGCGCTGGCCATGGCGCGGTTCTGCGTCACCGCCCGCACCTGCCGCCCCCAGCCGGCGCGGAAGATCAGCAGATACACGGCGAGCGTGATCAGCGTGGTCAGCACCATGACGATGAGCCCGTTGATCGGGATCTCGATCTGTTCGGTGAGGTGCGTGGAGCCCATCATCCAGCCCGGCAGTTCGACGCCGACCTCGCGCGCGCCGAAGATGCTGCGATAGACCTGCTGCAGGATGAGGCTGAGGCCCCACGTCGCCAGCAGCGTATCGAGCGGGCGCTTGTAGAGATGGCGGATCAGCGCCCATTCCACCGCCATGCCGAGCAGGCCGGAGGCGCAGAAGGCGAGGATGATGGCGAGAAAGAAATAGAGCGCGAACGCGCCGGGCAGATAGGCCGCGAACAGGCGCGAGCAGAGGAAAGTGACATAGGCGCCGAGGATCATGAACTCCCCGTGCGCCATGTTGATCACGCCCATCTGGCCGAAGATGATCGCGAGCCCGAGCGCCATCAGCACGAAAACCGAGAACAGCACCAGGCCCGCGAAGCCCTGCATCGCCAGGATCGAGCCGAGGTCGCCGAGGGAATAGCCCATGAACATGTCCGTTCTCCGTGCGCGGGGCGGGCCGGGAAGGGAGTCCGGTCCGCCACGCAGGGCGGACCGGCGGTGTCGCCTAGTGGTCCGATGCCAACGCCCGCTTCCGGGCGTTGGCTGAATCGGCCCACACAATCAGGCTAGTGCTCTGACGCATGGTGATTCATCCGAACGTGTCAGAGCACTAAGCTCGCAGGCCGTCACTGGTAGCCGACCGGAAACGGGTTCGGTTCCATCAGGTCCGCGGTCTCGTAGATCACGTCGTACTGCCCGTCGGTGCGGGCGCGGCCGACGCGCGTCTTGCTCCAGAGATGATGGTTCGGATGGATGCGCACATAGCCTTCCGGCGCGCCCTTGAACTCGACGCCCGGCGAGGCCGCAGCGATCTTGTCGATATCGAAGCTCTGCGCCTTCTCCGCCGTCAGCTTCCACAGCCAGGGACCGAGATAGGCCGCCTGCGTGACATCGCCGATGACGCTCTTCTCGCCCCACATGGCCTTGAAGGCGGGAACGAACTTGGCGTTGTTGGGGTTCTGCAGCGACTGGAAATATTTCATGCAGGCATAGGCGCCGGCGATGTTCTCGCCGCCGATGCCGAGAATCTCGTCCTCGGTCACCGAGATCGTCATCAGCGTCTGCTTGCTCAGATCGACGCCGGCGGCCTTGAGCTGCTTGTAGAAGGCGACGTTCGAGCCGCCGACGATGATGGCGTAGATCACGTCCGGCTTGACGAGCTTCATCTTGTTGATGACGGAGTTGAACTGCGTGTGGCCGAGCGGGAAATAGTCCTCGCCCACCACGCGCGTGCCCTTCATGTGGTTCTCGATGTGCTTGCGCGCGATCTTGTTGGAGGTGCGCGGCCAGATGTAGTCGGAGCCGAGCAGGTAGAAGGTCTTGGCGCCCTTCTCCTTCGTCACCCAGTCGAGCCCGGCGATGATCTGCTGCGTCGCCTCCTGGCCGGTGTAGATGACGTTCTTGGATTGCTCCAGCCCCTCGTAGAAGGTCGGGTAGTAGAGCATGCCGTTGTACTGCTCGAACACCGGCAGCACCGCCTTGCGCGAGGCCGAGGTCCAGCAGCCGAACACCGCGGCGCATTTGTCCTTCACCAGCAGCTTCTTCGCCTTCTCGGCGAAGGTCGGCCAGTCGGAGGCGCCGTCCTCCTGAATGAAATTGATCTTGCGCCCGAGCACACCGCCCTCGGCGTTGATCTGCGAAATCGCCAGCTTCTCCGCTTCCACCGAGCCGGTCTCGCTGATCGCCATGGTGCCGGTGATGGAGTGGAGGATGCCGACGGTGACGGCGTCGTCGGTGACGGCGAGGCCGGTGGCGTTCACCGCGGCGGTGGCCGGCCCGGCGGCGCGGGCCGCGTGGGGCAGAAGCGGGGGCACCAGCGCCGCGGCGGGCAGGGCGGCCATGCCCTGCAGCAGGCGCCGGCGCAGCGCAGACGAAGGCGGCGGATCGATCCTGTCGAGAGCCATGCAACGACCTCCTCGCTCGGGCGGCGGCGGGATGCCGTGGGCCCGATATGCGGTGCAGCATCGGGTCGCGTGCAGGGGGCGGAAATACGTCGAATGACGTATGCCGCACCGCAATGTGCCGCTTGACGCGCGCGGCTCGGCGGCATCACGATGCGGAATGAAATCGGGGCGCCATCCGGACTGCGTCGGCCTCGCGCCGCGCGCGCGCCGGCGCGGCGCAGCGGTTCCTTCGGGGGCCGGCGCGTGAACGCCTCGCCGGCATCGCGCCAGCGCATCCTGCGCATCCGCCGCGACTACAACCAATGGGTCGCGAACGAAACGCTCGAGGATTACGCCCTTCGCTTCACCGCGACGAAGGCGCGGCGGTGGTCTCCGGCGCGGGTGGCGAACACGGCGCTGGGCGCGGTTTCCTTCCTCGCGCTGGAGGCGATCGGCGGCACCATCACCATCGGCTATGGCTTCACCAACGCGGTGCTGGCGATCGTCGCCGTCGGGCTGCTGATCTTCGCCACCGGCCTGCCGATCGCCGCCTACGCCGCGCGCTACGGGGTCGATATCGATCTGCTCACGCGCGGCGCCGGCTTCGGCTATATCGGCTCGAC
This sequence comes from Acetobacteraceae bacterium, assembly GCA_027449745.1. Lineage (GTDB taxonomy): Bacteria > Pseudomonadota > Alphaproteobacteria > Acetobacterales > Acetobacteraceae > JAJZVV01. Next base: position 9,581 of record DAIDKZ010000151.1, on the reverse strand, counting down.
CCTGACCTCGCTGATCTACGCCTCCTTCACCTTCATCTTCTTCGCCATCGAGGCGGTGATCCTGGCCTCGATCCTTCAGGCCGGGTTCGGCATTCCGCTGTGGCTCGGCGAGATTCTCTGCGCCGCCGCGGTGGTGCCGCTGGTCACCCACGGCATCACCTTCATCAGCCGCTTCCAGCTCTGGACGCAGCCGCTGTGGCTGGTGCTGCACGGGCTGCCGTTCCTGTTCATCGCCCTCTACGGGCACGGCGCGCTCGCCGCCTGGTCGGGCTATCGCGGCGCGCTGGGCAGCGCGGGGTTCGATGCGCTGGGCTTCGGCGCCGCCGCCTCGGTGGTGTTCTCGCTGGTGGCGCAGATCGGCGAGCAGGTGGATTTCCTGCGCTTCCTGCCGCCCCAGCCGGCCGGGCGCGGCCGCGCACGTTGGCGCCTGGCGCTGCTCGCCGGGGGCCCTGGGTGGATCGTGCCGGGGATGGTGAAGCTGCTCGCCGGCTCATTCCTCGCCGCGCTGGCGGTGCGCGCGGGCCTCGCCCCGGCGGAGGCGGCGCAGCCGGTGGCGATGTACCGGGTCGCCTTCGGCTATGTGCTGCCCTCGCCGACGGCAGCGCTGCTGCTCACCGGCGCCTTCATCGCCGTCTCGCAGGTGAAGATCAACGTCACCAACGCCTATGCCGGGTCCATCGCCTGGTCCAACTTCTTCGCCCGCCTCACCCACAGCCATCCCGGCCGCGTCGTCTGGCTGGTGTTCAACATCGCCATCGCGTTGCTGCTGATGGAACTCGGCGTCTATCAGACGATCGAGCACACGCTCGCCTTCTATTCCGCCATCGCCGCGGCGTGGATGGGCGCGCTGGTCGCGGATCTCGTGGTCAACAAGCCGCTCGGCCTCAGCCCGCCGCACATCGAGTTCAAGCGCGCGCATCTCTACGACATCAATCCCGTCGGCGTCGGCGCCATGCTGCTCGGCGTCGCGCTCGCCGCTGCCGCGCTGGCCGGGTTCCTCGGCCCGCTGGCGCGCGCGCTGACGCCGTTTCTCGGCTTCGCCGCCTCCTTCACCGCCGCGCCGCTGCTCGCCTGGGCCACCGGCGGGCGCTTCTATCTCGCGCGCAAGCCGCGCGCCGGCTGGGCCGGGCGGGAGAGCCTGTCCTGCGTCGTCTGCACCCACGCCTTCGAGCCCGAAGACATGGCCTTCTGCCCGGCTTATGGCGGGGCGATCTGCTCGCTCTGCTGCTCGCTGGACGCGCGCTGCCAGGATGGCTGCAAACCCGCGGCGGCGCGCGGGCTCAGCGTGCTGGCCGCGCCGCTGCGGCGCCCGGTGGTGCGCTCGCTCGCCACCTTCGGCGCCTTCGCCGCCATCATCGGCGCCATCCTGCTGGCGATCTACACCCAGACCGTGGCGCAGCTGCCGAGCGGCGGGGCGCTGCTCGAAGCCGCCTTCTGGAAGGCGTTCTTCGTGCTGCTGGTGATCGCCGGCGTCGGCGCCTGGTGGCTGGTGCTGGCGCTGGAGAGCCGGCGCGTGGCGCGCGAGGAGACGCGGCGGCAGACCGGCCTGCTGCTGAGCGAGATCCGCGCCCACCGCCGCACCGACGCGGCGCTGCAGAAGGCCAAGGAGGCGGCGGAGGCGGCCAATCACGCCAAGAGCCGCTACGTCGTCGGGGTCAGCCACGAATTGCGCACGCCGCTCAACGCCATCCTCGGCTACGCGCAGCTGCTCGAAGCCGACAGCGCCATCCCCGAGCGCCGACGCGATGCCATCCGCATCATCCGCCGCAGCGGCGAGCATCTCGCCGGCCTGATCGAGGGTCTGCTCGACATTTCCAAGATCGAGGCCGGCCGCATCGAGCTCTACCGCGACGAGGTGCGGCTCGCCGAGTTCCTCGACCAGATCGTCAACATGTTCCGCCTGCAGGCGGCCTCCAAGGCCATCGGCTTCCGCTACGAGTGCCTCTCCGCGCTGCCCGGCACGGTGCATACCGACGAACGCCGGCTGCGCCAGATCCTCATCAACCTGCTGTCGAACGCGATCAAATTCACCGCGCACGGCGAGGTCGTGCTGCGCGTGCGCCGGCGCAACGACGTCGCCGAGTTCGAGATCGAGGATACCGGCATCGGCATCGCGCGCGCCGATCTCGATCGCGTGTTCGAGCCGTTCGAGCGTGTCGAGGATGCGCGTCTGCCGCCGGCGGCGGGCGTCGGGCTGGGGCTCACCATCACCAGGCTGCTGGCGCAGATCATGGGCGGGGACGTGACGGTGGCGAGCGAGCCCGGCCAGGGCAGCCGCTTCACCGTGCGCCTGATGCTCTCCGAGGTGCGCCGCCCGGCGCGTCCGGCGCGGCCGCCGCCCGGCATCCATGGCTATGAAGGCCGCCGCCGCCTGGTCCTGGTCGCCGACGACGACGTGCTGCACCGGCGCCTGATGCAGGAGGTGCTGGCGCCGATCGGCTTCATCGTGCTGGAGGCGCGCGACGGCGCCGAGTGCCTGCGCCTCGCCGCCGATTGCCGGCCGGACCTGTTCCTGATCGATCTCGGCATGCCGGGCATGAGCGGCTGGGAGCTGGCGCGCCGGCTGCGCGAGGGCGGGCACGCGGACAGCGCCATCCTCATCGTCTCGGCCAATGCCGGGGAGCTGCGCGGCGCGCCGGCGCGCCGCGACCATGACGACGTGCTGGCCAAGCCGGTCAGCGTGCCGGCGCTGCTCGAACGCATCGGCGTCCGGCTCGGGCTCGAATGGCTCGGCGAGGCGCCGCGCCCGGCCGGTCCCATCGCCAGCGAAGCCGGCGAGGGCGTCCCCGCTGGCCGAGCGCCCATCGGGCTGGACGAGGCCGCGCTAGCCGAGCTGCGCCGCCTCGGGGCGATCGGCTATGTGCGCGGCATCCGCGCCCGGCTCGACGAGCTCGAGCGCGACACCCCCGCCGCCGCGGCGGCGCTGGCCGGGCTGCGCGCGCATCTGGCCGACTTCCGGCTCGATGCCTTCCTCGCCGCGCTCGGCGATGGCCCGCCGCCATGAGCGGGGCGGCGCGCAGCATCGTCCTGGTGGTGGACGATTCCCCCGGCACCCTCGGCCTGCTCAACGACGCGCTGGACGAGGCCGGCTACACCGTGCTCGTCGCCCAGTCCGCCCGTGCCGCGCTCGAGGTGGCGGCGCGGGCGACGCCGGACATCATCCTCATGGACGCGCTGATGCCGGCGATGGATGGGTTCGAGGCCTGCCGCCGGCTCAAGCAGCGCCCCGGCCTGGCATCGGTGCCGATCATCTTCATGACGGCGCTGACCGAGACCGAGCATGTGCTGAAGGCGCTGGAGGCCGGCGGCGTCGACTACGTGACCAAGCCGGTGACGCCGGCCGAAGTGGTGGCGCGCGTCGGCGTGCATCTGGCCAATGCGCGTCTGACGCTCAGCGCGCACCGGGCGCTGGACGTCGCCGGCCGCTTCCTGCTGGCGATCGACCCGGCCGGGCAGGTGGTGTGGAGCACGCCGCAGGCCGCCGCGCTGCTGGAGCCGGAGGCCGGCGTGCTGCCGGTGGAGCTGGTGGCGTGGAGCCTGCGCTGCGGCACCGAGGCGGGGACGCCCCCGCGCCGGCGCCTCGTGCTCGGCGGCCGGGCGCTGGAGATCGCCTATGTCGGCCGCGTCGCCGAGGAGGAGATCCTGCTCCGCGTCTCCGCCGCCGCCGCCGTGCCGGACGAGGCCGAGGAAGCGGCCCAGCTGAAGGAGCGCCTGGCGCTGACCGCGCGCGAGGCGGAAGTGCTGCTATGGCTGGCGCGCGGCAAGGCGAACCGGGACATCGCCGCGATTCTCGGCCTCAGCCCGCGAACCGTGAACAAGCACCTGGAATCGATCTACGACAAGCTCGGCATCGAAAACCGCGCCAGCGCCGCGGCGCTGGTGGTGCGGGCCCTGCAGGGCGGCTGAGGCCGGTCGGGCTGGTTCAGACCCGATCCTCGCTCAGCGCGCGCAGCCGGCCGCGGTCGAGGACGCGCAGATTATGCGCGTCCGCCAGCGCGATGGCGCCCTCGCGCCGAAGCGCGCCGAGGACGCGGCTGACGGTCTCGACGGTGAGGCCGAGATGGTCGGCGATGTCGTAGCGCGACATCGGCAGCATCAGCACGCCGGCGTTGGCCAGCGTGGTGCGCTGGCACATTTCGAGCAGGAAGGAGGCGACGCGCTCCTGGGCGGTCTTGCGTCCGAGCATGACGATGCAGTTCTGCGCTGCGACCAGGCGGTTGAGCGTCATGCGCTCGACCAGCCGCGCCACCTGCCCGCCCTGGCGGACCGCCTCCTCGAGCTGGCGGCGCGGATAGCAGACCAGGGTCGTCGCGGTGATGGCCTCGGCGCTGAAGCCGTGCGTGGCCAGCCCGTCGAGCCCGAACGTGTCGCCGGCAACGGAGAATTCGACGATCTGGCGCCGCCCGTCGGCCATCACCTTGCAGATGCGCACGGCGCCGGAGACCACGCGGTAGAGATGGTCCATGGCGCTGCCCTCGGCGTAGATCTCGCTGCCGCGGGCGAAGGAGCAGATGCGGCCGGGCAGATGCAGCGCATCGTCGTCGGCCAGCGCGCCGGTGGCGATGGCAGCCGCCGCCCGCCCCGGCTCCCGCCGGGTGGCAATCTCATGGCCGTGGGGCTCGCGCAGCGCTTGCATGATCTGGTCCCTTCCCTTCATCTCGTCTCCGGGCCCCACTAGACGCCGGCCGACGGCCGGGCGAAATCAGGGTTGTGCCGTACGGAAAGCTACGTAATCCGCTTGGTCGCGTGCGCCTCGATGGCCGCGGCCACGACGCCGAGCAGCTGCTCGGGCGGGAACGGCTTCTCGAGGAGGTGGAAAATCTCGGGGTTGCCCGGCAGCGGCGGCGGGCGCTTCAGGGTGCGGGCCATCACCACCACCGGAATTGGCCGCCCGCTGCGGCACAACGCGGCGATGGCGTTGCCCACCACCTCGCCCTGGCGATGCGGATCGAGGATGATGCAGCCGATATCGGCCGGCCAGGCGAGGGCGAGATATTCCTCGCAGCGCGCGAAGCTCAGGGTGCGGTAGCCATAGGCGTCGAGCAGCGAGGCCAGGGCGTCGCGCACCGCGGCGTCGTCGTCGATGATGCAGATGCCGCAACAGGCGCAGCCCTCGGCTTCGCACAGCATGGTCCACGCACCACTTGCCGCGCCGGCGGTCCCGGTCTTGTACGTGATCATGTCCATCGGCGGCACCAACCCGGCCTGGCTCCATTCGCAATCGTCGGGAAGCGCGCGATGGGCCGTGGTCCTCGCGACCCGCCACCGCAAACCGCCACCGGCCCTGCAGAGGCTACGGCCGGGTGCAGCCGCACCGAAATACGGAAATACCCCTATGCGGGGGCGCGCGCGCCGCTAGTGCTCTGACACGTTCGGATGGATCACGACGCGTCAGAGCACTAGCTTGATCTTGTGGGCCGATTCAGCCAACGCCCTGAAGCGGGCGTTGGCATCGGACCACTTGCTTGATTTGGTGGGCCGATTCAGCCAACGCCCTGAAGCGGGCGTTGGCATCGGACCACTATCGCGCCTTCGGCTCGATGCCGGCGGCGAGGCCGAGGCGGACCAGTTCGGACAGGCTGCGCGCACCACTTTTCTCCATCACCCGGGCGCGGTGGATCTCGACCGTGCGCGGGCTGATGCCGAGATCGAAGGCGATGGTCTTGTTCGGCAGGCCGGCCATCAGCCCTTCCAGAACCTCGCGCTCGCGCGGCGTGAGGCTGGCCAGGCGCGCGCCGGCGCGCCCGTTGGTATCCTCGCGCTCGGCCGCCTCGCGCGCGTGGCTGGCGCAGGCCTCGCGCAGGCCGGCGAGAATCTGGTCCTGGTCGAATGGCTTCTCGATGAAGTCGATGGCCCCGGCCTTCATCGCCCGCACTGCCAGCGGCACGTCGCCATGGCCGGTGATGACGATCACCGGCAGGCGCACGCCCTGCTCGCGCAGCCGGTCGAGCACCGTGATCCCGTCCATTTCTGGCATGCGGATATCGAGAAGGATGCAACCGGACGCTGGAATGTCGGCGAGCAGCGCGGCGCCGGAAGCATGCCCGCGCACCTGGTAGCCGGCGGTTTCCAGCAGCACCTGCAGGGAATCGCGGACAGCGTCGTCGTCATCGACGACGGTGACGAATTCATTCGACGTCACTGTCGGCCTCCTGTGCCAGCGGCAGCGTGAACCCGACCGCCATGCCGCGCTGGGGCTCGGATGAGATCTGCAGCTGGCCGCCATGGCTCTCGATGATCTCGCGGCAGATCGAAAGCCCGAGGCCCATGCCCTGCGGCTTGGTCGAAACGAACGGGCGGAACAACTGCGCCGCGATCTCCGGCGCGAGGCCCGGTCCGGTATCGGCAACCTCGACATGGGCCATGCGATGCGCCGCATCGAGGCGCGTGGTGAGAGTGATCTCGCGCGTGTCGCAGCCTTGCAGCGCTTCCATCGCGTTGCGCACGAGATTGAGCACGACCTGGTGGATCTGCACCTTGTCGGCGAGCACCGGCGGCAGGTCCGGGGTGAGGTTGAAGCGCACCTGCACGCCATATTCGCGTGAGCCGATCAGCGCCAGCGCGCTGGCATCCTGCACCATCTTGTTGAGATCCTCGGTGTGCCGCTCGGTTTCGCCGCGGGTGACGAACTCGCGCATGTGGCGAATGACGGTTCCGGCGCGGCTGGCCTGCGCCGCCGCCTTCTCGATCGCGTCGGCGACGCGCTGCATCGCGTCCGGCCGGGCGCTGTCGAGCAGCTGCCGCGCCGCCTGCACGTAGTTGGCGATGGCGGTGAGCGGCTGGTTGATCTCGTGTGCCAGCGTCGAGGCCATGCGGCCCATCGTCGTCAGCCGCGAGGCGTGCAGCAGGGCGGCCTGCAGGTCCTGCAGCCGGGTTTCGGTACGCTGCAGTTCCGTCAGATCGCGCACGAAACCGGTGAACAGCCGCCGTCCGCCGGGGAACATCTCGCCGACATGCAGCTCGATCGGGAAGGTGGTGCCGTCGGCGCGCTGGCCGACCACGACGCGGCCGATGCCGATGATGCGCCGCTCGCCGGTGGCGAGATAGCGCGCCAGGAACCCGTCATGGTTCTTGCGATAGGGCTCCGGCATCAGCACGCTGACATTCCGCCCGACGATCTCGGCCTGGGCGTAGCCGAACAGCTGTTCGGCCGCGCCGCTGAAGGATTCGATCGCGCCGTGCTCGTCGATGACGATGACCGCGTCCGGAACGGTGGCCAGGATCGAGCGCAGCCGCTCCTCGCGCTCGGTCAGCGCCGCCTCCGCCGGATTGCGGTCGGTGATGTCGCGCAGGATGCCAATGAAGTACGGTTCCCCGTCCTGGCCGAGCTCGCCGATGGCGATCTCGATCGGGAACCGCGTGCCGTCGCGCCGTCGCGCCACCACCTCGCGGCTGGTGCCGATGACGTGGCGCTCGCCGCTCTCGAGATAGCGGCGCATGAACTGGTGGTGCTGCGCGGCGTCCGCCTCGGCCATCAGCAGGCCGATATTGCGGCCGAGCATTTCCTCGGTGGAATAGCCGAACATCCGCCGCACGGTGGCGTTGACGAGGTGGATCGTGCCGCGGGAATCGGTCACGACGATGCCATCGAACGCCGCGTCCCGCACCGCGCGGTGCATCGCCTCCACGCCGCCCCCCTCTTGCCCGTGCGCCATTGCACGCAACCCAGATGTAACAACTTCCAGGTTGAGGGCAAGGGGCGGGCGTTCTACGAACGCGGTTCGTCAGGTTGGTTGATCTGCGTCAAGGCTCGCCCGCCGCGCCGCGCGCATGGGGGGCGGCGCCGATGAAGGAGCCCCGCCATGGACGATGTCACCTCGCGCGCCATCGCTCCCGCCCGTTCGCCCGCAAGAAGCTGGCCGGAGGCGGAGGGCTGGCACGCGCTGGATCAGGCGTTGCACGCGCTGCAGGGCCGCTTCACGCTCGGCCTTTCCCCGGCGACGCTGTGGCTTGCCCATCTGGACTGGGCCGTCCACCTCGCCAACAGCCCGTTCCGCCGCCTCGAACTGGCCGAGCGGGCCCTGGCGCAGGCCGCGCGCGCGGTGCAGGCGGCCGGCGGGGCGACGGTGATCGCCCCGCCCGCGGGCGATCACCGCTTCGCCGACCCGGCCTGGCAGGCCATGCCCTATGCCTTCCTCCAGCAACTCTTCCTGCTGGCCGAGGAATGGTGGGCGAGCGCCGCCGCCGCGCCGGAGGGCATGTCCGCGCGCAACGCCCGCATTGTGCCCTTCGCCACCCGCCAATGGGTGGATATTTTCTCCCCCTCCAACATTCCCTGGCTCAACCCGGAAGTGATCAACGCGACGCTGCACAGCGGCGGCGCCAACCTGCTCGCCGGCGCGTCGCATCTCCTCAGCGACCTGCAGGAGCATCTGTCGGGCCAGCCGCTGGCCGGGCGCGGTGGCTTCGCGGTCGGGGAGAATCTCGCCATCACCCCGGGCAAGGTGGTGCTGCGCACGCGCCTGATCGAGCTGATCCAGTATGCGCCGACGACGCCCGCGGTGCGGCCGGAGCCGGTGCTGATCGTCCCGGCCTGGATCATGAAATACTACATTCTCGATCTATCGCCGCACAACTCGCTGATCCGCTATCTGGTGGGGCAGGGCTATACCGTGTTCGCGATCTCCTGGCGCAACCCCGGTGCCGAGCTGCGCGACGCCACGATGGAGGATTACCGGACCGAGGGGGTGATGGCGGCGCTCGATGCGGTCGGCACCATCACCGGCGCGGCGCGCATCCATGCCGCCGGCTACTGCCTCGGCGGCACGCTGCTCGCCATCGCCGCCGCGGCGATGGCGCGTGACGGCGACGAGCGGCTCGCCAGCCTGACCCTGCTTGCGGCGCAGACCGAATTCTCCGAGGCCGGCGAGCTGCAGCTCTTCATCGGCAAGGATCAGCTCGCCTTCCTCTCGGACATGATGCACGGGCAGGGCTATCTCGACAGCCGCCAGATGGCCGGGGCGTTCCAGCTGCTGCGTTCCAACGACCTGATCTGGTCGCGCTCGATCCGCAACTATCTGCTCGGCGAGCGCGAGCTGCCCAACGACCTGATGACCTGGAACGCCGACGGCACGCGCATGCCGGCGGCGATGCACAGCGAATATCTCACCCGGCTCTATCACGACGACGACCTCGCCGAGGGGCGTTTTCCCGCCGGTGGGCGCCCGGTCTCACTCGGGGACATCCATCGGGTCCCCGCCTTCGTCGTCGGCACCGAGACCGACCACGTCGCGCCCTGGCGCTCGGTGCACAAGATCCATCTGCTCGAGGATGGTGAGATCACCTTCGTGCTGACCTCCGGCGGGCACAATGCCGGCATCGTCAGCGAGCCGGGCCACCCCAACCGGCATTTCCGCCGCCTCTTCCGCCCCGCCGAGGGCCGCTATGTCGGGCCGGACGAGTGGCTGGAGCGGGCGGAGCGGCACGAGGGCTCGTGGTGGCCGGCCTGGGTCGAATGGCTCGGCGCGCGTTCCGGCCCGCCGGCGCCGCCGCCGCCCATGGGCCATGCACGCTACCGGCCGATCATGGACGCGCCCGGTTCCTACGTGCGCGAACATTGAGGCGGTGATGGACACGCAGGA
>DAIDKZ010000150.1 GCA_027449745.1 Acetobacteraceae bacterium | reverse complement strand
AGGCCACGATCGGCGGATGGGATTCGGTGCGGATCTCATGCGGGTGCAGCCCGATGCACCCGGCCACGATCTCGGTCGGGATCTGGATGCCGAGCTGCAGCGAATGCGGCGCGGCGATGCGCGCTCCGGACACGCCGCCATGCTCGGCGTGGATGAGATGCACCCGCACCAGTCCCGCCGCCTCCTCGAACGTGTAATGCTCCGGCGGGTCCGCATCCCGCTGCGCAAGCACGAAGCCGGCGCCGACGTTGGGATGCCCGGCGAAGGGAACCTCCCGGCGCGGGGTGAAGATGCGCAGTTTCGCGTGGTGCTGGGGATTATCCGGCGGCAGCACGAACACCGTCTCCGAATGACCGAACCTGGCGGCGAGCGCCTGCATCGACTCGGCCGTCAGCCCGCGCGCGTCGGTGACCACTGCCAGCGGGTTGCCGCCCTTGCCCTGATCGGTGAACACATCGACGGTTACATAGGCGTGTTCGGCCATCTTGGTCTCCAGTTGGGACTGTTCCAGCGCGACAGTGTCCCGATTCCGAGGGTCGCAGGCAACGCGCGGGGCACTCGCTCCTTGCGTTCAGTGGCCTGCTCACCCCTGAAATGCAAGCGCATTCAAGGGATAGGACATTATAGCAGTTTGGCCCGACGCAGCGATGCCGTCAGCCCGTCGATGAGCCGCCCGGTCAGGTTGCGGGCAATCGCCGGCTCGATCATTCCCCCCAACGCCCAGCTGATCGCTCCCGGCATCTCCTGCTCGCGCAGAGCGTCGATCACTGCGCCGATGCGTTCATCGACAGCGTCACGCAGCCGGGCGGGATCGAGCGCGCCTGTCGGCCAGGGCAGCATTTGCGTGTTTGGCAGCGCGGCGATCGGCCCTTCACCATCATAGCTGAGGTCGGGGATCACAGGCAGATCATAGGTCGTGGGATCCGTCGTCGTCGTCACGCTGACGCGGCGGTTCTCGCCGTCGAGCGCGAACCGGCTGCGCAGGGCAGGGTCGGTCCAGCCGGCGAACAGCGGGTTGTCCCCACGCAGCATCAGCTCGGTTCGCAGATATTGCTGCATGTTGATGCGCCCGAGCAGGAAGTCGTGCACGCGGAAGCCCCGCGCGCAGAACCCCGCGAATGCCATCAGATGCGCGGTGGTGAGCGCCTCCTCGCCGAGCAGGCCGAGATCGGGACGGCTGGGCACGAGCTGGTAGCGGCTGAAGACTTTGGGGTCGCCAAGCAGTGCCATGTCCGCAGTGAGATATCGTGTGCCCTCGGTCATGGTACCGAGCAGCCTAGCGACGACGCCCATCAGGTCGGTCGGCACCGCGGGAACGCGGGCCGGGCGGGTCGCGAGCGGGTCGACCATGAAGAGCGCGCGGGTCGCGGTTGCGGGATCGCGCGGATTTTCGCCGACCAGCCCCGCCAGCGCACGGTGCACGAGCTGCATCGGGTCGTTGTTGAACGTGCCGCCGTCGATGGCGGTGAATGCGTAGCGCGTGCTGCCGGGATCGAGCACGTTGGCCCAATCCGGGTTCGGCCAGTCCACGCGGTAGCCCGACTGCCGGGGCTGGACATAGGGCCGATACAGATAGTGCTCGGCCGGACGCGACAGCGCCCGCGCCTTCAACCCGACCGGGAAGGCGGCCGAGCCGGCGGCAAACAGCGCATAGGCATCGTAGCCGACGAAGTCGGCGCCCTGCCCGACCAGCCCCGGATCGACCCAGAACTCGTCGGGCCGCTTGCCCGCCTCACCCTCGGCGGCAGGGCTGGCGCCATTTGGGATGGCGAAGCGGGCGAAATCGTCATGGGCGAGGAAGGCAGCGCCATCCCAGCCGTCGAACCCGGGGACATCGAGGCGGAACGGGATGCCGCGCATGTTGCCGAGCGTCACCGCCATGCGGTAGGGCGCGGGGAAATAGGGGCGGCTCAAGTTGCCGGTGGTGCGTCCGAACGCCGCCATTTCGTCGATGACGCGGTCGAGCGGACGGCAATTGATCAGCGACTCGATCGGCCCTGCGCCGAGATCGTCGGTGGCGAGCAGGCCGTTGACGTCGATCTCGTTGACCCAGATGTCCCACAATTTGTTACCCGAAGGCGCCGCATTACGGACATAGGGGGAATCCATGCCGGTTATGTGCGGCACCGCCTTGCGCGAGAGCAGGCCGAGGATGGCTGCGCAGATCGCCCCGCCCGAGGCCCCGGCGACGAAGGGGATGCGCACCTGGTGCGGCGGCAGGGTCTGCGCATGCCACGCTTCCAGCGCTTCGAGGAAGAAATCCAGCGCACCGGCGGTGTAGGCGCCAGCGGAAACGGTGCCGCCGAGCACCAGCCCGAGTTCGAACACGCCTTCCGCCGGGCCGGACCGAACAGCGGGGAAGAAGCGATCCAGAACCGCTTGCGGGGGCGCGGGCACCGAGGACATCTCAAGATCCTCCGCTGATTTTCCAACGCCATAGCATGCGGCGGCCGGGCTGGGTAGCGGGTAGCGGGCGTGCCGCGGCGTGCAGCATCACCCGCTTCAATCGCAGGCCGCTGCGTCGGTGATGATGAACCCGGCGGTGACCGACCCGTTCCACGCCTCGGCGCGCAGGTGCCCGGCCAAATGCAGCACCCCCCCTCCGGCGGCGAGTAGCGCCTCAGGCAGTCTTCCCTCTCGGGCGCGGAACAGCATCGCCTTCAGCCGCTCAGCACCGGACTCGCTGGCGAGATAGGCGCGGATGCTCGTCCCCTCGCGTCCGACGCGCTCGGCCCGTACCACGCGTGCGCGCGCGATGGCGAACGTCGGCTCGTCGTTGGCCGGACCGAAGGGCGCCAGCCGCGCGACCTGTTCGGCCAGCGCGCGGTCTGTTCCCGCAACCGACAACGTTCCCTCCACCACGAGGTCCGCCGCGGCGGGGAGGAGGGCCGCCGCTGCCAGGCGCTCGTCGAGGAAGGCGTGGAACGCGTCGAGTCCGGTCGCGGGCAGCGAGAACCCGGCGGCCATGGCGTGCCCACCGCCGGTGGCGAGCAGCCCTGACTGGCGCGCGGCGATCACCGCGGCACCAAGATCGACCCCAGGCACCGAGCGCGCGGAGCCCTTGGCCAGCCCGTCGGCGATGCCGGCGACCGCGGCCGGACGGTTGAACTTCTCCTTGAGCCGGCCGGCGACGATGCCGACGACGCCGGGATGCCACTGGGCCCCGGCGACGAGCAGGGAAGCATGCCCGGCCGCGGCCTGGCGCGCCCCCTCGGCGTAGGCCGCCTGCAGCATCGCCGCCTCGACCTGCTGGCGCTGACGGTTCACCGCGTCCAGCATCTCGGCCAGGCTGCGCGCCTCCGCCGGGTCCTCGCTCAACAGCAGCCGCAGCCCCATGTCGGCCTCGCTGATGCGGCCGCCGGCGTTGATGCGCGGCCCGAGGGCAAAGCCGCAGGTGGCCGCCGCCGGCGGTGTCCGGATCTGGGCAACATCCAGCAGCGCCGCGATCCCCGGCCGGTCGCGCCGGGCCATCACTTTCAGGCCCTGGGTGACGAGGGCGCGGTTCAGGCCGGTCAGCGGCATCACGTCGCAGACCGTCGCCAGCGCCACGAGATCGAGCAGGGCCATCAGGTCGGGCTCGGCGCGGGCGACGAAGAAACCGCTCCGACGCAGCGCCCGCACCGTCGCCACCGCGGCGAGGAACGCGATCCCCCCGGCGCACAGTCCGCCAAGCCCGGAGGTATCGTCGAGCCGATTCGGATTGACGGTTCCCGGCACCGGCGGCGGCGCCTCGGCCTTATGGTGGTCGAGCACGACGATCTCTGCACAGCCGCCGAGCGCTGCGAAGACGTCGGCCGCCGCGGTGCCGCAGTCGACGCAGACGATGAGACTTGCCCCGCGCGCCGCCAACCCGAGCAGTGCCGGGGTGTTCGGCCCGTAGCCCTCCGTCAACCGGTCCGGCACGTAGGGCAACACGCTGCAGCCGAGGTCGCGCAGCAGCCGGACCATCAGCGCCGCACCGCAGGCTCCGTCGACATCGTAGTCACCGAATACGGCCACGGTCTCGCCGCGCCGCACCGCGTCGGCGAGCCGTGCCGCGGCGACGTCCATGCCGGCCAGCCGCGACGGGTCCGGCATCAGGGCGCGCAGCGTCGGCTGCAGGAATTCCGCCGCCCGTTCCGCGTCGACGCCGCGCAGCGCGAGCAGGCGGCCGACGATCTCAGGCAGGCCGAGGCGCTCGGCGATGCCGAGTCCGACCCGCTCGGCGCCGGCGGCCACGCCGCCATGCCAGATCCAGCGTCGTCCGCTCAGGCTACGCTGGACACCGAGGACCGGCCCGTCCGGCGACACTCAGACCTGCGCCCAGGTCTTGGTCGCGAAATTATGATGCGCCTCGATGTAGCGGACGGTGCCGGACTTGCTCCGCATCACCACCGAATGGGTCACCGCTCCGGTGCCGAACCAGCGCACGCCGCGAAGGATGGCGCCGCTGGTGACACCGGTCGCGGCGAACACCACGTCGCCCTTGGCCATCTCGAAAGTCGTATATTTGTGGTTCGGCTCCGCCACGCCCATCGAGCGGGCGCGCGCCACTTGCGCCTCGTTCTCGAACATCAGCCGCCCCTGCATCTGGCCGCCGATGCACCGCAGCGCCGCCGCCGCCAGCACGCCTTCCGGCGCGCCGCCGCTGCCGAGATACATATCGACGCCGCTCTCCGGCTGCGCGGTGGCGATGACACCGGCAACGTCGCCGTCCCCGATGAGCATGATACGTGCCCCGGCTTCGCGGCACTTGGCGATGATCTCGGCATGGCGATCGCGGTCGAGGATGCAGACCACGAGGTCCGACACGGCGCGGCTCTTGGCCAGCGCCAGATTCTTCAGATTTTCGCCCACCGCGGCATCGAGATCGACGACGCCGTCGGGCAGACCGCCGCCGATGGCGATCTTGTCCATATAGATGTCCGGCGCATGCAGAAAATTGCCGGCCTCGGCCAGCGCCACCACGGCTAGCGCGTTCGGCGCCCCCTTGGCCACGATCGAGGTGCCCTCCAGCGGATCGACGGCGATGTCCATTGCCGGCCCGCCGTGGCCGACCTTCTCGCCGATATAGAGCATCGGCGCCTCGTCCATTTCGCCCTCGCCGATTACCACCGTGCCGTCGATCGCGACGGTATCGAAGGCGCGGCGCATGGCCTCGACGGCGGCGCCATCGGCCTCGTTCTTGCGCCCGCGCCCCATCCAGCGTGACGCCGCCAGCGCCGCCGCCTCGGTCACCCGCGCCAGATCGAGCGCCAGATTGCGGTCGAGATTGATCGCCTCTCGCTGTTCCATCCCTGTCCTCGTTCTTAGGCCGTGTCTCTGTTGTTCAGGCCGGCTCGATGCGAATCAGCACCGGCGTCTCCAGCACGACATCGAGCGCGGTGATACGTTCGATCGCGGTGCGGATCGCCGCCTCGCGCGTCTCGTGCGTCACTAGCACTACCGGTACCGCCTCGCCCGGGCTGCGGCCGCGCTGCAGCATTGATTCCAGAGAGATGTCGAGATCGCGCAGTACCGCGGTCACGTCGGCGATCACGCCGGCGCGGTCGACGACCATCAGCCGCAAGTAATACGTGCCGAGATGCGCACTCATCGGCAGCGACGGCAGGTCCGACAAGGCGGCGCTGGCGGCGCCCCAGACCGGGGCGGAGCGGTTGCGGGCGAGGTCGATGAGGTCGGCGACGACCGCCGAGGCGGTCGGACCGGCACCGGCGCCGCGGCCTTCGAGCATCAGCCGGCCGACGAAATCGCC
>DAIDKZ010000149.1 GCA_027449745.1 Acetobacteraceae bacterium | reverse complement strand
GTGTGGCCAGGCTGCCGGCGCGCTCGCGCTCGATCTGCTCGAGCTGGGCCGGGCTCGGCGGCGGCTCGGCGGCGGCGGCAGAGAGCAGCGCCGCGAGCGGGCCGGCAAGGCGCAGCGCCGCGCATCGGCGGGCAGCGCGCGCCATGCCGCTACCCGATCAGGCTTCGCCCGGTCATCGCTGCCGGCACCGCCAGCCCCATCAGGCCGAGCAGGGTGGGGGCGACATCGGCCAGCCGGCCGTCGTGCAGCCGGGCTCCGGGCACGCCGGCGAGCAGGACGGGGACGGGATTGGTGGTGTGCGCGGTGTGCGGCCCGCCGGTTTGCGGGTCGCGCATCAGCTCGCAATTGCCGTGATCGGCGGTGACGAGCAGGGCGCCGCCGGCGCGTCCGATGGCCTCGGCGATCTCGCCGAGGCCGGCATCGACCGTCTCCACCGCGCGGATCGCCGCCGGCAGGCTGCCGGTGTGGCCGACCATGTCGGGGTTGGCGAAGTTCAGCACGATGAGATCATAGGTCCCGGAGGCGATCGCCGCCACCGCGCGCCGCGTCACCTCGGGCGCCGACATGTCCGGCTGCAGGTCGTAGGTCGCGACCTTGGGCGAGGGCACCAGGGTGCGGTCCTCGCCTTGGTTCGGCGTTTCCTCGCCGCCGTTGAAGAAATACGTCACGTGGGCGTATTTCTCGGTCTCGGCGATGCGCAGCTGGCGCCGCCCGGCGGCGGCGACCTCCTGACCGAGCAGATGATCCATCGGCTGCGGCGCGAACAGCGCCGTCATCAGCGGCGCCAGGGCGTCGCTGTAGCGGGTCATGCCGACGGCGGCGGCGAAGTGCGGCGTGCGCGGGCGGGCGAAGCCGTCGAAGGCGGGATCGAGCAGGGCGGCGAGAATCTCGCGCACCCGGTCGGCGCGGAAATTGAAGCAGAGCAGCGCGTCGCCGTCCGCCATGCCGGCATAGTCGCCGATCACGGAAGGCGGCAGGAACTCGTCGGTGACCTCGCGCGCGTAGGCGGCCTCGATGGCGGCGACGGCATCGGTCTCGCGCGGCGCCTCGGCCAGCGCCAGGGTCCGCCAGGCGCGCTCGACCCGGTCCCAGCGCTGGTCGCGGTCCATGGCGAAGTAGCGGCCGCAGACGCTGGCCAGCGCCGCCCCCGCGGGCAGCGCGGCGAGCACCGCGCGCAGATACGCGGCGCCGGCGCGGGGCGGGGTGTCGCGCCCGTCCATGAAGGCGTGGAGATGGACGCGGATGCCGGCTTCGGTGAGCAGGCGCGCGAGGGCGAGGGCGTGGTCCTGGTGCGAATGCACGCCGCCGGGGGAGAGCAGGCCGAGCAGGTGGCAGGCGCCGCCGCTCGCCCGCAGCGCCGCGATGGTTTGCGCCAGCACCGGGTTGGCGGCGAGCGCGCCGTCCGCGATCGCGGCGTCGATGCGCGGCAGGTCCTGCATCACCACGCGCCCGGCGCCGAGATTGAGGTGCCCGACCTCGGAATTGCCCATCTGCCCGTCCGGCAGGCCGACATCCGCGCCCGAGGTGCGCAGGAAGGCGTGCGGGCCATCGGCCCAGAGCCGGTCGAAATTCGGCGTGTGCGCGAGCCGGACCGCATTGTCCGCACGCGCCTCGCGCCAGCCCCAGCCATCCAGCACGATGAGCATGACGGGGCGGCGCGCCTGCATCTCAGCCATCTCGGTCTCCGCATCGGGGCGGTTGTGCGTAGCGAGCGCGGCCGATGGGAGCAAGAGGCGTGTTGGCCATCGGGCGAACGGGCATTTGACTTCCCGCCAGGGCGATGGAATAGTTGAGCCTAACCAGCGAAGCGCCCAGCGTCGCGCGCGCGCCGAGCCGGTTCGGAACCGATCATGCCGGGACGACAACCCGGACGGCACAAAAAGGAGGAAAACGTGATCAGACGGGCTCGCACGCTGCTTCTCGGCGTCGCGGCGTCGGCGCTGGCCTGGGCCGGCCTCGCCGCCTCCGCCTCCGCCGCTTCGCCCGACGGGATGAAGCTCTATGTCTTCTCCTCCGGCGCGCTCACCCTCGACAAGTCGGTGATCCAGAACGGCGCCTCGGGCAAGACGAAAATCCCTGTCGGGTTCTTCATCATCAAGCATCCCAAGGGCAACGTCCTGTTCGATTGCGGCAACAACGACCGCATCATCACCGACCCGAACTACTGGGGTGTGCTCGCCGCCGGGCTCGATCCGGTGCGCACGCCGGACGTCGCGATCGACGCGCAGATGCAGAAGATCGGCATGAAGCCGGACGACATCAAATATCTCGTGCTCGGCCACTTCCATGCGGATCACGCCGGCAACATCGGCAAGTTCCCGCATTCGACCGTCGTCTACCAGCGTGACGAGATCAAGAGCGCCTTCTGGCCGGCGCCGGGCTTCGCCACCTTCTACATCAGCGGCGATTTCTCCATGCTGCGCGCCGGCATCGGCAAGGGCATGGCCAACGCCCAGCCGGTGATCGAGCTCGAAGGCGATCTCGACCTGTTCGGCGACGGCAGCGTGTTCATCCATCGCGCCGTCTCGCACACGCCGGGCAGCGAGCTGATGGTGGTGCGCCTGCCCAAGACCGGCACCGTGGTGCTCACGTCCGACGCCGTCTACCTCAAGGAAAATCTGGACAAGAACATCCTGCCCAGCATCGGCAGCGTCTATAACCCCTCCGGTATGCTGGATGCCTATGCCTGGGTCCGCCGCATGCAGGACCTCGAAGGCGCGGACGTGATCTTCGCCCACGACCCGGACATCTTCAAGGCGCACAAGCAGGCGCCGGACTCCTACGAGTAAGCCGCGCTCGCGCCGTTACGCTGACCTTCGGACTCTCGCGGGGCGAGCCCCTCACCGGGGCTCGCCCTTCGTTTCCCGTGCCGTGATCGAAGTGCATGGATCCCATCATCGTCGCTGACCGGCTGGGCAAGTCCTACGGGCCGCGCGTCGCGCTCAGCGACGTTTCCTTCGCCATCGCGCCGGGCGAGGTGATCGGGCTGCTCGGCCCCAACGGCTCGGGCAAGAGCACGCTCTTGCGCATCCTCGCCGGCTACCTGCCGCCCTCCTCCGGCGAGGTCCGCCTCGACGGGCTGGACGTGGTGCGCGACGGCTTCGCGGTGCATGAGCGCATCGGCTACGTGCCCGAGGACGCGCCGCTCTATGACGGCATGCGGGTCGCCGAATTTCTCCGCTTCATGGCCCGCATCAAGGGGCTGCGCCGGGTCGCGGCGGCGCGCGCGGTGGGTGCTTCGATCGAGGCGCTGAACCTCGGTGCGGTGCGCGAGGCGCCGATCTTCCGCCTCTCGCGCGGCTATCGCCAGCGCGTGGCGATCGCCCAGGCACTGCTCGGGGACCCGCCGGTGCTGCTGCTGGACGAGCCGACCAACGCGCTCGACGCCTTCCAGGTGATCGGCGTGCGCGAACTGATCCGCGGCTTCGCCGGGCGGCGCACGGTGATCGTCGCCTCGCACGTGCTGGCCGAGATCGGCCGCATGGCGACGCGGACGATGATGCTCGTCGATGGCAGGCTGCTGACGCAGGACGCGATGGCGCTCGCCGCCGCGGCTACGCCGCGCCTCTGCGTGCGCGCCGCGGGGGCGGCGGAGGCGGTGCGCGCCTGCCTCGCCGCGGTCGCCGGTGTGGGTGCGGTCGAGCAGGCCGCCGACGGCAGCTTCCGCGTCGTCGCCGCGCCGCGCCCCGGGCAGGAGCCGGATCTCGCCGCCGCGATCGCCGCCGCCCTTGTGGGCGCCGGCTTCGCGCTCAGCGAACTGGCGCCCGAGGCCGCCGACCTGGAGGCGGTGTTCCTCGATCTCACCCGCGCGCGCCGGGCGGCGGCATGAACCGCTTCGCCGCCCTGCTCGGCAAGGAGACGCGGGCGCTGTTCACCTCCTCGGTGGCCTATGTCGTGCTCACCGCCTTCCTGCTGATCATGGGCTATTCCTTCAGCCTGACCCTGTTCCTCACCCACACGCCGAGTCTGGTGCATGTGTTCTTCCAGATCTACGTGCTGTTCCTGCTTACCGTGCCGGTGATCACCATGCGCACGCTGGCCGAGGAACGCCGCCAGCGCACGCTCGAACTGCTGCTCACCGCGCCGGTGACGGAGGCGCAGGTGGTGGCGGCGAAATATCTCGCCTCCCTCGGCCTGATCGCGCTGATGCTGGCACTGTCCTCGGTCTATGCGCTGCTGCTCGGCCTGTTCGGCACGCCGGAATGGGGGCCCATCGTCTCCGGCTATGTCGGGCTGCTGCTGCTCGGCGCCGGGCTCATCGGCGTCGGCGTGTTCACCTCGGCGCTGGCAGCGAACCAGGTGGTGGCGGCGCTGGTGTCGCTGTCGCTGTTCCTGCTGTTCTGGATCATCGACCAGTTCGGTTATCTGCTGCCGGACCCGTACAACGCGCTGGTGACGAATCTCTCGCTCTCGGTGCATTTCAAGCCGTTCGCCACCGGCTCGGTCTATCTCTCCGATGCCGGGTTCTTCATCACCATGGCGCTGCTCGGCAATCTCCTCGCCGTGCGCGCGCTCGGCCGGCGATGACGCGCGCGCGCCTCGAGGCCGCGCTCGGCGCGCTCGCCCTCGGTGCCGCGCTCGCGGGCGCGGTGATGGGCGCGGGGGATGGCGCCAACATCGCGTTCTTCATCGCCTGGTGTGCGGCGCTGGCGCTTCTGGCCGCGCTCGCGCTGCGCGTGCCGGGGCAGATTGCCGGCCCGACCCTGTTGCGCCGTGCCGCCGGGGTGGGGCTGGTCGCGGCCGCCGTCGGCGTCGCGCTGCTCGCCAACGTCGCGCTCTATCGCCACGACGTGCATTTCGACCTGACGCCGAACCGGCGCTTCACCGCGCCGGAGGAGCTGCGCACGGTGGTGGCGCAGCTCGGCGGCGAGGTGCGCCTGACCTATTTCTACAATGCCGGCGACGATGCCGCCTGGACGGCGAAGGACGCGCTGGCGGTGCTGGCGCGCGCTCAGCCGCGGCTGGTGCTGCGCGCCATCGATCTCGACAAGGAGCCCGGCGCGGCGCGCGAGTTCGGCGTGCGCGCCTACAACACCATCGTCGTCGAGACCGGCGGGCGGCGCGTGCAGGTGGACAACACCGTCGATCTGCGCCAGGTCGCCTACGCCATCCTGCGCGCCCAGCGCGAGGGCGGCCAGACCGTGTGCTTCGTCACCGGCCATGGCGAGCCGCTGGAGGGCCCCGGCGGCACCGGGCACGCGCATCTCAGCCACGAGGAGACGCTGCAATCGCGCGCCGCCCCTGGCGAGGGCGATGTGGTGGAGGGCCCGCCGGCCGGGCTCGACCGGCTGCGCCTGGCGCTGGCCGCCTTCGGCTTCGGCTACCGGCCGCTGACCCTGGCGACCGAGGCCGCGGTGCCGGCGGAGTGCAGCATCCTCGCCGAGATCGGCCCGCGCGCGCCGTGGGCACCGGCGGAGGCCTCGTCGGTCGCGGCCTATCTCGGCGCCGGCGGGCGGCTGCTGCTGGCGCTCGATCCGGCCTCGCCGGTGACCGAGCCGCTGGCCGGGCTGCTCGCCACCCTCGCGCTCAGCCTGCCGCCGGGCCAGGTGATCGACCCGCTCAACCATTACGGCACGGCGGCGGAGAAGGTCGCGGTGCCCTATTATCCGCCGCACCCGATCACCGACGGGCTGGCCCTGACCATCTTCCCCGCGGTGCGCCCGATCCACCTGGCGCCGCCGCCGGGCGGGGTGGAGGTGGCGCCGCTGATGGCCAGCAGCCAGGACAGCTTCCTGCAGGGCGCGCCGGAGGCGAAGGGGGCGATGCCGCTCGGCGTGGCGGTGCGCGGCGTCTGGCCGGGGGCGGCGGGCGAGGCCGAGTTCCGTCTCGTCCTGTTCGGCAGCAGCGGCTTCCTCGGCAACGAATATTTCCCCGCCGTCTCCAACGGCGCGCTCGCCGTCGGCGCGCTGCGCTGGCTGGCCGGCGACGCCGCCGCGCCCGGGGTGCGGCCGCCGACCTACTCGGTGCCGGAGATCGCGCTCACCGGCGGGGAGATGCGCGCGGTGTTCCTGCTCGTCGAGGGCGTGCTGCCGGGCTCGGTGCTGCTCGCCTGGTTCCTGGTCTGGCGGCGGCGGCGGTGAGCGCGCTGGCGCGGCGGAGCTGGCTGGCCGGGGCGACGCTGGCGATGCTGGCGGTGATCGGCGCGATCGGGATGAGCGGGCACTGGCCGGGCACGGCAACGCTCTCGCGCGCGGTTCCGGATGGCGTGCTGCCTTGGGCCGGCGAGGCGAGCGAGATCGGCATCAGCGCCGGCGAGCGCTTCGTCACGCTGCGCCGCGAGGCCGGTGTCTGGCGGGTGGAGGGCGCGGGCGATGCGGGGAACGCGGTGGCCGAGCACGTCGCCGCCGGGCTGCGCTTTCTCGCCGTCTCGGCGCCGCTGCGCCGGCTCGACGCGGCGGAGGCGCGCGACCCCGCCCAGTTCGGGCTCGATCCGGCGCAATTCACCCTGGCGCTGCAGACGCCACGGGGCAGCGCCACCATCGCCTTCGGCGCCGAGACGCCGGCGCAGACCGCGCACTATGTCCGCATCGCCGGGCGCGAGGGCATCGTGCTGCTGCCGCGCCATGCCGGCGCCGAATGGCAGGCGGTGCTCGACCTCACCGCGCGCGCCGGCGCGGCGGAGGAGGCGCGCGGCGGGCCGATGCTGCTGCCGGTGTTCATCGCCCACGTCGCCGTCATCGAACTGTTCGCCGACGGCCGGCTCAGCCGCTTCGAGCGCGACGGTGCCGGGCTGTGGTTCCATCATGTCGGCCAGCATGTCCATCTCGGCCCCGCCGACGCGCACCGCGCCGACCCGGCGCAGGCGGCGGCGATCGCCAAGGAGCTCGCGGCGCTGGAGCAGACGGTGGCGGAGCGCGTCGTCGCCCCGGCGCCGGACGCCGAGACGCTGGCGCGTGACGGGCTGGAGACGCCGGCGCTGATCCTGCTGCTCTACGGCCGCGACGACCCGCGTCCGCTGGCGCGGATCGAGTTCGGCGCGACTTCGGCGGAGGGTGAGACCTATGCGCGGCTGCGCGCCACGGGGCGGGTGGTGACGGTGCCGGCGTTCGCGCTGGCGCATCTGCGTGCGCTGCTGCGCATCGCCGGCGGCGCCTGAGCGGGGCGGTGCGCGGCGGCGGCGCGGCGGCGGGATGGCTGGCGCTGGCCGCCGGCCTCGGCCCGCACGCGG
>DAIDKZ010000148.1 GCA_027449745.1 Acetobacteraceae bacterium | reverse complement strand
CGCCACCTGCGTCTTCTGCCAGGCGGACAGCTTCGCGTAGGTCGCGCGGAGCTGCTTGTCGGCCTTGTCCGTCAGGCGGGCGACCTCCTCGGCGATGTTGATGCCGTTCGGCTCCGACATGCGGCGGAGTTCGTCGATCTTGCCCTCGAGTTCGGCGATCGGCTTCTCGAAGTCCAGGAAATGGCGCATGGCGCGGCGCTTTAGCACAGATCCGCGGTCTCGCCAGTGGCTCGCGCGCCGTGGGCGGTTGCGTCGCCGACCGCTATCGACGCTGCAGCTTCGGCGCTGCATGCTGATCCTCCCGGCGCTGCCTGCCGGCGACCTTCCAGGGGCATCCCGATGCGCCTCACGCGCTACACCGACTACAGCCTGCGTTGCCTGATGTATCTCGGGCTGCACGGGCCTGGGCTGACATCGATCGGTGAGATCGCAACGGCCTACGACATCTCGGCGCATCATCTGACCAAGGTGGTCCATGAGCTCGGGCGCTCCGGCATGGTGGAAACGGTGCGCGGCCGCGGCGGCGGCATCCGGCTGGCGCGGCCGGCCGCGGAGATCGGCATCGGCGCTGTGGTCCGCGCCACGGAGGAGAGCTTCGCGCTGGTCGATTGCTTCGGCACCGAGGGCTGTGCCATCGCCGGGCCATGCCAGCTCGCGCCGGCCCTCAGCGAGGCGCTGGAGGCGTTCCTTGCCGTGCTCGACCGCTACAGTTTGGCCGACCTGCTCCGCGGCGAAGCGGCCGGGCTTGCCCGCGCGCTCGGACTGCCGGCATCCGCCGCCAACGGGTGATGCGTCTCCAGGACGCGGCGCAACCGCTCGGGTTCGACATGGGTATAGATTTGTGTGGTGGCAATGTCGGCGTGGCCGAGGAGCAGCTGCAGGCTGCGGAGGTCGGCCCCGCCAGCGAGCATGTGGGTGGCGAAGCAGTGCCGTAGCACGTGCGGAGACACGCGCGCGGGGTCGAGCCCGGCGGCAGCCGCCAGCCGGGTCAGCATGAGCGCGAAGCCCCGCCGGGTCATCGCCCGGCGCGGATCGCGGCCGGGGAAGAGGAACCGGCTCGAACCCCCGCGAACCGCGAGCCACGCCGCCGCTGCCTCGCGTGCCGCCGCCGAGAGCGGGACCAGACGCTCCCGGCCGCCCTTGCCGCGAATCGTCAGGACCGGCGCCGCTGCGGTGACCGTCGCGGCCGTCAGGGCAAGCAATTCGCTGACCCGGAGCCCGCCGGCGTAGAGAATCTCCAGCGCGGCGCGCGCTTGCGCGCCCGGCGCCGCCGGCCAGCGTTCGGCGGCCGCAAGCAATGCGGCGATCTCCGTTTCGGTGAGGTATTTGGGCAGCGCCGGCTTCAGCCGTGGCGCGTCGAGCTGCGCCGTCGGATCATCGGCACGGTGTTCCTCGCGCAGAAGGAAGCGGTAGAACTGGCGCAGCGCCGAGAGCCGGCGCGCCTGCGTGCGTGCCGCCAGCCCCCGCCCCGCCAGGGCGGCCAGATAGTCGCGCAGCAGCGCCGCATCGGCGCGCGCCGGCGGCGCCCCGCGTGCGGCGGCGAACCCGGTGAAATCCGCCAGGTCTGCTTCATAGGCCGCCAGCGTATTCCGCGCCGCCCCGCGCTCGGCGGCAAGCATTTCCAGGAACGCCTCGACGTGCCGATCCATGGCGTAGGTCAGTGACCCTTGAAGCGATCGTTGGTCAGGAGTTTCTCCACCGCCTGCGGGTGCGGGTGCGGCGGGAACGCGCCGAGGACCAGCACCCCGAGCGCGGCGGCGATCAGACCCAGCAGAACGACGACGAGGAGCGTGGTGCGCATGCGATGTGCTTGTCCGGAGCTGTGACCGGTTTGCTAGAGCAACGTCCGATCAGACTGAGCCGCTTCGCGGTCAGTCTGATCGGGCAAAGTTGCTCTAGAGTCATAGGTTTCTAGAGCACGACCGTCCGACCAGATGATTCCATCAGGTCGGACCGTGCTCTAGAGCACGGTCCGACCGGGCGTTGCTCTAGACCAGATTGGGGCGGGGGGAAACCGGCCGCGCCCATCTCCGGCAATCTTGCGCGATATCAAGCGGTTTGCCTCCGTGGGGTCAGTGCTCTAGCTTGCCCACCCATGACCAGCTCGACCTCCACGCCAGCCCCGCACGCCGCCCGCCCGGCGCCCGCCGAGCCACCGCTGCGGGAGCTTTCGACCTCCGCCCCGACGCTGAAGGGAAGAAGCATCGTCCTGGTCGGCCTGATGGGCGCCGGGAAGACCTCGATCGGCCGGCGCCTGGCGGCGCGGCTCGGCATGCCATTCCGGGACGCCGACGCGGAGATCGAGCTCGCGGCGGGGTGCACCGTCGGCGAAATCTTCGATCGCTATGGCGAGCGCGCCTTCCGCGACGGCGAGCGCCGTGTCATCCGCCGCCTGCTCGGGGCCGAGCCGATCGTGCTGGCCTCCGGCGGCGGCGCGTTCATGGATGCGTCGACGCGGGCAACGATCCGCCAGGAAGCGGTCTCGGTCTGGCTGCGCTGCCCGCTGGCGGTGCTCACCCACCGCGTCGCCGGCCGGAGCCATCGGCCGCTGCTGGCCGGCGGCGATCCCGAGACGGTCCTGGCCGGACTGATGGCGACGCGGGACCCGGTCTATGCCGAGGCCGACATCATCGTCGATTGCGGCGAGGACAGTGTGGACACGACCACGGGGCGCGTGCTGGCGGCGATTCTCGCCTGGAGCGAGCCGCGGCGGGTGCGCGTCACCCTCGCCACACACCAGTACGACGTCGTCGTCGGCGAGGGGCTGCTCGCGCGCGCTGGCGCCCTGCTGGCGCCCGTTCTGCCTCAGAAGCGGGCGGTCATCGTCACCGACAGGGCGGTGGCGCCGCTACACCTGGAAACACTGCGCACGAGTCTCGCCGCCACCGGCATCGACATCGCGACCGAAATCGTGGTCGAGGCCGGCGAGACGGCGAAGACGGTGGAAACCTACGCCAGCATCGTCGACCAGAGTCTCGCGGCCGGCATTGAGCGCCGGACCGCGGTGATCGCCCTCGGCGGTGGCGTCGTCGGCGATCTCGCCGGCTTTGCCGCCGCCACCACGCTGCGCGGTCTACCCTTCGTGCAGATCCCGACCACCCTGCTCGCCCAGGTCGATTCGAGCGTCGGCGGCAAGACCGGAGTGAATACGCGCCACGGCAAGAACCTGCTCGGTGCCTTCCATCAGCCGCTCGCCGTGATCGCCGACACCGCCGTGCTGACGACACTGCCGGCGCGGGAAGTGCGGGCGGGCTACGCCGAGATCGCCAAGGCCGGGCTGATCGGCGACGAAGGGTTCTTCGCTTGGTGCGAACGACACGGTGCCGGCGTGGTCGCCGGCGATGCGGCACTGCAGGCGGAGGCGGTGCTACGCGCCGTCGCTTTCAAGGCCTCGGTGGTCGGCGAGGATGAGCGCGAGGAGCGGCCGAATGACGGCCGCGCCTTGCTCAATCTCGGCCACACCTTCGCGCATGCGCTCGAGGCCGAATTCGGCTACGGCGCGCTGCTGCACGGCGAGGCGGTCGCGGTCGGGCTTGGGCTCGCCTTCCGTCTTTCCGCCCGGCTCGGCCACTGCGCGGCATCGGATGCGGAGCGCGTCATCGCGCATGTCGCGTCCGTCGGCTTGCTCGCGGAGCTGGCGGTGCTGAACCGGCGCCTCTCAGCCGCCCGGCTGCTGGCCCACATGCGCCGCGACAAGAAGCTGCGCGACGGGCGGCTGACCTTCGTGCTGGCGCGCGGCATTGGCGCCGCCTTCACCAGCCGGGAGGTGCCGGAAGCCGAGGTGGTGGCGCTGCTGCGCGCCGAGGGGTGCGCCGACTGACAGGCGTCGCGGGCTCAGGCCGGCAGCGGCTCGGCCTCGAGCAGGCGCTCGGCGGGAAAGACGACGGCCACGCGCGTGCCGATGCGGGCGGCGGTCTCGATCATCAGCCGCCCGCCATGGGCCTCCACCAGGGCGCGCGCCAACGCCAGGCCCAGACCGATGCCGCGCGTATCGGCGCTGGCCGGGCCACCGGCCGGATCCAGCGGGGCCAGACCGGCACCCTCGTCCTCGATGACCAGGGCCACGCCCCCGGGCTGGTGTTCGGCGAGGATGTCGATCCAATCGCCATCGCTGGAGAAGCGCGCGGCGTTCACCAGGAGCCGCATCAGCACGTGGCGCAGCGCGCGGCGATCGGCGCGCAGCCGCAGCCCGGCGAGGCACGGGGCAACCCGCCAGTTGCGCCGGCTGCTGCCAAGCGTCGCCGCGACGGCGGCAACGGCATCGGCGACGAGTTCCCCGAGCGGGATGGTCTCCTCGCGGAGCACACGCGGGGCGCCGGCGGGCACGCCATGATCCTCGAGGTCGTCAGCGAGGGCGAGGAGTTGCGACGACAGGGCGAGGATCGCGCTGCCCTGGGCCACGGTTGGCGTCTGCGCCACCGGCTCGGCACAGGCTCGCAGGGTCAGCATGGCCTGCCGCAATTCGCCCGCGGCGAGCCGCAGCAGACGCGTCGTCCCGGCGGCGCTGGCGCGCGCCGCGTCCCGTTCGGCCCCGCAGCGCGCCAAGGCACGCCCCGCGACGCGCAGCCGCAGCAGCAGCACGCAGGTGACGGCCGAAAGGGCTACAACCGCGAGGGCGGTCAGCGCAGTGACGAAGCCTCCGCCTATCGACATGGCGCGATGATACGCCGGACTTCGGAAAGTCCCGGTTAACGGCCGGAGTGTGCTGACCTGGCCGGAGGGGAGGCGCGGTTCAGCCGGTCAGGCGCTCTTGCGGGCCTGAGCGCGCTCAAGCCGGCGCTTGATCGTCTGGACCTCGGCGCTCAGGCGGCGGTCCGGCGTGCCGAGCAGGAACGCATCGATCCCGCCGCGGCGCTCGATGGTGCGAATCGCGCGCGTCGAGATGCGCAGGCGGATGCGCTGGCCGAGAATGTCCGAGAGCAGCGCGGCCTCCTGCAGGTTGGGCAGGAAGCGGCGGCGGGTCTTGTTGTTGGCGTGGCTGACATTGTTGCCCGTCAGCACGCCCTTCCCGGTGATCTGGCAGCGGCGCGACATCGTCGATCAATCCTTGGCTCGGTAGAAAGGTCTGGAGCAGAGGTCCGGTGCCGATTTCAGGCCGGGCCGGCTGCTCGAAGCGCGTTCGGCAAGCGCCGGCTTATGGCGAAAGCGGGAAGCGGCGTCAAGCGCCGCCGGCCTCCTCGCGGCGCAGATGCCCGGCCTCGACACTGGCCACGGCCTTGCCCAGGATCTGGACGATCGCGGCGTCGTCCAGCGCCCGCGACAGCACTTCCAGCGCCCCGCCGAGCAGCGCCGAAGCCACGGCGAGTTCGTCGAGATGCTGGCCGAGCATGTGTTCGATCGCCTTCTCGACCACGGCGCCGGCCCGCCCGAGATCACGCGGAATCTCGTCGGTCTCGGGCTGGGCGGATGCGGGCTGCGGCTCGGCTTGCATGGGTATCTCCTCTGATCGTCTCGTCGTCACGTCACGCCATCTCACGTGACCGGCGCCAGCGGGCCGGGAGCCTCCTCGGCCTGGCGAGCCCACAGATGGGCATAGAGGCCGCCATGTGCCAACAGCCGCGCGTGCGTGCCGCGCTCGACCACGGTCCCCTCGGCAAGGACGAGGATCTCGTCGGCATCGACGACGGTAGACAGGCGATGGGCGATCACCAGGGTGGTCCGGTCGCGGGCGACGGCGCGCAATGCGGCCTGGATCTCCTGCTCGGTATGGGTGTCGAGCGCGCTGGTCGCCTCGTCGAGGATCAGGATCGGCGGATCCTTGAGCAGGGTGCGCGCGATCGCCACGCGCTGCTTCTCGCCGCCGGACAGTTTGAGCCCCCGCTCGCCGACGCGGGTGGCGTAGCCGTCCGGCAGGCTGGCGACGAAATCATGGATCTGCGCTTGGCGCGCCGCCGCCTCGATCTCCGCCTGGCTGGCATCGGGGCGGCCATAGGCGATGTTGTAGCGGATGGAGTCGTTGAACAGCACGGTATCCTGCGGCACCACCCCGAGCGCGCCGCGCAGGCTGGCCTGGGTGACGTCGCGGATGTCCGCGCCATCGATCAGAATACGCCCGCCATCGACGTCGTAGAACCGGAACAGCAGCCGGGTGATGGTGGACTTGCCGGCGCCGGTCGGCCCGACGATCGCCAGCCGCCCGCCCGGCGGGATGCGGAAGCTGACCCCCTTGAGGATCGGCCGGTCCGGCCGATAGCCGAATTCCACCGAATCGAATCGAACCTCCCGCGCCGCGCCTTCCCCCGCCGGGGGCAAGGGGCGGGCATCGGCTCGGTCCGCGATCTCGGCACGCACGGCGATCAGGCGGAACATCGATTCCATGTCCACCAGTCCCTGCTTGATCTCGCGATAGACGAAGCCGAGGAAATTCAGCGGCTGGTAGAGCTGCATGAGGTAGGTATTGACCAGCACGAACTGGCCCACCGTCATCGTGCCGGCACGCACGCCGGCGGCCGCCATGAGCATGACCGCGACGAGCCCGGCGGCGATGATCGCGGCCTGGCCGAGATTGAGCATGTTCAGCGTCACCATCGAGCGGACCGCGGCATGCTCGTAGCGGGCGAGGGAGGCATCAAAGCGCCGCGATTCGAGCCCCTCGTTGCCGAAATATTTGACGGTCTCGAAGTTCAACAGGCTGTCGATGGCCCGTGTCTGGGCCTCGCTGTCCATTTCGTTCATCGTCCGGCGGAAACGCACCCGCCAGTTGGTGAAGATCAGGGTGAAGGCGAGATAGAGCCCGACCGCGGCGAAGGTGACGGTGGCGAAGCGCCAGTCAAACAGCCGCCAGAGGATCGCCGTGACCAGGCCGACCTCGAGCAGGGTGGGCAGGATGTTGAACACGGCCAGCCGCAGCACCTGTTCGATGCCGCGGGTGCCGCGTTCGATGGCACGGGCGAGCCCCCCGGTCTGGCGGTCGAGATGGAAGCGCAGCGACAGCCCGTGCAGATGGGTGAAAGTGCTGAGCGCCACCCGGCGGACCGCCCGCTGCTGCACGGCGGCGAAGACCGCATCGCGCAACTCGCCGAACCCGGCCGCCCCGGTGCGCAGCAGCCCGTAGCCGATGACGAGGCCGATCGGGATCGCGGTGAGCGCCGCCGCGCCCTTCGGCGCCAGCACATCGACGATCCGCCCGTAGACGATCGGCACGAGGACGGTCGCCACCTTGGCGAGAACCAGAAAAAACGCGGCGACGACCAGCCGCACATGCGCCGCGTGATCGCCCTCCGGCCAGAGATAGGGCAGCAACGAGCGCAAGGTGGCCCACCCGCCCCGCCCCGGATTGCCGCCACCACCCCGTGCGCCACCGGGCTTCGTCTCGATCGCTCGTTCCGCCGTCATCCCGCTCCCCGTGCCCGTTCTTTTGAGCTGCCGCCTCGCTATGTGGCGCAGAGCGGGCCGGTTGGAAACGGGCCGCGGGTCAGGACTGGTGTGCGGTCGGGCAGGAGGAAATGCCGAGGATCGAATAGGCCGGGCATGTCCGCATCAGCCCGGTCGCGAGCGGAAT
>DAIDKZ010000147.1 GCA_027449745.1 Acetobacteraceae bacterium | reverse complement strand
GTCAGCACCCGGTTGGCACGCTCGGCCAGCGCCAGCAGCAGCTCGTATTCGCCGCCGGTGAGCGCGACCTCGACGCCGTGCGGGTCCGTCAGGCGCCGCCGCGCCGGCTCCAGCGTCCAGCCGGCGAAGCGCAACGCGCCGCCCGCGGGAAGGCCCGCCTCGCCCCCTTCCCCGGCCCGGCGCAGCACGGCGCGGATGCGCGCGAGCAGCTCGCGCGGGTTGAACGGCTTGGCGAGATAGTCGTCCGCGCCGAGCTCGAGGCCGACGATACGGTCGGTCTCCTCACCCATCGCCGTCAGCATCACGATCGGCACCGAGCCCTCGGTGCGCAGCCAGCGCGCGACGTCGAGCCCGCTCTCGCCGGGCAGCATCAGGTCGAGCACGACGAGCTGATAGTGGCCGAGCGCCCAGACCCGGCGCGCCTCGCGCCCGTCGCGCACGGCGGTGACGCGGAACCGGTGCAGCTGGAGAAAGCGCGCCAGGAGGTCTCGGATCTCGCGGTCGTCGTCGATCACCAGGATGTGGGGCAGGACGTCCATGGCGTGAACATAGGAGAGACGCGCGACGCTGCGCAGGGCTGTTGCACTCCGTTGCACTTCGCAGCAGCCGTCCTGCCTGTCCGGCCCCATATTCCCTCCGCGCACCACCAACCACGGAGGACAGAATGCGCAAACTGGTCATCGCCGGCTTCACCGCCACCGCCCTCGCCGGCGCCGCGGCGGCCACGCACTTCGCCCTTGCCGACGATCCGCCCGCCCCGGGCGGCATGCAGGGCATGATGATGGAGCACGAGGGCGGCCCCGGCATGATGGGCCCGATGTGGATGCATCACATGATGGGGATGCACCATGGCGGCATGGGCCTGTTCGGGCTGTTCGCCCCGGTCGAGGACCGGGCACTGACGACCGCCGACGTGCAGAAGATCGCCGAGGCGCTGCTGCTCTGGCACGGCAACCACAGCTGGAAAGTGGTCGACGTCAAGGACGGCGCCGATGGCACGATCGGCTTCGCCTACGCCACCGCCGAGGGCGGCGTCATTGCCCGCTTCAGCGTCGATCGCAAGACCGGCATGTTCCACCGTCTGGGCTGAAAGGCGGCGGCGGGCGCGGTGTGCGCCCGCCGCATCGCTCGCGCCGATCAAATCGCTTTGGCGCGATTCGCCGCCATGGCGGCACTTGGCTATAACGCGCGGCCCGCCCGCCCCGCACTCAGCGCCGAGGAGCCGCACCATGGATGACGCCACGGTCAGGAAGACCGGATTCGCCATGCCGCTGACCAATCCGGCCTTCCCGATCGGGCCGTATCGGTTCACCAACCGCGAATACATGATCATCACCTATCGCACCGACCGCGCCGCGCTCGAGCGGGTGGTGCCCGCGCCGCTCGAAATCCTCGACGACGTGGTGAAGTACGAGTTCATCCGCATGCCCGACAGTACCGGCTTCGGCGACTATACCGAGTCCGGCCAGGTGATACCGGTCCGCCACGGCGGCGAGATCGGCGGCTACGTGCATTCGATGTTCCTCAACGACCATCCGCCGATCGCCGGCGGGCGCGAACTGTGGGGCTTTCCCAAGAAGCTCGCCAATCCGTGCCTGGAAGTCGAGATCGATACGCTGGTCGGCACGCTCGACTACGGCAAGCTGCGCATCGCGGTGGGCACCATGGGCTACAAGCACCGCACGCTGCCGCACGACGCGGTGCTGGCCGGGCTCGCCGAACCGGCGTTCCTGCTCAAGATCATTCCCCATGTCGACGGCTCGCCGCGCATCTGCGAGCTGGTGCGGTACTATCTCCAGGACATCACGCTGAAGGGCGCATGGACCGGTCCCGGCGCGCTGGAACTGCACCCGCACGCGCTGGCGCCGATCGCCGATCTGCCGGTGCGCGAGATCGTCTCCGCCACCCACCTCGTTGCCGACCTCACGCTCGGCCTCGGCGAGGTCGTGCACGACTATCTCGCCTGAACGCATCGTCCCGCCGGATTTCCCCCGAAGGCCCCGCCCGCCTCCCCGAGGCCGGCGAGGCCAGCGTCGGGGCCACAGATAGGACACCGAATGGATCAGAATGTGCGCCGTGCATCCCCCTTCAGTGATCTGCTGGGCAACGAGGTAATCGAGTGGCACGATGGT
Organism: Acetobacteraceae bacterium; assembly: GCA_027449745.1. Lineage (GTDB taxonomy): Bacteria > Pseudomonadota > Alphaproteobacteria > Acetobacterales > Acetobacteraceae > JAJZVV01. The sequence goes on along the minus strand of DAIDKZ010000147.1, from coordinate 4,054 downwards.
TTCGCGCGCATCGGCCTCGTTCTGCGCCCGCACCATCTCAATCGTGGCGGCATCGTTCATGGCGGCGTGCTGATGAGCCTGCTCGACGATTGCGGTGCTGCCGCCGGCGTGTGGTCCGATCCGCCGGGCCAGCGCAGGTCGGTTACGGTCACCCTGACCTGCCAGTTCACCGGCCGCGCCCGCGAGGGGCGTCTGGTCGGCAGCGCGAGCGTGGTCAGCCACGGCCGCAGTACCTATTTCAGCCGCTCGGAGGTGCATGACGAGACCGGGCAGCTGCTCGCGTTCGGCAGCTCGACGCATCGCTGGCTCGGCTGACCACCGGCACTCGCCGCCCGACCGGAAGAATGCGCCTGTTCTTTCTTTGATCTCGTGATCAACGCTTGCCGGCGGGTCCGCCGGGCGCGATCACCCTCTATCTCGCCTGAGCCGCTTCGGAGGGGGCGCCCGCCTCTCTGAGGTAGGCCAGGCCAGCTTCGGGACCGCGCATGATCTCGATCAGTCGCGCCCGCTCGATCGTGGTCAGCGGCAGTTCGTCGCGGCTCTTGGTGCGCAGCCACTGTTCGAACTGGATCAGAACCGGGTCGTTCCGCGCGCTCGCCGGGCTGCGCCCGGCCTGATGGAAGCGGATCAGCTCGCGCGCGATGCCCTCCAGAGCTTCGAGAGAGTCGGCGCCGGGCTCGCTGGGCAGGTGGGTCAGGGGCGCGACCAGCTGGCGCTCCAGAACGGTCTCGAAGCGCTCGCGGCAGGCGCTGTCGATGCGGGAGCGGATGCGCCGGATGCGCTCGCGCCAGTCTTCGCGATGGTCCCAGCCCTGCAGTCCGGCACATCGCGCGCTGATTGCCGTCATCGCGTCCGCCGCCGCGCCGAGTTCCAGCTTGCCGCTCAGCGCCGTGTCCACGGCGTTTTCGAGCTCGCTGAACACGAAGCTGACGGCCCTGTTGGGCCCGCCCTTGAGCGCCTGGTCCGCGGTCGCCGCGGCGAGCTCGATTCCGATGTCGAGCACCCGGCCATCGCCGGGCATGCAGCCAAGCAACAGCGCCAGCGTCAGGGAGAACGCCTGCTCGCCGCGCCCGAGAGCGCCGGCCAGCACCGAGCGGAGCCGATTTTCCAGGTGCGGGGACGCGGTGGCGACATCTTCCTGGAGTGCCAGGATGCGATCGCTCAAGGCGAGCATCTCGGTCAGGCCGCGCGAGACCTCGGTGAAGTCGGGCACCGAAAGCTGGGTGGCCTGGGTCCAGTCGGCCGGCACGCTCGCCGATCCCAGCACGAGGCTCGCGGCCGGCCAGAGAAGCCCGCCGACCCTGCGCACGGCGTCGCGATCGGCCAAGGTCTTGCCGGCGAGCATGGCGTCGATCTGGCGCGCGCGGCCCCCCATGATGCCGCGGACGAGCTGCACGAGCCGGAGCAGCGCCGTGCGCGGGATCGCCGTCATGCCCGGCTGCCAGCGTGCGCCGTCGATGATCAGGCGCTCGATGGGCTGAAACATGAGCCGCCCGAAGGTCAGCGGGCGTGGCGGCTTGAGCTGTGCCAGGAGCGGCCGCATCGGCGCGATCAATTCGTCGGCCGCGCCACGAACCGGCAGGAGATCGACCGCCGCCACCGCGCGCAGCAGCCGCGCCCGGGTCTTTTCGGAGGGCAGGGACGGATCGGGTTCGGTCATGGTCTCGGCTGGCTGCAAGCGCTTCAGACCCCCAGCATGCGCAGGCTGGCCGCGCGCAGGGATTCTTCGTGGGCGATCAGCATCTGGCTATCCCCATGGCTGCGGCGCTCGATCCGCAGCCGCGCCGGGCGCGAGCGGAAGATGCGCGCTTCCTCGGGGCTGAGCGGGGTCAGCCATGCTTCCGCTTCCCGCGGCAGCATCGGCACCAGGGCGACGATGTCTCCCGGATCGCGCTCCCAATTCTGCCCGTTTGCCCCGGCGAGGCGGCGGACGCAGGGGCCGGACCAGCCGTTGAGCAGCCAGTCGGCCCGCTGCAGCCAGTGCGTCATCGGCTCCGGCTCGGCGAGGTATGCCGCGACCAGTGCCACCGGGCGGGCGAAGCGGGCGCGCGCCTCTGCCAGCCACCGCCGCGCCCCGCGCGCGACCAGGCCGCTCGCGGTCGCCATGAACTCGGCGCAGCTGGCACGGCTGCCCTTCATGGCTTCGAGCCGCTCCGTGACGGCCCCGTGCAGCGCCTCGACCGCGGCCAGCAAGCGCGGCACGCGCGCCTGCTCGGCCTGCTCGCCGAAGCCGATGACGCTGATGGCGGCCGCGATCTCCTCGATCGCCTTGACCACGTCGTTGGACGGCCGGCCGTAGAGCGCCGCCATCTGCCGCCGCAGCGGGGTCACCGCCGCGGTCTCGCCGTCCGGCTCGGGAAGCGCCGCGAAGGACTGTGTCTGGCAGTGCCGAGCCAGGCTTTCAAGCATGAAGGCGGTGGCGGCGCGGACCATCTCCTCGTCGATCGCCGCGCCGTTCTTGGCCGCGTCCATCGCCGCCCGACCGGCAACGCCGGACGCCGCGACCTTGTGCGCGGCCCGGGCCACGGTCATCGGCAGAATCGGCTGACTGGCCGCGATGCAGTCCATGAGTTGCACGTCATGGATGCTCACGCGGCAAACTTCGCGCAGATCGCGCCAGGGCCAGACGAAGAACCCGTCGCCGCCATCCGGGTTCGGCAGCACCAGTTCCGGCTCGTCGCGCCCACCGGTGCGCGCGCCGGCGCGCACGCAGGCGCCGGCGAGCACGGGGCTGGTCAGCGGCAGACGGACGCCGCGCTCCCGGAACGTCGTGGGTTGAAACAACCTCGAGAATTCGGCGAGCACCGATGCCATGGCGGCAAACTGCCACGCAGGCGTAAACCAATCGAAAATCTACCTACGAAATCCACGGCTGGCCGCACTCCGACCGGCCAGCGGCGCGGCCGTATTCAACGCCCGGCGAAAATCGGCTTCTGCTTGGACAAAAACGCGCGCACGGCGTTGTGGAAATCCTCGGTCTCCACGAAGCCGTTGGCGGACACTTCCTCCTCCGCCGAAATCGGCAGCTCGCCGCCCAGCAGGCGCAGCGCGCGCTTGTGGAACCGCGCCGAGAGTGGGCTGCCGGTGCCGATGCGCTGTGCCAGCGCCATCGCCTCCGCCGCCGCCGCGCCGTCGGCGGCCAGGCGCGAAAGCAGGCCCTTCTCGTAGGCTTCCCGGCCGGTGAAAATCCGCCCCTCGATGAAAATCTCCGCCGCGACGCCGATGCCGACCATGCGGATCACCGGGTCGATCTCGGCATAGGGATACCAGATGCCGAGATTGCGCGCGGTGATGCCGAAACGGACATTGCCGTCGCCGACGCGGAAATCGCACATCGTCGCGATGCCGGCGCCGCCGCCGATCACGGAGCCTTCGAGTTGCGCGATCACCGGATGGCGGCAGAGGCGGATGGACTGCATGCTCTCGTGCAGCACTTGGGCGTAGATGTCCTCCTTCGCCCGGTCGCCGCGCTCGATGGCGAACGCGCCGATGTCCGCACCGGCGCAGAAATGGCCCCCGGTCCCGCGCAGCACCACCGTCCGCAGCGTCTCGTCGGCGGAGAGGCTTTCCATCGCCGCCTGCAGGCGCCGCCATTGGGCAAGGTCGAAGGCGTTGCGCACCTCCGGGCGGTTGAAGGTGACGATCGCGGTTTCACCCTCGCGGGTGACGAGCATCGGGTCTGCGGCCATGAGAAAACTCCTTCCGGCTGGAAAGTCTCACGCCGTTCCGGCCTCGTCTACCGGCACCTCGTCCATGGAGGGGCGGCCGGTGAGATGGCGCCAATGGTGCCAGAGCAGCCGCGCGGCCAGCCCGCGCCACGGGCGCCACGGCTCGGCCAGGGCGCGCAGCGCCGCCGGCGTGGGCCGCGCCGGAAGCCGCTTGAGCGCCGCGGCGGCAGCGGCGAGCGCGAGGTCGGCGGCGGGAAAGATGTCGGCGCGCTGCTCGGCGAACAGCAGATAGACCTCCGCGCTCCAGCGGCCGAGGCCGCGTACCGAACTGATGGCCTCGATCGCCGCCTCGTCCGCCATGCCGGCGAGCGCCGCCTCGGCCAGCC
>DAIDKZ010000146.1 GCA_027449745.1 Acetobacteraceae bacterium | reverse complement strand
GGCGAAGAAAGCGCCGGCAAAGCCACCGAACAGCGCGCCGACGGCGAAGGCGGTCAGTTTGGTGCGCGTGATGTTGATGCCGAGCGAGCGGCAGGCGATCTCGTCCTCGCGCAGCGCCTCCCAGGCGCGCCCGAGCGGCAGGCGGCGCAAGCGGAGCGAGACCAGGTTGGTGCAGAAAGCGAGCCCGAGGATGACATAGTAGAGAAACACGATGCGCTGCATCGGCGACGGCGCCAAGTGGAAGAATCCGGCAAAACTGCCCGGCCCATCGCCCCCGAACTGCAGGCCCAGCAGAGTGGGGCGCGGAATGCCCGAAATCCCGTTAGGCCCGCCTGTGAGCGAAACCCAGTTGAGCAGCACGACACGGATGATCTCGCCGAATGCCAGAGTGACGATGGCGAGGTAATCACCGCGCAGGCGCAGCACCGGAAAGCCGAGCGTGATGCCCCACAGCGCGGCGAGGAGCCCCGCCATCGGCAGGCAGGTCCAGAACCCGAGCCCGGTGAACTCGGCGATCAGCGCATAGGCGTAGGCACCGACGGCATAAAACGCGACATAACCGAGGTCGAGCAAGCCGGCGAGGCCGACGACGATGTTGAGCCCCCAGCCGAGCATCACGTACGTGAGCACCAGAATGGCGAGATCGACATAGTAGCGGCCGACCAGGGCCGGCCAGATCAGCGCCAGCACGATCAGCGCCGGCGCCAGCCACCGGCTGAGCTGCGCGGTCGCAGCTGCCAGACGCGGACGAACGACGGCGCGTCCCGGTGCGGGACGCAGCCGGTCATAGGCGTGCACCGCGAGTCGGCCGAAGAAGACCAGCCCGACCAACACCGCGACCAACCCCGGCTGCGGCGCCAGGACCAGCCCGCCCTCGCCCGGCGCGGTGCGCAGCCCGACGATCGGGGCGAACAGACCCAGCGCGACCAGGGCCGACAATGCGGCCTCGCGCAGGGGGTTCATACTTTTTCCACGTCCGCCCGCCCCAACAGGCCGGTGGGCATGAAAATCAGCGCGACGGCGAGGATGGAAAACGCCGCCACATCCTTGTACTGGACGCTGAAATAGGCCGACCAGACGGTCTCAATCAGCCCGATCAGCAGCCCGCCGAGGACCGCGCCCGGGAGCGAGCCGACCCCGCCGAGCACGGCCGCGGTGAACGCCTTCACGCCGGCGATGAAGCCGACGAAGAAATCGATCGAGCCGTAATAGAGCAGGAACAGCAGCCCGGCGACCGCGGCGAGCGCGGCGCCGATGACGAAGGTGAGGCTGATCGTACGGTCGGTGTCGATCCCGAGCAGCGCAGCCATTTTTAGATCCTGCTCGCAGGCCCGCATGGCGCGCCCGAGCGGCGTCTTCGTCACCAGCCAGGTGAACAGCGCGAGCACCGCCAGGGTGACCACGACGATCACCACCTGCATCCAGCCGAGCTGAACGGCGAAGCTGCCCTCGGTCATCAGCGTCAATCCGCCGGGCACGACCGGGGCCAGCGGCTTCACCCGCGCACCCTGCACCACCTGGACATAGTTCTCGAGCGCGATGGACATGCCGATTGCGCTGATCAACGGGGCCAGCCGGAACGAGCCGCGCAACGGGCGGTAGGCGAGCCGTTCGATCGCCCAGCCATACAGGGCCGAGATCGCCACCGCACCGAGCAGGGTCAAGCCCAGCGCGAGCGGCACCGCCGAGATGCCGAGGGCGGCCAGGCCGAGCAGGCAGATCAGCGAGACGAAGGCACCGATCATGAACACGTCGCCATGGGCGAAATTGATCATGCCGATGATGCCGTAGACCATGGTGTAGCCGACGGCGATGAGCCCGTAGATCATGCCGAGCGTGACGCCATTGATGAGTTGCTGCAGCGCGTAGGCCACCGGCGCGTCTTCTCCTTCATGGCTCCCATGCGGGATAAGCATGCCCTGGCCGACCGCGCAAGCCTCGGTGACGGCGCACGGAAGGTTTGCTAGACGCCCGCCCGGAACCGTCACGTCGCGGAGGAGACAGCGTGGATCGGGCGCAGCGCGTCGCCGTCGGCAGCATCCCGGTAAGCCTCGCGGCTTTGGTGATGAAGACCGCCGGCTGGTGGCTGACCGGAAGCAGCGCGATCTTCTCGGACGCGCTGGAGACCCTGGTCAACGTGGCCGCCGCGGTGCTGACGCTCGCCGCCTTGCGGCTGGCGGTGAAGCCGGCGGACGAGAACCACCCGTTCGGCCACGCCAAGGCCGAGTTCTTCGCCGCCGTCATCGAAGGCGCCCTGATCGTCGGCGCCGCCGCCATCATCCTGCAGGAGGCCTGGCATGTCTGGCGTCATGCCGAGCCGCTGACCCTCTCGCCCATGGGAATCGGGCTGACGCTGGCCGGGGCCGTGGTCAACGGCCTATGGGCCGCCTTTCTGCTCCGCGCCGGCCGGGAGACGCGCTCCCCAGCGCTGGCGGCCGACGGGCGGCACCTGGTGGCCGACGTTCTCACCTCGCTCGGCGTCGTCACCGGCATCGGACTGGTCTTCGCCACCGGCCTCTCCGATCTCGACCCCATCCTTGCCGCCCTCGTCGCGGTCTACATCCTGGGCTCCGGCTTCCACCTCATCCGCGAATCCGTCGGCGGGCTGATGGACGAAGCGACCGACCCGGCCATGCTCGCCCGCATCCGCACCATCGTCGCCGAACAGGCCGCCGGGGCGATCGAGGCGCACGACCTGCGCACCCGCCGGGCCGGACGCACGACATTCCTTGAGTTCCACCTGGTCGTCCCGGGGGCGATGTCGGTGGCCGACGCGCACGTCATTTGCGACCGCATCGAGGGCGCCCTGAAAATGGATCTCCACGGCCTGGTGCCGACGATCCACGTCGAGCCCGAGGGCAAGGCCAAGCATCACGGCGTCCTGGTGCTGTAGTGGCGTCGCCACGGCGAGCGCCGGTGCGACCTACGCGTTCCCCGCCGCACGGCCATGCCCGGAGTCGTAGCCGGATTCGTGCGGGCGCGGCCAGCGATGGTGCAGCCAGAGCCACCCTTCCGGGCAGCCGCGGATCCAGCGTTCCAGGGTGGCGTTCACCGTCCCCGTCAGGCTGGCGATATCGGCAGCCCGATCACCGGTTGCCGGCAGATCGAGCGGCGCCTCGACGATGATGCGCAGGCGCGCCGGGCCGAGCCGCTCGACATGGGCCGGGATCACCGGGCAGCGGAAGCGCAGCGCCAGCGCGGCGAGCGCGGGCGCCGTCATGGCCGTGCGGCCGAAGAAGGGCACCGGGATGCCGTCATTCATCTTCTGATCCATCAGCATCGCGACACGGCCACCGGCGGCCAGATGGGCCAGGGTCTGGCGTGCGCCAGCAGCGCCCTTGGGATAGCGCGGCATGGCCACGCCGGTGGCGCTGGCGCGCAGGTCCGTGATGACGGCATCGATCAGCGGGTTCTTGGCGGCGCGATAGACGCTGGCGAAGGCCACGCCATAGGCCGCCGCGGCCGGCGGCAGCAGCTCCCAGTTGCCGATATGGCCCGAGAAGAAGATCGCCGCCCCGCCGCGCCCGGCCAGCGCGCGGAGCACGTCGGCGCCCTCGATCTCCCACCCCGGCCCGGCCGGGCATTCCCGCAACGCCGGCAGGTGCGGGAATTCCGCCACCGTGCGGCCGAGATTGTCCCACATGCGGCGGATCACGCGCCGGCGGGCGGTGGCGTCGAGCTCCGGCAGGGCGTGGCGGAGATTGGTCTCGGCGACCCGTGAGACCGGCAGCAGCGGACCCAGCGTCCGTGCCACGGCACCGCCGAGATCGGACGCCGCCACCGCCGGCAGCGCGCGCACGAGCGCCAGCGCGGCACGGACGAGGGCGGCTTCCACGCGTTGGGCGAGCGTCATGCGAGCCAGCGGTCGAGCGCGGCCTCGATCGCCGCCGGGTCGCTCCAAGCCAGGCCGACCCCGGCGACGGCGACATGGGCGCGAAACGCCGGCGGCAGGCGCACCGCATCCTTGGGCGTGGTCACGAGCCGCGCGCCGAGCCGCACCGCCTCCGCCTCCAGCCAGGCCAGCTCGCGGGTGCGGAAGCGATGATGGTCCGGGAAGCCGCGCCGGGCGACCAGCACCGCACCGGCCTGCTCGAGGGTGGCGTAGAACTTGTCCGGGAACGCGATGCCGGCGAAGGCGAGGACATGGCTGCCGGCCAGCGCGCGGGCCGCCGCATCCGCCACCAGGTCGGCGCGCAGGGCCGGCAGTCCGGGCGGGAGCCGGGCCAGCGCCCCCGTGGCATCCGCGCCGATCAGCACCGCCGCCGTGGCCCGCGAAGCTGCCGCCTCGGCCGGCTCGCGCAGGGGCCCCGCGGGCAGCACCCGGCCATTGCCGAAACCCCGCGCGCCGTCGATCACCAGCAGCGTCGTCGTCTTCACCAAGGTTGGATTTTGCAGCCCGTCATCCATCACCAGCACGTCCGCGCCGGCGGTGATGGCGGCGC
>DAIDKZ010000145.1 GCA_027449745.1 Acetobacteraceae bacterium | reverse complement strand
CCCGCACGCCTCGATCGCCGCAACCGGGTCCGGCCGGCCGCCATCCCACGCCGCCGCCAGCGCATCAGTGAAGCGATCGAAGCCGCGACGGGCGATTTCGCTGACCAGGGCATTGCGGTCGCGAAAATGCCGGTACGGCGCCGCCGGGCTGACCCCGGCGGCGCGGGCCAGTTCGGCGAACGCGAACCCGGAGGGTCCACGCTCGGCGATCAGGTCGATGGCACAGCCGATCAACGCCTCGCGCAGATTGCCATGGTGATAGCTGTCGCGCCCCGCGGTGCCGCGGCCGGAATGTGGCGGGTGGTCGTGAAATCGCATGCCGGCAGCTCTAACGCCTGACGTCCATTGAGCCAAATCGCGGTTGCGGCCAGCGCACCCGGCCGCACGGCGTCACGGCAGCACGATCGGCTCGACACAATTCGTCCGGCCGGCCATGACGCAATCCTCCAGCGCGCTGCTGCGATGCAGCGCCTGGACCAGATAGAGCCCAACGACGACGAGCAGAAGGGTGACGGCGAGCGCGGCGAGGCTCGCCGTCTGCCGCGCCGCCTCGGCAAGCTGCTCCTCCTCCGATCGCTCGATCCGCCGTTGAACCGGGTTGGCTGAGGTCATGCCACGTTGCCTTCCAAGTGGGTCGATTCTAGACCAAACCCGCGCGGAAAGGAATCGCCGAGCCGTCCGTCTGAATCGGAGACACGGGAGAAGGCGCATGGACATGCCACTCGGAGTTCGGGCCGGATCGCGCAAGGGCGCCGCGCAACGCCATCTCGCAGCGACGGAGCCGGCGTTCGCCGCGCTGATCCGCCGTGTCGGTCCGCTACGCCTGGTGCCGGACCGCGGGCGCGAGCCGTATCAGGCCCTCTTCCGCGCGATCGCCCATCAGCAGGTGCACGCCCGCGCCGCGGAAGCGATCCTGGGCCGCTTCCTCGCCCTCTTCCCCGAGGGCGCCTTCCCCGCCGCGGCGGACGTGCTCGCGACGCCGGAGGCCACGCTGCGCGGTTGCGGCTTCTCCGCGAGCAAGGTCGCGGCGCTGCGCGATCTGTCCGCCCGCGCCGAGGACGGCACCGTGCCAAGCCGCCGGGCCGCCGCCCGCCTCGACGATGAGGCGTTGATCACCCGACTGACCACGATCCGTGGCATCGGCCGCTGGACCGTCGAGATGCTGCTGATCTTCAGCCTCGGCCGGCCGGATGTGCTGCCCGTGGACGATTACGGCGTGCGCGAGGGCTGGCGCCTGATCAACGGGCTCGATGCCCAACCGCGCCCCCGCGACCTGGCCGAGCGTGGCCGCGCCTGGAGCCCGTTCCGCTCGGCGGCCGCCTGGTACCTGTGGCGCGCGGCCGACGAGGCGAAGGCGATCAGGCCGCCACCCGTCACCGTCTGACGGTGGCTTGCGTGGGTCTGCAAGTCCCGCACACTTGCGACCATGGCCGTCAACCCGGCCGGCAGGGAGAACCCGATGGCCCAGATCATTCCCGTGGCAACCTTCGATGGCGTCGTGTTCGGCGCCACGGGGGATTTGACCCTGCGCAAGCTCATGCCGGCGCTCTACCGCCGCTGGCGCGATGCCCAGATGCCCCACGATAGCCGGGTGATCGCCGCGGCCCGCACGGCGATCGCGCCCGAGGACTATCGCACCAAGGTCTTCGAGGCCCTGCGAGCGCACTTGCCCGCGGCGGAAACCGCCGGCGACGATGCACGGCTTTTCTGCGAGCGGCTGAGCTATTTCGCCCTCGATGGCACGTCCGGCGAAGGCTGGGAGGCGCTGGCGCGGCTGCTCGCCGAGGCGCCGGAGCGGGTCCGCGTGTTCTACCTCGCCACCGCGCCCGATCTCTACGGCCCGATCTGCCGCAATCTCCACGCGTTCGGGCTGGTGAGCGCGCAGGCGCGCGTGGTGCTGGAAAAGCCGATCGGCCACGACCTCGCTTCGGCACGCGCGATCAACGACGAGGTTGGCAAGATTTTCGCGGAGCGCCAGACCTTCCGCATCGACCATTTCCTCGGCAAGGAGACGGTGCAGAACCTGATGGCGCTGCGCTTCGCCAATGCCATTTTCGAGCGGCTGTGGACCGCCGACGTCGTCGATCACGTGCAGATCACCGTCGCCGAGAGCGTCGGCGTCGAAGGCCGCGCCGGCTACTATGACCGTGCCGGCGCGCTCCGCGACATGCTGCAGAATCACCTTCTGCAGCTTCTCTGCCTGCTGGCGATGGAGCCGCCGGTGTCGCTCGACGCGGACGCGGTTCGCGACGAGAAGCTGAAGATCCTGCGCGCTCTGCGGCCGATCGCGCCGCACGAGACAAGCCAGCTCACCGTGCGCGGGCAGTACACGCAAGGCGCGATCGGCGGACGCGCCGTACCCGGGTATGCTACGGAGCTCGGACATCCGAGCCGCACGGAGACCTTTGTCGCACTGAAGGCGGAAATCCGCTCGTGGCGCTGGGCCGGCGTGCCGTTCTACCTGCGCACCGGCAAGCGCCTGCCGCGCAAGGTCTCGGAGGTCGTCGTGCAGTTCCGCAGCGTGCCGTTCTCACTGTTTCCGCGTGAGGCCGCCGAGTTGCAGCCCAACAAGCTGATCGTGCGGCTGCAGCCCGACGAAGGCATGCATCTCGCCCTGATGACCAAGGACCCCGGACCGGGCGGACTCCGACTTCGCCCGGCGCGGCTGGATATCAGCTTCGAACAAGCCTTCGGCACGCGCTATCCCGACGCCTATGAACGGCTGCTGATGGATTCGGTGCGCGGCAACACGACCTTGTTCATGCGCCGCGACGAAGTGGAAGCCGCCTGGGCCTGGGTCGAGCCAATCCTGCGAGGCTGGACCGAGTCGTCGGAGGCGCCGCGGCCCTACTCGGCCGGCAGCTGGGGTCCGACGGCCGCGATCGCTCTGGTCGAACGCGAGGGACGCACCTGGCATGAGGAATGGGAGGACGCGGCATCCAGCCTCGAGCCGGGCAGCTGAAGCGCGGCTCGGAGGCGAGCTTGGTGCGGCGACATCGCCCGACAATCGTATTGCAGCACGTGTCTGCGCCGCATTAGCCCGTTATTTCCTTAACGATGGACCAATACGAATGCGTGCACCTCGTGAAACTATACAACCACACGTAGGATTCGCGCGCTTGGGCACGCATTTCAGTGGCGAAATGCGCGCGACCGCTTCAAGATGTCGTTCGTCCGCCCCGGGTGGGAGCCGACTTGGGTACAGTCCACCCGAGGGAACCCCTGCGTTCATATCCTGCCCGAGGAGATCACCCGATGACCTATCATCCCAAAACCTATGTGAGCGTTAACACTGACACGAAAAACGACTCTTCACTCATGATGCCGGACGCCGCTGCTTTAATGGCACCTACGGTGGTCCAGCTCCCGGAAGCGCAGGCTCCCGTCCGCTTCCAGCATCTCGAAACGATGATCGATCCCGAAGTCGCCACCTATTGGTGCTTCATGAAGCCGGCCGGCCGGCCCAGCTTCAGCCCGGAACTCCTCGCCGACATCACCGCGATGCAGCGCGGCGTCCGCCAGGAATTTGCCCGCCGCGCCCAAACCGGCGCGACCCAGCTCAAATATTTTGTGCTGGCCTCCCGCATCCCCGGCGCGTTCAGCCTCGGCGGCGACCTCGCCCTCTTCGCCGACCGTATCCGCGCCGCCGACCGCTCCGCGCTGCGCCACTATGCGCATCACTGCATCGAAGCCGTGTACAACAATTCCATCAGCTTCGGCCTGCCGATGATCACCGTCGCGCTGGTCCAAGGTGACGCGCTGGGCGGCGGATTCGAGGCGGCGCTGGCCTGCAACCTCATCGTCGCCGAAAAGAGCGCCAAGTTCGGGCTGCCCGAAGTGCTGTTCAACCTGTTCCCGGGCATGGGCGCCTACAGCTTCCTGTCGCGCCGGCTCGATGCCGTGCGCGCCGAGCGCATGATCCTCAGCGGTCGCACATACACCGCCCAGGAACTGCACGACATGGGCTTGGTCGACGTCGTGGCCGAGGACGGCATGGGCGAGCTCGCCGTGCGCGACCTCATCGATCGGCACCAGCGGCGCCATAACGCGCACGAGGCCGTGTATCAGGCCCGCCGCCGGGTGAACCCCGTCACCCTCGAGGAATTGCTCGACGTCACCGATATCTGGGTGGATGCAGCGCTGCGGCTGACGGAATCGGACCTGCGCCGGATGGCCCGCCTGACCTCGGCTCAGGATCGGCGCAAGTGCGCTCCCAACCCGCTTTCGATCGCCGCCGAGTAGCCCCGGTGCGCCGGAAGTGCCCCGCCGCCCGGGTGAGCGGGCGGCGGGAACGACGCGCCGGCGCCGCTCTCAATCGTCCGGCCAGAGCCAAGCCGCGCCCCGGACGCCGGAACTGTCGCCATGGACGGCACGCCGCACCGCGGTCCGGCCGAGCCGGCAGAATTGGGACCGGCGCATCAGGTCCGGGGTTTCCGTGTAGAGATGCGCCATGTTCGAGAGGCCGCCGCCAAGCACGATGACGTCCGGATCGAGGATATTGACGATTTCCGCGAGCGCCCGGGCGAAGTTCTCCGTATGGCGGCGCAAGGCGGCCTGGGCGCGCTTGTCGCCGGCCGCCGCCCGCGTGGGAATGGTGCTGGCATCGTGGGCGGCCGGGCCGTCGCAGTCCTGCGCCAGGGCAACGCCGGAGAGGACCGTCTCGATGCAGCCACGGCGGCCGCACCAGCAGGCTTTGCCAGGCAGGTCGGCCGGGTTCTCGAACGGAAAGCGGTTATGGCCCCATTCCCCCGCGAGACCGTTGGCGCCGAGGACGGGCCGGGCATCGACGACCACGCCGCCGCCGACGCCCGTACCGAGAATGACGCCGAACACGACGCGCGCCCCGCGCCCGGCGCCGTCCGTCGCCTCGCTGAGGGCGAAGCAGACCGCGTCATTGGCGACGCGCACCGGGCGGCCGAGCGCCGCGGCCAGATCGGCGTCGATCGCATGCCCGTTGAGCGCGGTTCCGTCGCGGACATGGAAGCTCTCGGGGTCGATACGGCCAGGGAACCCGACCCCGACGCTCGCCGCAGGCCCGGCTGCCGCCTCGGCCGCCTCGACCAGGCCGGCGACGGCCTCCAGCGCGGCACCGTAGCGCGTCGGCATCGCGACGCGGCGCCGGAACGCAATGGTACCGTCGGAGGCTAGCACCGCGATCTCGATCTTGGTGCCGCCGATATCGATCCCGATCCGGTTCATGGGCCGAGGACGCGCACTGGGGCAGGCAGGGTGGAAAACTCAGTGTCCGCATCGTCCCCCGCGCGGAAGGTGAAGATCGCGAACAGACCATCGCGCTCCAACGCGGTGCCGGGGTGGTGCCAGACATTGGCCCGATAGGTCACGCTCTGATCCGGTGCAGCGACGAAGCCACGGGCCCGGGCCATGTCCGGCCCGCCGTCGGCGGAAGCCGGCGCCACCAGAACGAGATAGGCAGCGGCGTCGATTGGCACGAAACTTTGCGAGGACGTCGCATGCCGTTCCATCAGGGTCGCGTCCAGCGGCAACGGTTTCATCGCGAGCGTCGCAAAGTCGAGATGCGGGCGGGCCGAGGCGCGCAGATTCTGCAGCTCATCGACAAGGCCGAACCGCGCCCGCCCACGCGCCAGCGCGACAACGGTGCCGAACGGGGCAAAATCCCTCTCCGTGAGCGGGACCAGATTGATCATGACAGGACTCCGGACTGGTTCACCGGCCGGAGTATGCCACGAAACCGCGCGCGCTCCCCATAGAGCGCCCTGCCCCGGTTCGCCGAGGGCTCCAACGCCCGAACAGAACGGGCCCCGCCCACACCGCCGGCAAAGCCCGTCGCGGCCGGAAATTATGCGTGCGATCTCCTGGCGCTATTTTGGTGAGCCCGGAGGGACTCGAACCCTCGACCCCAAGATTAAAAGTCTCGTGCTCTACCGGCTGAGCTACGGGCTCGTGCCGCCGCGGCGGCTGGCGGGGTTTGAACGCTACCTCGCCAGCGCGGTCAAGTCCGCCGGTCAGCCTTTGCTGACGGCGGTCGCGAGCCGCATGTGGACGATGCGGTCGGGGTCCTTCACCAGGCCGTTCGCTCCGCTGCCGCGCTTGATCTTGTCGACGAATTCCATGCCCTGAACGACACGGCCCCAGATCGTGTATTGGTTGTCCAGGCTGGGCGCCGGGGCGAACATGATGAAGAACTGGCTGTTGGCGGTGTTCGGGTCGGAGGTGCGCGCGGCGCCCACCGTGCCGCGCAGAAAATGCGCCTTGTTGGTGAACTCGGCCGGCAGATTGGGCAGCTTGCTGCCGCCGGTGCCGGTGCCGGTCGGGTCTCCGCCCTGGGCCATGAACCCCTCGATCACGCGATGGAACGGGGTGCCGTCGTAGAACCCCTCGGCGCACAGCGTCTTGACCCGCTCGACATGCAGCGGCGCCAGATCCGGGCGCAGCTGGATCACCACGCGGCCGTAGCTGAGGTCCAGATAGACCGTGTTCTGCGGCTCCAGCGGTGGCTGCAGATCCGCGAGGTTCTCCGCCGATGTGTTCTCGCTCATGAGGGCTCCCATTGCCGGGGTTGCGGACAGTGCCGCGAGGAAAGTCCGTCGACGCATGTCGTGTCTCCAAATCGCGCCACTAGCACCGATGCCTCAGCGGCCAACCCGTTGCAGCGTTCGCGCCAGCGTCACCGCCGGCACGAAGCTCGATATGTCGCCACCGAGCTGGGCGATCTCCTTGACGAAGCGCGAGGAGATGAACTGGTGCCGCTCGCTGGCCATCAGGAACACCGTCTCGATGCCGGTGTCCAGCCGGGCATTCATGCCGGCCATCTGGAATTCATAGTCGAAATCCGACACCGCCCGCAGGCCGCGGACGATCACGCGCGCGCCGACCTCGCGGGCGAACCCGATCAGCAGGCCGTGGAAGGGGCGCACTTCGATGACCATGCCGTTGTGCGCGGCGACGCGCGCGGCCTCTTCGCGCACGAGTTCGACGCGCTCCTCGATCGAAAACAGCGGCCCCTTGCCGGCGTTCATGGCCACGCCGATTACCAGGCGGTTCAGCATGCGCGCGGCGCGGGTGATGATGTCGAGATGCCCGTTGGTGATCGGGTCGAAGGTCCCCGGATAGAGCCCAACCAGCGGCTTGTGGCCCGCTTCAGCCATCGCTGTCCTCCTCCGCCCCGGTTTCGCCCCCCGCTTCGCCCGCCGCTTCGCCCCCTGCTTCGCCATCAAGCACGGGGAACACGCTGGTGACGCGTTCGCCGGCATTGAGCCGCAGCACCGTCACGCCCATGGCCGAGCGCCCGGTGATACGCACCTCATCGGCCGGCACGCGGATCAGGCGGCCGGCATCGGTGACCAGCATCACATGGTCCCCCGGCCGGACCGGCAGCGTCGCCACCACCGCCAGGCCGGTGCGCGGCCCGAGGGTGATGTTGGCGATGCCCTGCCCGCCACGGCCGGCGACGCGGTACTCGTAGGCCGAGGAGCGCTTGCCGAAGCCGCCATCGGTGACGGTGAGGAGCAGTTCCTCCGCCGCCTCGAGCTCGGCCGCGCGCTCCGGCGAGAGCGTGACCTCGGCGACCGGCTCCTCGCCCTCCGGCGCCACCGCCTCATCCTCGCCGCCGGCGCGGCGGCGCGCGGCGGCGACGCGGAGATAGGCGGCGCGCTCCTCCGTCGTCGCTTCGGCGTGGCGCAGGACCGAGAGGCTCATCACCTCGTCCCCGGCACCAAGACGGATGCCGCGAACCCCGGAACTGTCGCGCCCGGCGAAGACCCGCAGCGTCTCGTCGGTGATGGTGAAGCGCAGGCAGCGGCCGAGGCGCGTGGCCAGAAGCACGTCGTCGCCGTCACGGCAGGTGGCGACGCCGATCAGCCGGTCGCCGGCGTCGAGCTTCATCGCGATCAGCCCAGAGGCGCGCATGTTGCGGAAATCCGACAGACGATTGCGCCGCACCGAGCCGGATGCGGTGGCGAAGACGAGATGAAGCTGTTCCCACAGCCCCTCGTCCTGCGGCAGCGGCAGCACGGCGGTGATGGCATCACCGCCCAGCTCCGGCAGCAGATTGACCAGCGCCCGGCCTTTCGCGGTCGGGCCGGCCTCCGGCAGGCGCCAGACCTTCTCGCGGAAGACCTTGCCGCCGCTGGAGAAGAACAGCACCCATTGATGGGTGTGGGCATTGAAGCTGCGGGTGACGATGTCGTCCCCGCGCGTGCCCGCCGCGGAACGCCCGCGCCCGCCGCGGCGCTGGGCGCGGAAAATCTCCAGCGCGGTGCGCTTGATGAACCCATCGCGCGTGATGGTGACGACCATCTGGCCGGGCTCGATCAGGCTCTCGTCGTCCTGGTCGGCGGCCGCTTCCTCGATCGTCGTGAGCCGCGGCGTGGCGATCTCGGCGCGCACGGCTTCGAGCTCGGCGCGCATCACCTCCATCCGGCGCGGGCGGGAGGCGATGATGGCAAGCAGATCGCCGATCTGGGCGGCGACCTCGCCCATCTCCTGGTTGATCTTCTCGCGCTCGAGCCCGGTCAGACGCTGCAGGCGCAAGTCGAGAATGCCGCGCGCCTGCGTCTCGGTCAGGCGTACCGTGCCGTCGATGACGACATTGCCGACATCGTCGATCAGCGCGAGCAGCGGAAGCACGTCCGCCGCCGGCCAGGTCCGCGCCATCAGCGCCGCGCGCGCGCCGGCGGGGTCGCGGCTCTCGCGGATCAGGCGGATCACCTCGTCGATATTGGCGACCGCGATCGCGAGCCCGACCAGCAGATGCGCCCGGTCGCGCGCACGCGCGAGATCGTGGCGGCTGCGGCGGAGAATGACATCCTCGCGGAAGCCGATGAAGCAGCCCAGCGCTTCGCGCAGCCCCATCAGCCGCGGCCGGCCATTGTCCAGCGCCAGCATGTTGACGCCGAAACTCGTCTGCAACTGGGTGAAGCGGAACAGATGGTTGAGCACGACCTCGGCCGTCGCCTCGCGCTTGAGCTCAATGACGATGCGCATGCCCTCGCGGTCGCTCTCGTCGCGCAGGTCCGAAATGCCCTCGATCTGCTTCGCGCGCACCAGTTCGGCGATGCGTTCGAGCAGGGCGGTCTTGTTCACCTGGTAGGGGATTTCGGTGACGATGATGGCCTGGCGGTCGCGGCGGATGTCCTCGATCTCGGTGCGCGCGCGGACGACGAGGCTGCCGCGGCCCGTCTCGAAGGCGCTCCGGATGCCGGCGCGGCCGAGAATGATGCCGCCGGTAGGAAAGTCCGGCCCCGGCACGAAGGACATCAGCGCATCCAGCGGCGTGTCCGGATCGGCGATCAGGGCGAGCGTCGCATCGATGATCTCGCCCGGATTGTGCGTCGGGATATTCGTCGCCATGCCGACGGCGATGCCGGAGGCGCCATTGACGAGCAGGTTCGGGAACGACGCCGGCAGGACCCGCGGCTCGTTGTCCGATTCGTCGTAGTTGGGCTGGAAATCGACCGTATCGCGGTCGATGTCGGCGAGCAGATGCATCGCCGAACGCGCTAGCCGCGCCTCGGTGTAGCGCATCGCCGCCGGCGGATCCCCGTCCACCGAGCCGAAATTGCCCTGGCCATCGATCAGCCGCACGCGCATGGAGAAGCTCTGCGCCATGCGCACCATGGCGTCGTAGATCGCGGAATCGCCGTGCGGGTGGTATTTGCCCATGACGTCGCCGACGACGCGGGACGATTTGCGGTACGGCTTGTCCGGCGTCCAGCCGGCCTCGTGCATGGCGTAGAGGATGCGCCTATGCACCGGCTTCAGCCCGTCGCGCGCATCGGGCAGCGCGCGCGAGACGATGACCGACATGGCATAGTCGAGATAGGAGCGCCGCATCTCCTCCTCGACGGTCACCGGCACGATGTCATGGGAGGGGCCGCCGGGCCCGGCCGGCGCGTCGTCAGGCGTGTCGCTCACGTCGTTCCTATCACAATCCGGCCGGGCGGCGGGGCCCGAAAGGCACCGGCCGGCCGTCCCGTCACGGCCACTCTACCCCGGCTTCGCGGCCTTGTCATGATTGCCCCCATCGGGGTTGCGTCCGCGGCACGGGACCGGCGAGACTCTCGCGTCGAGGCCAGCAGCAGCGGAGCCAGCCCCATGCCGTCGGATGCGCCCCCCCTACCTCCAGCCCGCCCGGACGCAGGCAGCGCCGAGGCGGCGATCGCCACCGTCACCGTCAGCGGCCGGCACCGGCTCAACATCGTCGGCCGGGCCGATCTCGCCGCGCTGGCCGAGGCGCTGGAGCGGCTCGCCGGGCGGCCGGGGCTGCGCGCGGTGGTGCTGCGCGGTGCCGGCGAGCGCGCCTTCATCGGCGGCGCCGATCTCGACGAGATGGCGGCGCTGGATCCGCACAGCGCGCGCGCGTTCATTTCCGCCATCCATCGCGTCTGCGAGGCGGTGCGTAGCCTGCCCGTCCCGGTCATCGCGCGGCTGGCCGGCTACACGCTCGGCGCCGGGCTGGAGATCGCCGCCGCCTGCGACCTGCGCATCGCCGCCGAGGACGCGGTGTTCGGCATGCCGGAAGTGAAGGTCGGCATCCCTTCGGTGGTCGAGGCAGCGCTGCTGCCGATGCTCGTCGGCTGGGGACGGGCGCGTCAGATGCTGCTGCTGGGCGAGCATTTCACCGCCGCGGAGGCGGCGTCGTGGGGGCTGGTCCAGCGCGTCGTGCCGGCCGATGCGCTCGACGCCGGGGTTGCCGCCTGGATCGAGACGCTGCTCGCCGCCGCGCCGCGGGCGCTGGCCCAGCAGAAGGCGCTGATGCGGCAATGGGAGGACCTGCCGCTGCGGGCCGCCATCGCCGCCGGCATCGATGCCTTTGCCGACGCCTTCACCACCGACGAGCCCGGCCGGCTCATGCGCGCCTTCCGCGCCGCCCGCCGGCCACCCCTTCCAAGCACGGGCGCCATCTGAAACACTGGCCTCGACAGGAGAACCCAAGGCATGAGCGACACCCCAAAGACGGCCCTCATCATCGGCGCATCGCGTGGCCTCGGCCTCGGCCTGGCGCAGCAATTCCTCGCGCGCGGCTGGAACGTGGTCGCCACCGTGCGCCAGCCTTCGGCGGAGCTGGACGCGCTCGGCGCCACGGCCGGCGGCCGGCTGCGCACCGAATCCGGGGTCGATATCGACCATCCGGACCAGGTGCGGGACCTCTGCCTGCGCCTCGCCGGCGCGCGGTTCGACCTGCTGTTCGTCAATGCCGGCGTCAACACCCGCGCCGGCGACACGATCGACGTCGTGCCGGACGCCGAGGTGCTGCGGCTCTATGTCACCAACGCGGTGAGCCCGGTCCGCACCGCCGAGACGCTCGCCGAGCTGGTCGATCCGGTGGGGACGATCGGCTTCATGTCCTCGATCCTCGGCAGCATCGCCGCCGCCGTCGGCGGCGGACACGAGGCCTATCGCGCCAGCAAGGTGGCGCTGAACATGCTGGTGCGCTGCTTCGGCACGCGCGCCGCCGGCAAGGATCGTACCCTGCTGCTGCTCCACCCCGGATGGGTGCGCACCGACATGGGCGGACCGCAGGCGGCGGTCGATGTCGAAACCTCCACCAACGGGCTGGCCGACGTCATCACCGCGCGCCTCGGCTCCGGCGGCCTCGCCTATCTCGACTACACGGGCAAGGAAATCCCCTGGTAGCGAGCCCGCGGCCGGACCGCGGGCGTCGCGCCGTCAGAGGTCGTCGCGCTGGTCGGCGAACGTCACGTCGCGATGGACGTAGACCGACATCAGCACGCCGAAGCCGAGCATCGTCGTCAGCATCGCCGACCCGCCATGCGAGACCAGTGGCAGCGGCACGCCACCCACCGGAATCGCGCCCATCACCATGGCGAGGTTGACGAAGACGTACATGAAAAAGTTGGTGGCGATGCCGAGCGCCACCAGCCTGCCGAACGTGTGGCGGCAGCGCAGCGCGATGGCGAAGCCGCCCAGCACGATCAGCGTCAGCAGCCCCATCGTCGCCAGCGCGCCGACGAAGCCGAACTCCTCGGCGAGCGTCGTGAAAATGAAGTCGGTCTGCTTCTCGGGCAGAAAATCCAGCTGCGCCTGGCTGCCCTGCAGGAAGCCCTTGCCCCACATCCCGCCCGAGCCGAGCGCGATCTTGGACTGGAGGATATTGTAGCCGGCGCCGAGCGGGTCGCTCTCCGGGTGGAGGAAGGTGGTGATGCGGGCGCGCTGGTAATCGTGCAGGTGGCTGTAGGCGAGCGGCGCGGCCAGCGCCAGCGCGATGCCGATCAGGGCAAATTTCCACACCCGCACCCCGGCGGCGAAGAACATTGCGGCGCCGACCACGGCGGTGATCACCGCAGTGCCGAGATTGGGCTCCTTGAGAATGAGCCCGACCGGCAGCAGCACGGCAACCGCCGGCGGGATCAGGAACAGCGGGTTGCCGATGCGCTCGTGCGAGGCGCGGTGGAACCAGGAGGCCAGTGCCAGGACGAGAAAAATCTTCATCAGCTCGCTCGGCTGCAGCTGCAGCCCGCCGATCTCGATCCAACGCTGCGCGCCCTTGCCGACATGGCCGAACCGCGCCACCAGCACCAAGAGCCCGACGCCGAGCCCGTAGAGCGGCCAGGCCAGGCGGGCGATGAGGCGGATATCGACCAGCGCCACCGACAGCATCAGCACCAGGCCGAAGGCGAAGCGCAGCGCGTGGCGTGTCGCATACGGCGCCGGCGAGCCGCCGCCGACCGAATAGAGCGCGGTGTAGCCGACGGCCGCCAGCGCGCACAGCAGCAGCACATAGAGCCAGTTGATCTGCCAGAGCTTGGCGGTCAGCCCGAACGACGTCTCCCGCCACAGCCGCGGCTCCATCATTGCAGCGGCCCCTCGGCGAGGCGCGGTGCCGGCCCGTGCCCGGATGGATCCCGCCGCAGCACTTCGAGCATGATGTCGCGCGCGATCGGCGCCGCCGCCTCCGCCCCGGCATTGCCATGCTCGACGACGACCGAGAGCGCGTAGCGCGGCGCGTCGTAGGGCGCGAAGGCGACGAACAGCGCGTGCGGGCGGAACTCCCAGGGCAGCTTCGCCGAATTGAAGTTGCCGTGCTCGCGCAGCTCGCGCGAGACGCGGCGCACCTGGGTCGAGCCCGTCTTGCCCGCCATCTGCGCGTCCGGCAGGCCGAGTTTCGCCACCGGCGCGGTGCCGCCCTGCTCGTTCACCACCGCCCACATGCCCTCGCGCACCAGGCGCAGCGCGTGGTCCGGCAGCCCCAGCGACGGCCAGGAGGCCGAGGTCGCCCCCGGCTGGAGCACGCCGTTGACGCTGCGCGTCAAATGCGGCCCGACCGCCCGCCCGCTGGCGAGCCGGGCCGCCATGGTCGCGAGCTGCAGCGGCGTGAGTTCGAGGAAGCCCTGGCCGATGCCGTGGATCACCGTATCGCCGAGATTCCAGGGATGGCCGCGGCTGATGCGCCAGGCCCGTGTGGGCACGAGCCCGACGCGCTGCTCGGGCAGCTCGATGTCGAGCCGGGTGCCGAGCCCGAACCGCTTGGCCATGGCGGCGATGTGGTCGATGCCGGTGCGCCGGGCGGTCTCGTAGAAGAACACGTCGCAGCTGTTCTTGAGCCCGCCACGCAGATCGAGCAGCCCGTGGCCGCCATGGCGCCAGCAATGGAAGCGGGCATCGCCGAGATCGAGATAGCCCGGGCAGTTGATGCGCTCGCCCGGCGTGAGCGTGCGTGCCTCCAGCGCCGCCAACGCCACCACCATCTTGAACGTCGAGCCCGGCGCATAAAGCCCGGCCACCGCCTTGTTGATCAGCGGGGTGCGCCGGCTCTTGGTCCATTCGGCCCACTGCGCCTGGGAGACGCCGGAATTGAACAGGCTCGGATCGAACGAGGGATTGGTGGCCATGGCCAGCACCTCGCCGTTCTGCGCGTCCAGCACCACCGCCGAGGCGCTCTCCTCGCCGAGCCGGGCCAGTACCATTTCCTGCAAGCCGGCATCGAGCGTGGTGGTGATCTCCGCCCCCGGGGTGCCTTCCTGGCGATCCAATTCGCGGATGACGCGGCCGAGCGCGTTCACCTCCACCTGCACCATGCCGGCCTTGCCGCGCAGTGCCTCGTCGTGATGCTTCTCCAGCCCGGCGCGGCCGACGCGCATGCCCGGCAGCGCCAGCAACGGGTCGTCGGCGGCATCCTCCTCGCTCGGGGGCGCGACATAGCCGGTCAGATGCGCCAGCGTCGGGCCAAAAGGGTAGAGGCGCGTGGTGCCGACATCGACGACGACACCGGGCAGATCCGGCGCGTTGACCTCGATCCGCGCCATCTCCTCCCAGCTCAGGAATTCGCGCATGGTCACGGGGATGAAGCGGCGGTGGCGGTGCAGATCGCGCTCGATGCGTGCCCGCTCGTGATCGGCGAGCGGCACCAGGCGGCTGAAATTGTCCAGCGTCGCCTCGACATCGAGCGTCTGCTCGGCGATCAGCAGCGCCCGCCAGTTGGTGCGGTTGCCGCCGATCGGCGTGCCGGCGCGGTCCAGAAGACGCCCGCGCGGCGGCGCGATCAGGCGCGCCGAGAGCCGGTTGTTCTCGGCCGCCAGCGCGTAGCGCGCGCTCTCGGCGACCTGCACCTGGTAGAGCTTGGCGGCGAGCCCGCCGAGTGCTGCGAGCTCAGCGCCGGCGACGATGAGCGCGCGACGGGTGAAGACGCCGGTCCGCTTCGTCTCGCGCCGCGCCATGTCAGGCCAGTTCCGGTGCGGCGGCGCCGCGATGGGCGCGGATCAGCAGCACGGCGAGCACCGGATAGAGGCCGATCCCCAGCATCCCCTCGACCACGACCGGCGCAAACGGCAGCAGCCGTACCCTCAGCAGCGACGTCGCCGCCCAGCCGAAGAGCGCCGCGGCGATGGCGATGGCGGCGAAAGCGATCCACACGAGGAGAAAACTCTGCCGCGCGAGGCTCCGGCGCCAGCGCAGCACCAGCGCGTGAACCACCAGCAGGCTCAGGACCGCGACCCCGAGCGGCGCCTCGCCGAGCAGGTCGGCGAGCAGACCGAGCAGGAACACCGCGACCGGCGGCATCGATGCGGGCCGGTAGAGCGTCCAGAAAAACACCGAGGCGAGCACGAACTGCGGCTGCAGCTCGGCCTGGGCGGGCAGGCCGAGCGGTGCGGCGAGGGCGAGCATGGCGAGCGCGGTCAGCCCGACCGGCAAGGCGAAGCGCGCCGCCGCATCGAGCCGGCGTTTCAGGCTCGGGCGCGGGCGGATGCCGGGACGGCGGTCGATCGGCTCAGGGCTCATCGACGGCCCCGCCCGCGGCCTCCGCCGTGCGGCGCGCGCGCGGCCCGGGCGCGTGCTGCGGCCGCGTCGAGGCCTCGGGCGGCAGGATGCCGCCGAGGTCGTAATCGAACAGCCGCACGATCTCGAGCCGGTCGAGCCGCGCGGCGGGCACGACGACCGGCTGGCTCGGGCCGAGATAGTGCACGGTGCCGACCGGCAGATTGGCCGGGTAGGCATTGGCCTCGGCGCTGGTGACCACCTTCTCGCCCTCGGCCGGCGGCGTTCCCTCCGGCCAGAACATCAGCCGCGGCAACGGGGTGTTGGTGCCGCCCATGATCGCCCGGGCGCGGCTGTCCTGCAGCGTCACCGGCACGCGGCTGTTCATGTCGGTGATCAGCAGCACCCGGGCGCTGCGCTCCCCCACCTCCGTCACCCGCCCGACGAGACCGCGCTCGTCGAGCGCGATCTGGCCCTTGCCGACGCCGTGATGCGGGCCGATGGAGATCAGCACCGAGCGCGCATAGACCCCGCCGGCATCGGCAACGACGCGGGCGGTGACGTAGGACGGGGCCGGGTCCGGCAGCCAGTGCAGATTGGCCTTCAGCGCCGCATTCTCCGCCTCCAGCGCCAGCGCTACCGACTGCCATTGCCGCAGCCGGGCATTCTCCTCGCGCAGCCGGTCATTGTCGTGGGCGAGGGTAAAGATATGGGCACCGTTCTCGACCGCCGCGCGCAGCGCGCCGAGCGGCGCGGCGATCGCGGCATAGAGCGGGGCCAGCACGTCGCCGAGCCCGGTGCGCGCGCGCTCGGCCAGCACCGCATCGGCCTTGCCGAGCAGCATCAGCGCGAAGGCGGCGACGATGAGCACCGGCAGCGTCAGCCGGGACAGAGCCTGCCGCAACGGGATGGAGAGCCGGATCACGCCGTCTGTCGCCCCTCCGCGCTTGGCCGCCGCGACGGCGGCCGGTGGTCGATCCTAGAGCAGGACCCGCGCCGCGCGCTCAGTACATGGTGCTGAGCACGTTGCGCAGCCGCCTGATCTCCTCCAGCGCCCGGCCGGTACCGAGGGCAACGCATTGCAACGGTTCCTCGGCTACCACCACGGGCAGACCGGTGGCATCGCGCAGCACCTGATCGAGACGATACAGCAGGGCACCGCCGCCCGTCAGCACGATCCCCTTGTCGACGATGTCGGCAGCGAGCTCGGGGGGCGTGTTCTCCAGCGCCACCTTCACCGCCTCGACGATGGCCGCGACCGGCTCGGCCAGGCTCTCGGCGATCTGGCGCTGGCTCACCAGGACCTCGCGCGGGACGCCGTTCATCAGGTCGCGCCCCTTGACCTCGCGATAGGGTCCCTCGTCGCTGTCGTAAGGCGGGCTGGCGGCGCCGATGTCGATCTTGATCCGTTCGGCGGTGCTCTCGCCGATCAGCAGATTATGGGTGCGGCGGATATAGTTGATGATCGACTCGTCCATCTTGTCGCCGCCGACGCGCACGCTGCGGGCATAGACGATGCCGCCGAGCGAGATCACGGCGACCTCCGTGGTGCCGCCGCCGATATCGACGATCATGCTGCCCGAGGGCTCGGTCACCGGCAGCCCGGCGCCGATCGCCGCGGCCATCGGCTCCTCGATCAGCAGCACCCGCCGCGCCCCCGCGCTCTCCGCGCTCTCCTGGATCGCCCGCCGCTCCACCGCCGTCGAGCCGGAGGGCACGCAGACGATGATCAGCGGCGAGGCGAAGGCGCGGCGGTTGTGCACTTTGCGGATGAAATGCTTGATCATCTCCTCGGCGACCTCGAAATCGGCGATGACGCCGTCGCGCAGCGGCCGGATGGCGGAGATGTTGCCCGGAGTGCGGCCGAGCATCTGCTTCGCCTCCTCGCCCACGGCGAGGACATGCTTCTTGCCCCGGACATCGGCGATGGCGACCACCGAGGGCTCGGCCAGCACGATCCCGCGGCCCTTGACATAGACCAGCGTGTTGGCGGTGCCGAGATCGATCGCCATGTCGGCCGACATGAAACCGAGCAGGCGTGAGAACATAGGGGGCTGGCCTTTGTTACGGTACGGGGGAAGGCGCAGGGCTTAGCGGCGCCGGCCCGGCGCGGCAAGAGGGGCGGCTCACGGAGCCGTGCGCGGCGGCTCCGCCGGGCGGGCGCGCCGGCGGCGCCGGGGCCTGCCCGACGCTGGCCGGGCCGGCGAGCTTTTCCAGATAGGCGGCGATGTCGCGCCGCGCAGCCGCCTCCGGCACCGCCATGGGCATCAGGGCGCCCGGCACCATCGCCTGCGGTCCGGCGAGCCAGGTGGTCAGCGTCGCCTCGGACCAGACGATGCCTGACTGCGCCAAGGCCGGCGAATAGGGATAGCCGGGGACGCTCCCGGCCCGCCGGCCGATGAGATGGCCGAGCGGGGGACCGATCCGGGCCGTATCGAGCGCATGGCAGCCGGCACATTGTTCGGCGAAGAGCTGTTCGCCTGCCTCGGCGTCCGGGGGGGCATGGGCAAAGCGCGCCAGATCCGCCGCCCCATTCGGGCGCGCGGAGCGGAAGAACGTGTAGGCGAGGGTGATTTCGTCGATGTCGGCGGTGTTGGGGTCCCGCCCGATTGCCGGATCGACGAAGAACTCGACCGGCATCTGCGCTTTGGCGTGCGCCGCCAGCCGTTCCTCGGTGAAGCAGAAACACTCGATCTTCTTGAAAAATACGCCGGCCTTCTCGGGTGTGACATTGAAGGTGGCGTGGCCGACGATCTCGGTATCGGAGAGATTCTCCGCCTCGAAAAAGACCAGCGCCGAGCGGCCGGCGCGCAGTTCGATCTTGCGCTGCATCGGCACGAACCGCCACGGCAGGTTCGGCGCCACCGAGGTATCGAACAGCACCGTCAGCTTGCGCCCGGTCGCGGCGCTCGCATTGGCGGCCACCCGCTGGGTGGTGCCGAAGGCGCCGGTCGCCTCGCAGAACAGCCGGTAGAGAGTGACGGAATACGAGACCAGCGTCAGCATCACCCCGACGACGGCCAGCAGGCCGACCAGGGTGGCGCGCCGGCCCAACCTGCCTCGCCCGAACCAGGACACCAACGAACATCCTCCGGCCGCGACGGGCGGCCCGGAACGGATATAGGTCAGCGGAGCACGGTGGCAAAGCTCTGCACCAGGCTGCCGGAGACGAGCCGCCAGCCGTCGACCAGGACGAAGAACACCAGCTTGAACGGCAGCGAGATCGCGCTCGGCGGCAGCATCATCATCCCGAGCGACATCAGCACGCTGGAAACGACCATGTCGATGACGAGAAACGGCAGGAACAGCAGGAACCCCATTTCGAAGGCACGGCGCAGCTCGCCGACGATGAACGCCGGCACCAGCGCCCGCCACGGCGCCACCTCCGGCGAGGCCGGGGCCGGCAGGTGGGCCAGGTCAAGAAACAGGCGCAGATCCGGGCCGCGCAGATTGGCCGCCATGAAGCGCCGGAACGGCTCGCTCGCCAGACGCAGCCCCTCCAGCGGTTCGACATGGCCCTCGCTCATCGGCAGCAGGCCGGTCGTCCAGGCCTGGTCCAGCACCGGCTGCATGACGAAGAAGGTCAGAAACAGCGCCAGCCCGATGAGCACCGTGTTGGGCGGGGTGTTGCCGGTGCCGAGCGCGCTGCGCAGCAGCGACAGCACGATGACGATGCGGGTGAAGGCGGTGGCCATCACCAGCAGGCTCGGCGCCAGCGACAGCAGGGTGAGCAGCGCGGTGAGCTGCACCATCCGCGCCGTCGCCCCGGCCTGACCGGCGGCGCCGAGATCGATGGCGACCGACTGCGCCCGCGCCAGCCCCGGCAGCAGCAGCAGCGCCACCACCAGCCCCGCCCCAAGCAGCAGAACCGGGGCGCGGCCGGCCGGCGCGCGCCTCATGGCCGCCGCCCCGCCTGGGCGTCGCCGGGCAGCCAGCCGATCAGCACGTCCTGCGCGCCGCCGGTCAGCAGCAGCGCCCGCTGGCCCTCGCAGCGGATCAGCACCAGGCGGCGGCGCGAATCGAGCGCCATCGCCTCCTCGATCGCGAGCCGAGCCCCGGCCGGACGCAAGAGCGGGCGAGCCCGGCGCAGCCCGGCCTGGGCCAGCCAGAGCAGCCCGAGCACGGCGGCGAGCGCTGCGCCGGTGACCACCAGGGAAGAGAACTCGGGCACCATGACCTGGCCTTTTGCCGGGCGATTGAAGGAAGCGCTCAGTCCGTGACCGCGGTCTCGGCCAGGGCGCAGGTGAGCGCGTCGAGCTCGGCCAGAACGGCGACGAAGCGCGGCCGCAGGACCTGTCCGTCGGCATAGGGCAGATCGAGCGCGCGGGCGCAGAGCCGGCCGACCCAGTCCTCCAGCCCGGCGAGATCGACCGCGCGGCGCGAGCGGACGAGCGCGCCGGCCAGGCGCAGCGTGCGCACCAGCGCTTCGGACGCCGCCTCCAGCCCGGCGCGCCGCTCGTCGCCGCCTGGCAGCCAGGGCAGCTCGGGGACCGGGGGGCAGGATGGGGTGTGGTTCATGCCCACGAATGAAAGCGCCCCCGGGTTAACAGCCCGTTGACGCCAGCGCGGCGGCCGCCTTCAGGCGCGAATCGGCTGGAGCACGGTGGCTAGAGCACGGTCCGACCTGATGGAATCATCTGGTCGGACCGTGCTCTAGAAACCTATGACTCTAAAGCAACTTTGCCCGATCAGACTGACCGCGAAGCGGCTCAGTCTGATCGGACGTTGCTCTAGATCAGGCAAACACCGTCGGGTCGACGGCGTTTTCCTGGATCGGCGCGCCGTCGAGCACGGAGAGCAGGTTCCGCGCCGTCGCTGCCGCCATCGCGGCCACCGAGGCCACGGTCACGCCGGCCATGTGCGGGGCGAGGATCACGCTGTCGAGCGCCAGCAGCGGGTGGCCGCGCGGCGGCGGCTCGGTGCCGAGCACGTCGAGGGCGGCACCGGCGACATGGCCCGAGTTCAGCGCCGCCTGCAGCGCGGCTTCATCGATCAGCCCGCCGCGGGCGGTGTTGACCAGGAAGGCACCGCGCTTCATCCGTGCCAGCCGCGCCGTGCCGAACAGGCCGCGCGTGGTCTCGTTCAGCGGGCAATGCAGGCTGACGAAATCCGCCTCGCCCAGCGCGGCGTCGAGGTCCGGCACCGGCTGGAACCCCGCCGCCGCGATCGCGGCCGCCGGCACGAACGGGTCATGGACGAACACGCGCATGCCGAACGCGGCGCACCGGGCCGCCGCGCGGGTGCCGATGCGGCCGAACCCGACGATGAGCACGCTGCGCCCGGCGACCTCCTCCGGCAGATAGGCGAAACGCTCGCCCCAGCGCCCGTCGCGCACCAGCCGATCGAGCACGGCGACGCGCTTGGCCAGGGCGAGGATGAAGAACACCGCCTGTTCGGCGACGGAGGTCGAGTTCGCGGTGCCCACCACCATCAGCGGAATGCGCCGTGCCGAGAGCGCCGGCACGTCCACGGCGTCGAACCCGACGCCGATGCGCGCCACCACCTGCAGGGCCGGGGCGGCGGCGAGTTCGGCTGCGCCGAAGCGGGTGAAACTCAGCGCGACGCCGGCCGCGTCGGCCAGCAGCGCGTGGAACGCCGCCGCGCCAAGGGCAGGGTCGTAGGGCACGGTCTCGATGTCCGGCCGCGCCCGCAGCAGCGTGAAGCCCTCCGCGCCCAGGGTTTCGGGCACCAGCACCTTCTTCGTGTTCGAGGCCATCGCGCGTCGTCCCCCCTTCTTGCGCCGGTTCCGGCAATGCGGTTGCGGCCTGTTCTGCCACAGACCCTGCGCCGCGGCGAGCCGGGCAAATTTCGGTTTGCCTTGGCGCGGCGGCGCTTCGATAACGCGGGCACGCCGCCGCGAGGAGGGGGTCCTGGCATGAAAACCATCCGCATCGGCTCCGGCGCCGGGTTCGCCGGGGACCGCATCGAGCCGGCGGTCGAGCTCGCCGAGCAGGGCGGGCTCGATTATCTCGGCTTCGAGTGCCTGGCCGAGCGCACCATCGCGCTGGCCCAGAGCGAGCGGCTGCGCGACCCGGCCGCCGGGTTCGACCCGCTGCTGACGGCGCGGATGCGGGCCGTGCTGCGCCCCTGCGCGGCGCGCGGCGTGCGCATCATCACCAACATGGGTGCGGCCAACCCGCTCGGCGCGGCCCGCGCGACTGCGGCGGTGGCACGCGAGCTCGGGCTTTCCGGGCTCAGGATCGCCGCCGTCACCGGCGACGACGTGCTGGAGCCCGTGCGCGGCGGCGAGCACACGCTGCTGGAGCGCCCCGGCACGGTTGCCTCGCTCGGGGAGACCATCCTCTCGGCCAATGCCTATATGGGGGCCGAGGGGATCGTTGCAGCGCTGCGCGGCGGCGCCGACATCGTCATCACCGGCCGCGTGGCCGATCCGGCGCTGTTCCTCGCCCCGCTCATCCACGAATTCGGCTGGGCAATGGATGATTGGGAGCGGCTCGGCCAGGGCACCGTGGTCGGGCATCTGCTGGAATGCGCCGGCCAGATCACCGGCGGCTATTTCGCCGATCCGGGCTACAAGGACGTGCCGGACCTCGCCCGGCTCGGCTTCCCGATCGCCGAAGTGGCGGCGGACGGGTCTGCCGTGATCACCAAGGTCCCCGGCTCGGGTGGGCGGATCAGCCTCGCTACCTGCAAGGAGCAGCTGCTGTACGAGCTGCTCGACCCTACCGCCTACCTGCAGCCGGATGTGGTGGCCGACTTTTCCGCCGTTCGCTTCACCGAGCTCGGTCGCGACCGCATCGCGGTCCGTGGTGGCCGCGGGCGGGAGCGGCCGGCGACGCTGAAAGTCTCGGTCGGCTATCTCGACAGTTTCGTCGGCGAGGGGCAGATCTCCTACGCCGGCCCGGGCGCCGCGGGGCGCGGGCGGCTGGCGCTGGCGATCGTGCGCGAGCGCCTGGCGCTGACCGGCGTGACGACGACCGAGACCCGTTTCGAGCTCATCGGCGTCGATGCCGCGCACCTCACGGGCAACGCCAGCGGCTTCGCCGAACCGCCGGAAGTGCGCGTGCGCGTGGTCGGCCGCACCGCGAGCCTCGCCGAGGCGGTGCGCATCGGCAACGAGGTCGAGACGCTCTACACCAATGGCCCGGCGGGCGGCGGCGGGGCGTGGAAATCGGCGCGCCAGATCGTCGGTGTGGTCTCGACGCTGATCGCGCGCGAGCAGGTCGTGCCCGAATTGCATTATGAGGTGGCCTGACATGCGCCTGCGCGAACTGGCCCACGCCCGCACCGGCGACAAGGGCGACACGTCGCAGATTTCCGTCATCGCCTACGATCCGGGCGACTATGCCTGGCTCGCGGAACACGTGACGGAAGCGCGCGTGCGGGCCCATTTCGCCGCCATCCTGAAGGGCGAGGTGACGCGCTACGAACTGCCGGCGCTCGGCGCGCTGAACTTCGTGCTCACCGCGGCGCTGGCTGGCGGCGTCACCCGCTCGCTCGCGCTCGACCCGCACGGCAAGACGCTGGCCTCGCTGCTGCTCGAACTCGACCTCCCGGATCGTCAGCGCCCCCTTTCCGCCTGAGGCCGGTGGCTGGCCGCTCGTGGCGCCAATCTTGACAGAATGACTGAATGACTGTTCAGTCACTGACGACACACTGCCAAGGCCCGACCGGCATGATGATGCATTCGCGCCCGCCCGGCGGCGTTCCCAGCGGCCACGCCGACCGGTTCGCCCGCTCGCTCCTGCCGCCGCCCGCCCTCTGGCCGCAATTCGACTACGCGGCGGCGCATCTCTGCGACTATCCGGACCGGCTCAACGCCGCAGCGGCGCTGATCGACGCCGCGGTGGCCGCCGGCGCCGGCGCCAAGCCCGCCTATCATTTCGGTGATCACAGCTGGACCTACGCGGAGCTGCTCGACCGGGCCGAGCGCATCGCGCGCGTGCTCGCCGAAGATCTCGCGCTGGTCCCGGGCAATCGCGTGCTGCTGCGCTCGGCCAACGCCCCGATGCTGGTGGCGTGCTGGCTCGCGGTGCTCAAGGCCGGCGGCATCTGCGTCACCACCATGCCGATGCTGCGGGCGCGCGAACTCGCCTACATCATCGACAAGGCCGAGATCAGTCACGCGCTCTGCGCCATCGACCTCGCCGACGAGTTGGAGACGGCTCGTCGCCAGACGGCGATGACGCGGATCGCCTATTTCACCGCCACCGGCGACGCCGCGAACCCGGATGCGGACCTCGACCGCGCCGCCGCCGCCAAGCCGGCCGGTTTCGCCACCGTTCCGACCGCGGCGGACGACATCGCGCTGATCACCTTCACCTCGGGAACCACCGGCTACCCCAAGGCGGCGGCGCATTTCCACCGCGATATCCTGGCCGCCGCCGACAGCCTGCCGCTGGTCTATCGCGTCGCGCCCGACGAGGTGGTGTGCGGGTCCGCGCCGATGGCGTTCACCTACGGGCTTGCAGCGCAGGTGCTCTACCCGCTGCGCTTCCGCGCCACCGCAGCGCTGGTCGCGCGCCCGGCGCCGGAGAACATCCTCGCCGCCGTGGCGCGCCACCGGGTCACCAGCCTCTACGGCGTGCCCACCGGCTATCACCACATGCTGGCTGAGATCGGCCATTTCGATGTCCGCAGCCTGCGCCGCTGCGCTTCCGCCGGCGAACATCTCCGCAGCGCCTTGTGGCAGGGGTGGCGCGAGGCGACCGGGGTCGACATCGTCAACGGGCTCGGCATGACCGAGCTGCTCAGCCATTGCCTCTCCGAGAGCGAGCCGGTCGAGCATCCGGGATCAACCGGACGCGCCGTCCCCGGCTACACGGTCTGCCTTCTCGACGATGACGGCGTGCCGCTGCCGCGCGGCCGGCGCGGCCGGCTGGCGGTGCGCGGGCCGACCGGGTGCCGCTATCTCGCCGACCCGGAGCGGCAGGCCGCGTTCGTGCGCAATGGCTGGAACGTGACCGGCGACATCATGGAACAGGATGAAGCCGGCAGCTTCTGGTACGTGGACCGCAGCGACGACATGATCGTCTCCGCCGGCTACAACATCTCCGCGCAGGAAGTCGAGCGCGCGCTCTCGGAACATCCGGATGTCGCCGAATGCGCGGTCGTCGGTGTGCCGGATGACGAGCGCGGGGCGATCCTGCGCGCCTGCGTCGTGCTGCGCGAGCCCCGCCAGCATGAGACGGACGCGGCCGAGGAACTCGGCGCTTTCGTCAAGTCGCTGATCGCCACTTACAAATGCCCGCGCGAGTTCCGCTTCATCGAGGCGCTGCCGAGAACGGCAACGGGCAAGGTGCAGCGCTACCGCCTGCGCCAAAGCTGAAGTGCGCCAATCCTGAGCCGCGGGCCAACGAGGAGACTACGTGATGAAATTCGCAGACAGGATCGCCCTCGTGACCGGCGGCGCTTCCGGCATCGGCCTGGCCGCGGTGCAGGGCTTCGCCGCAGGCGGCGGTGAGGTGATCCTCGCCGACATCGACGCCGCCAAGGGCGAGGCCGCGGCCGCGACGGTGCGCGCCACCGGCGGCCGGGCTGAATTCGTCCGGCTCGATGTCACCGACAAGACCTCGATCGCCGCCTGCCGCGACCATGTGCTGGCGCGCCACGGCCGGCTGGACATTCTCGCCAACGTCGCCGGCTGGGGCCATATCCAGCCCTTCGTCGAGAATGACGACGCCTTCATCGCCAAGGTGATCGCGCTCAATCTCCTCGGCCCGATCGAACTCGCGCGCGCCTTCTTCCCCGGCATGATGGCGCGCAAGAGCGGCAAGATAGTCAACGTGGCGAGCGATGCCGGCCGTGTCGGCAGCCTTGGCGAGAGCGTCTATTCGGCCGCCAAGGGTGGCGTGATCGCCTTCAGCAAATCGCTCGCCCGCGAAGGCGCCCGCCACAACATCGCGGTCAACGCCGTCTGTCCCGGCCCGACCGACACACCGCTGCTGCGCTCCGAGCCGGAAAAATTTCTCGAAGCCTTCATCAAGGCAATTCCCATGCGCCGCTTCGGCAAGCCGGCCGAGGTCGCGGCGGCGATCCTGTTCATGGCCAGCGCGGACGCTGACTACATCACCGGCCAGGTGCTGAGCGTCAACGGTGGCATCACCATGGTCGGCTGAGCCGGCCCGCATCGGAAGGCAATCACGATGAGAGAGTTCGACGCTGCTGGCTACAAGGCGATTCATTTCCGCTGGTGGGTCGAGAACAAGGTGGCGACCCTCGTGCTCGACCGGCCGGAGAAGAAGAACCCCCTGACCTTCGACTCCTACGGCGAGCTGCGCGACCTGTTCCAGAATCTCGCCTATGCGGCGGACGTGAAAGCCGTCGTGCTCGCAGGCGAAGGCGGGAATTTCTGCTCCGGCGGCGACGTGCACGAGATCATCGGTCCGCTGACGCGCATGGACATGCCCGGCCTGCTCGAATTCACCCGCATGACGGGCGATGTCGTGAAAGCGATGCGCCAGTGTCCCCAGCCGATCATCGCCGCGATCGACGGCGTCTGCGCCGGCGCCGGCTCGATGCTCGCCTCCGCCGCCGATATCCGGCTCGGCACCGCGCGCTCCAAGGTGGCGTTCCTCTTCGTCCGCGTCGGCCTGGCGGGCGCGGACATGGGCGCCTGCACCCTGCTGCCGCGGCTGATCGGGCTGAGCCGGGCGGCGGAGCTGCTCTACACCGGCCGCGCGATGGGCGGCGTGGAGGCGGAGCGGATCGGCTTCTACACCAGCCTGCACGAGCCCGAGGTGCTGGCGCAGAACGCGAACGCGCTGGCCCGCACCCTGGCCGACGGGCCGACCTTCGGCCACGCCATGACCAAGACCATGCTGTGGCAGGAATGGAACGCCGGCCTCGGCGAGTGCATCGAGGCGGAGGCGCAGGCCCAGGCGATCTGCATGCAGACCAAGGATTTCCACCGCGCCTACACCGCCTTCGCCGCCCGTGAAACCCCGCGCTTCGAGGGCAATTGATGGCCGATCTGTCCTATCGCGACTGGCCGTTCTTCGACGCCGGGCATCGCGCCTTCGCCGCCGAACTCGAAGCCTGGGCGGGCTCGGCCGACCTCGACGCCGCCAGCCACGCGACCGGCGGCGCGGCGCTGGACGAGGCAGCGCGGACGCTGGTGCGCCGCCTCGGCGCCGCCGGGCTGCTCCGCGTCTGCATCCCCGGCGCCCATGGCGGCGCTCGCGAGGGGCTCGATGTCCGCAGCCTCTGCCTCGCACGCGAGTGTCTCGCCCGCCACGCCGGCCTCGCCGATTTCGCTCTGGCGATGCAGGGCCTGGGCAGCGCCGCCATCACCCTTGCCGGCAGCGAGGCGCAGCGGCGGCGCTACCTGCCCGCCGTCGGCGAGGGCGCGCTGATCGCCGCCTTCGCGCTCTCCGAGCCCGATGCCGGGTCGGACGTCGGCGCGATGACGACGCGGGCGGTGGCGGATGGCGGCGATTATGTTCTCGAAGGCACCAAGACGTGGATCTCGAATGCCGGGATCGCTGATGTCTATACCGTCTTCGCGCGCGTCTCGGACGCGCCCGGCACGCGCGGGCTCGGCGCCTTCATCGTCGAGGCCGGAACGCCCGGCCTCACCGTCGCCGAGCGCATCGACGTCATCGCCCCCCACCCGCTCGGGACGCTCCGCTTCGATGGCTGCCGTGTACCGGGAAGCGCCATGCTGGGAACGCCGGGCGAGGGCTTCCGCATCGCGATGTCGGTGCTCGACGTCTTCCGCGCGACCGTGGGCGCGGCGGCACTCGGCTTCGCCCGCCGCGCGCTCGATGAGGCGACGGCCCGCGCGGTGACGCGTCACGCGTTCGGCCAGCCGCTCGCCGGCTTCCAGCTGGTGCAGGCCAAGCTCGCGGACATGGACCTCGCCATCGACGCCGCCGCCCTTCTCGTCTACCGCAGCGCCTGGCTCAAGGACGTGCAGGGCGGACGGGTGACGCGCGAGGCCGCGATGGCCAAGCTGTTCGCCACCGAATCCGCGCAGCGGGTGATCGACGACGCGGTGCAGATTTTCGGCGGCCTCGGCGTGGTGAGCGGCGTCGCCGTGGAGCGGCTCTATCGCGAGATCCGCGCGCTCCGCATCTACGAGGGCACCAGCGAGATCCAGAAGCTGGTGATCGCCGGGAAACTGCTGGAGCGGCACGCTTCGCGAGCCCCCGCCCCTTGACAAACGCGCACCACCCGCGGACGGACGGCACGACAGCAATGGCCCAGCACCGCATGGACATCGAGCCGGACGAGCATTCGGGCGTCAAGAGCCAGGTGACCGACCGGGCCCTGGTGCAGAAGCGCCGCGGCCAGATGATCGCCGCCGCGACGGAGCTGTTCGCGCGGCAAGGCTTCTATCGCACCACGATCCAGGAGATCGCGCGCAGGGCCGGGGTCAGCAGCGGCCTGATCTACCAGTATGTCGAGGACAAGGAGGATGTCCTTCTCCTCGTCCTGCTCAGCGTGCTGGAATCCTACAAGCAGGAAATCCCGGCCGCGCTCGCCGGGCTGACCGATCCGCTGCAGCGCTGCTTCGTCGCCCTCGATGCCTATTGCCGCGTCGTCGATGCACGCCGCGCGGCGACGGTGCTCGCCTACCGCTCCACCAAGTCGCTGCCGCAGCCACGGCGCGAGCTGATCAAGGCCGCCGAGCTGCAGACCAACGAACTGATCGCCGCCGGGCTGCGCGCCTGCATCGCGGCGGGGCTGTTCCGCGAAGTCAATGTCGAGCTCACCACCTACCAGATGGTCACCTTCGCCCATGGCTGGGCGCTGAAATACTGGCGCCTGCACACGGTGTGCACGCTCGATGCGTATATCGCCCAGGGCCGGGATTTCTTCGCCCACGCCCTGCTCACGCCGAAGGGCCGCGCGGCCTACCGGCGGCTCTATCAAGCGGACGGACTCTAGAGCCTGTCAGCGCTTCATTGAAGCGCTGACAGGCTCTAGCTCCTTGTTTACGCGTCTGTTCATCCGCCTCCGGCAATTCCGCCTGCGGCGGACAGACTCTAGCATCCCCGGG